>WTHB01000022.1 GCA_011523305.1 Planctomycetaceae bacterium | reverse complement strand
CCCAGAACCAGCCCACCTGCTGCATAGGTGAGCGCTACGGCAACGCCATCGATCTTCAACTCAAGCACCCACCTGACGGGCCGGGTGTCACCGCTGTCACGCACCAGTTTTTCGGTCCGCGTACCCCAGGCCTTGAGGTCGGCCGTGTTGTAGGTGTTGTCCATCGACAGCATCGGCAACCGATGCTGCACCGCAGTCAATGCGGAGACCGGCTCACCGCCGACCCGCTGTGTTGGACTGTCAGGCGTGATCAGATCGGGATGGGCCGTCTCGAGGTCCCGCAACTGTTCAAGCAGCCGGTCGTACGCAAGGTCGGAGATTTCCGGCGTTGCGTCGAGGTAATAGAGCCGGTCGTGATGCCGGATCTGCTCACGGAGCGAGGCGATCTGCTGAGTGATGCGACTCACGGCGTGGGTGGTTCCGGGGATGCGGGAGAGGCTGGGGCTGGCTCCCCAGCTGCTGGTGCTTCAGCATTCCGGGCGGCTCGCTCAGCTTCCCGGGCCCGCCGGACTCGTTCTCCGGCCACATGATCGACGGCCACCGCCCCTACGGTGGCGATGGCCAGCACAACGAGTTGGCCGACCAGCAGGCTGGTGCCATGCCTGTCCATCAGTTGCTCGAGGGGATGCGGCGGCTGGCCGGCAGTCGTTTCCGGCCGAATGCCGCGAAGCACCGACAGACAGTAGCTCGCCGCAGTGATCGTGAACAAAAAACCGACCACACCCAGCACGATGTAGAACGGGTTGGTGGGCTGGCGTCGCATGGCCAGAGTATAGCCGCTCTGCCGGAGGCTTCAGGCGGCGCTCGCCTGGTCAATCGCCGTGCCGACTGCCGCGAGCACCGCCTCGACGCTGATGGCTGCCATGGCTTGGGTGTCTCTCTTGCGGTCTTCCCACCGGGGACGCACGGCGGGGGGCGGCTCGACCGTTACATGCTGGCCGCCGTAGGGGCCGTTGCGGGTGGCCGGCACCGGACCGAAGAGGCCGACACAGCGGGTGCCGACCGCCGCAGCCAGATGGAGCGGTCCGGTATCTCCTGAGATGAACAGATCTGCCTGGCGGCAGAGTTCACCCAGATCCTGCAGGCTGGTTGGCGGGGCGAGGGTGACCCCTGCTCCGGCGGTAGAAACGATGTCGCGGGCGATTGCCTCTTCGGCAGGCCCGCCCCAGACCACAACGGAGGGCCGCCCTCGCTCACGCCACAGGCGGGCAGCGAGGTCGGCAAACCGCTCGGGTGGCCAACGCTTGGAGGCCCAGCCCGCTCCCGGGTTGATGAGCACCGGGCGCTGACGAAGCTGTAGCGGTTCCAGCCAGGTACGAACCCGCTCGCGGCTGACCGGCCAGGCTGGCATCCCGAAGTCAGCCTGCCCAACGGTGATCCCCAAAGGAGCGAGCAGGTCGAGGTTGCGGTCGACAACATGCCGTGAGGTCGCCATGACTCGGTGGTTTGAGAACAGCCAAGACCCTTCGCGGGCTTCGGGCCGGGCATGGCCGATCCGCAGTCGTCCGCCGGCGAGGGCCGTGGCAACGCCGCTCTTCAAGAGCCCTTGCAGATCGAGGGTGAGGTCTGCCCGGAAGGTGCGCAGGTCTCGCCAGAGGCTGCGGACTTGACGCGGTGATTTCAGCCAGCCTCGCGGTAGCCGAAAGAGGTGGTCGATCGAAGGGTGACCAGCCAGCACGTCGGCGGACCGTCCTTCGACGATCCACCCGATGGTCGCCCCGGGGAAGGCTTTTTTCAGGGCCACCGCTGTCGGAATGCCATGCAGCACATCGCCGATGGCCGACAGTTTGACGATGACGATCGAGCGGGGAGCATCCATGCGCCGCTACCGTGGAGAGGGAAAAGGAATGGTCTGAGGCTGGCCTCGGTCGGGAGGACCGCCGGGTGCAGCAAGGGGGGGAGTGTCGGCTGCCTGCCCACTTCACGCAAGTTCGGTTTTGGTGGAATTCGGGGTTTTGGGGCCCCGGATTGCCTGCGGCTCAGGCGGGTTGCGGGGCCTCGCCCGGAAGGGCCTCGGCAAGCCCGGCCAGATCGCAGAGCCACGAGTCGGTCACCGGCTGGGGGCAACTCCAGACCAGAAAGAACATCGACTCACGAAGCAGTCGCTCGGCGGGATGGCCGGTGATGAAGCCGGCTCCCTTTGAGGCGGTCAGGGCAGCCTGCGCCGACCGCGTGACAAGGGCATTGGCCCGCTGCCGAAGCGTGTTTCGTGCGGCCGGCTCAATGCCGTCGCGGGTGGCTGCCCGCAGGTGTGCCGCAACGGCGTCGGCCTCCTGTTGCAACCCCGCAACAATCGGTGCCAACGAGTCGCGGCGAGTGGCTTCTTCTACCAAAAGCGCGAGGGCAGCCTGCGTGCTGCCGAGGGCGAGGGCGGTGGTGCCGAGTCCGCCGGTCTGCGGGCCGGCGGCTGCGGTGGGCACAATTTCGGCGGCTGGCTCAACCTGCGTCAGCCGGACACAGGAGGTTCGGCTGCCGGACAGGGCGAGCATCGCCAGGGGAGGCTCGATCGTCACGCCGGGCTGGTTGGTCTCGACGACGAAGAAGCGAGGGTCGGCCTCCCCCCCGGCGGCCGGTGTGACAACCGCTCCGGTCACCAGGGTGTGAACGCTGTCGGCCCCGGTGACCCAGGGGCAGAGCCCGTCCAGTCGCCAGCTCGCGTCTGTTGGTGTGGCTGCCATCACCGGCTTGGCCAGATGCCGGCGGCTGGTTGTCAGCTGGGAGATCCCAACCGTTGTCAGCTGCCGTCCACAGATTAGGTCGGGCAGGAACCGTTCGCGAGTTTCGGCGTCGCCCCGAGAAAGAATCCGCACGGCACTGGCCCACTGGGTCACCGCAAGTGCCGTGGTCAGGCAGCATGCCGCCAGGGAAACCAGAAACTCGTGGATCACCAGTTCCGACGCCGCCGTGCCACCATCCTCGGTGGCAATCCAGCCCGCCAGGCAGCCCGTTTCGGCCAGATCAGCAAAGTTACCGCTTTCCCAGGGACCAACCTCACGCGTGCGGGTGGCACGCTCAACGACCCGCTGCAGAAGGGGCTCGACCGCAGCAGCGTCTGGAAAGGCTCGAGGTGTTGCAGCGTTCATGATCACCAGCATACCCCACGGGCGTTGGCCCCGGGCCGTTGGGCCAGCCGCAGGGCCGGGCTGAGTGGTGGGCCAATTCGCGGCACTGCATGACAGGGGCTGCCTCGCGGTATACTCTGCCGGTTCCCTGGCTGGTGCCCCGCCATCTCCACCCCCCTCCCCGGAGTTTCACCATGAGCCATGCCGAAGATGTTGATCTGCAGAATGCCCCCGCTGCTTCGACCGTGCCGTCCAAGCCGACGCTGACCCTCGAGGAGCTTTCTCCTCAGACGCTCTATGCCAAGTGCACGGCGCTGGCCCGAAACCTCTGGTGGAGCTGGCACCCAGAGGTGACCAACCTCTTTCGCGAACTCGATCCAATTCGCTGGAGACAGCTCGATCACAATCCGATTGCGCTGCTGGCTGAATTCACCCCCGAGCGACTCGAGGCCCGGGCAGCGGAACTGGTGCTCTACAGCCGGATTAATCAGGCCTATCGCCGGCTGAAGGAATATACCGACGCGAAATCGACCTGGAGTAACGTCCACGCCGGTGTGTTGGGATCAAAGCCGGTCGTCTACTTCTCGGCCGAGTTCGGGATCCACGAATCGGTCCCGATCTATTCCGGTGGTCTGGGCGTCCTCGCGGGTGATCACGTGAAGAGTGCTAGCGGTCTGGGTATTCCGCTGATTGCTGTCGGCCTGTTCTACAATCAGGGCTACTTTCGGCAGCACCTCGACATCGATGGTTACCAGCATGAGGAGTACATCGATTCGCGGGTTGATTTGTTGCCGCTGGAGCCAGCGGTCGACCAGGGCGGAGAGCCTCTGACTGTTTCCGTCGAGACCCGCTCAGGATCGATCCATGCCAAGGTCTGGCGGATGGCGGTGGGCCGCGTGAATCTGTTCCTGCTCGATTGCGACATCGAGGGCAACGAGCCCGAAGATCGCGAGTTGACCAGCCGGCTTTACGGTGGCGACACCCGAACCCGCATCCGCCAAGAGTTGGTGCTCGGCGTTGGGGGCGTCAAGGCAATTCGGGCGATGGGCATCGTGCCAGGCGTTTACCATCTCAACGAAGGGCATTCCGCCTTTGCCACCCTGGAAGCCGTCCGCGGTCGGATGGAGCGGGACGGCTACTCGTTTGATGAATCGGTTCGCAAGATTGCCCGCCAGACAGTCTTCACGACCCACACGCCGGTGCCCGCCGGCCACGACCGGTTTGACGGCAGCCTGATTGAGGAGCATCTGGGGCCGACGCGGGATGCCCTGGGCATTTCCCACGATCATCTAATGGCACTCGGCCGGGTTGAAACACACAACCATGAGGAGCCCTTCTGCATGACGGTGCTGGGGCTGAAACTGTCCCGGCGGGCCAATGCCGTCAGCGCGTTGCACGGGCATGTCAGCCGGCGGATGTGGTCAGATCTCTGGCCATCCCGGATTGAAGAGGAGGTGCCGATCGGGCACATCACCAACGGCGTCCATGTGCCGAGTTGGCTCTCGTGGCAGATGCTGCAACTGTATGACCGCATCTTTCCAGCAGGCTGGATCCGGCGGATGGGCGAGCCCGATGTCTGGCAGAAAATCTATGAGGTCGATCCCGGGGAACTGTGGGAGACCCATTACGCCCTCAAGAACCTCTTGCTGCAGTTCGTGCGGCGGCGGCTCAGTCGGCAGTGCCGACGCCGCGGTGAGTGTGATGACGCTGTAGAGTCCGCCCGCAACGTGCTCGACCCCAACGTGCTGACCATTGGCTTCGCCCGGCGGTTTGCCACCTACAAGCGGGCGGCGCTATTCCTGACCCACTTCGATCGGCTGCACGCCTTGCTGAGTGATCCCGATCGGCCGATTCAGATCATCTTCGCCGGCAAGGCCCATCCCGCCGACGAGCCGGGTAAGTCACTGATACGCAAGATTGCCAACCTGCGGCATGACCCCCAGGTGGCAGGCCGGATTGTGTTTGTCGAAGATTACGACATCAACGTCTGTCGGCATCTGATCCAGGGCGTTGACGTCTGGCTCAATAATCCGCGGCGGCCGTTGGAGGCCTCGGGTACCAGTGGCCAGAAGGTGGTGCTCAACGGTGGGCTGAACTGCTCTATTCTCGATGGCTGGTGGGCTGAGGCCTTTGACGGCCGCAACGGCTTTGCCATTGGCCGGGGCGAGACCCATGCGCAGGACGAAATCACCGACGAGCGGGATGGTGAGGCCCTGTTCCGGGTGCTTGAAAATGAGGTCGTGCCCCGCTTCTATGAACGGGACGCCGACGGCCTGCCCCGCGAGTGGATCACCATGATGATGAACTCAATCTCGTCGCTGGCCTGGCGGTTCAGTGCCCACCGGATGGTGATGGACTATGCACGGGCTTGCTACGTGCCGGCTGCCGGGGGCGTTTCCTGTGAGATGCCAAGCCGCTGAGGCGCCCCGGTTTGGAAAGCACCGGAGCGATGGCGAGCTGGCTCAGGCTGCCTGTGTCCGTTGGCGGTCGTGGTAGGCGGTGGAACGAAGCAGGACGCAGCCGCGGAGGACCTCGGGCCGGCCGGGGCTGCCAACGGCGGCAGTCGGACAGGCGATCAGTCCGCCGAGCCGGTCCCAGGTTTCGCGAAGGGCAAAGGGAACTGAGCACCCACTGACGTTGCCGACCCGCTGGGTGAGGCCGTTGATCAGTTCGCCGCCGATGCCGTATTCCTCAAGTTTCATGCCGGTGAAGCGAACGATGCCGGTGCCCGCCTGGTGGGGTACCACGAAGTCGACGTCGCTGCCATTGAGCTGCGAGGCATGCAGGGCTGCGGCCACGGCGTCTGACATCTGGCGGGGAGCGGCGTCAGCGATGGCCATACCATCAAGGGTGTAGACAATCCGGTCGCCCGCACGGGCAACACCGCCGTCAGGCGTCGGTACGGGAACCTGCTGCCGCTGCTGGAAATCAAAGGCAGGCTGGTCGATTTGCTCACGCCGGGCATCGGCATGAAGCACCTCGAAGTGGGCCGGATACCGCCGGCTTGTCAGCGGGGCCAGCAGCGTTGCGGCGGCCATGTCGCCGAAGAGTCCGGCCGTCTGGCTGCAGCCATAATCTGTGATTCGGCTGATTCGGCTGGCAATCACAACCACCACAAACTCATCTTGGTTCAACTGGAGGCGAGGAGCCCAACGCGTTGTAACGAGCGAGAGCGCGCGGCTGTACCCGCAACAGAACCAGTTCAGGCCGAGGGTCCGACTGTGTGTGGCGTGGAGTCGCTCTGCCAGCAGCCGGGCAGCAACCTGTGGCCGTTCCTGGTGGGCCTGTTCGGGCGTGAGAAAGCGACCGGCGACAGAAGGCGGCAGGAACGAGGGTGAGGCAAACACGATGCCCCGACACTGGGCAAGGTCGCAGCCGGTTTCAGCCTGAAGACGGCGAACGGCCCTCAGCCCCATGGTCACCTCGTCTTCGAGCGAAATCCCCCGAGCTTCGATGCCGGTGTGGCGACTGAACTTGCGGGGCATCGCCTCGCCGAACCAGTCGTTCTGAAGTTCCCAGGTCGGCTGGTGCACAGCGATTGCCGAGATGCCCAAACAAGGGTTCAAGTTGTCGTGTTCCATCGTTTTCCCAACACCGCGTGATGGCCTTGTGAGGGGCGGGATACTGCCGGATGGCCCGGTCTGGGGCCAGCCTGAAAAAATGCCGGAGCAGTGCTCGCCCCGGATGCTCGGCCACGCTCTGCAGGGCTGCAAAATGCGTGGCATAGTTCCTTCGGAAGTACCCTCGATTTTCTCGGGACGCAAATTTCCGAGGAAAAACCCTGTTTTTTGAAAGGTGCGGAGCTGCGATGGCCCGAGTCTGCGCAGCGGCAATCATCATTGCCGGCTTTTTCGTTACAGGTGACGTGAACGCCGTCATTCAGGGGGGGCGAACTGCGGCTACAACGGTGGCTGGGCTGAAGGGTCAGGTGGCATCTTGGCTCACCGACCTCCGCTCGGGCGGGCCAGCGTTGGCCAAAGCCCCCCCGAAGCCGCCGGTGGAATCGTCTCCGGCAGTCACGCTACCGGCGGCTGAGCAGCATGAGGGGCCAGCAATTCCTGCCGGGACCGTAGGGAGCATTCAACTGGCAGCTCTCAAGCCGGGCGACCGGTTGCAACTTTGGTGCAAAGGCGAGGGCACCCAGCGGCTTGAGCAGGTCACTATCGACTGGATCGATCCGGCCGCTGGCGAAGCCCTACTTACTCGGCAGGTTCACTCTCCGGCCAGTGGGTGGCAGCCCCGACGGGTGCGGATCAACATTTCCGTCGTGCAGAACGGCCAGTTGCTTCCCGTCACCCCGGTTGCGGGTCCACCCGTCATGGTCGGCCAGCAGCCCACCGCTTCCGCGACCGAACATCTCGGTCCAGTCGTCGCCATTCGGCTTGTGTCGAAGTGAGAATAATCGAACAACTAAGCAACCCCAGCGGCCGGGGGCATGCCGGTGATGCGAGGTTGCGAGTTGGTGATTAGCCTTCGCTGGACGTTTCCGCGGCTGCGGGGCTTTCGCTTTCGTCAACCTGCTTGCGGGACAGCCCGATCTTTCGTTCATCGGTGTCAACCCGCAGGATTTTGACATCAATCGGATCGCCAACCTGAACAAGTTCTTCGGCGTTCTCAATCTTGTCGTCGGTCAATTCAGAAATGTGGAGCAGGCCCTCAAGCCCGTCTTCCAAGCCAACGAAGACGCCGAAGTTGGTGATCTTGGTAATCGTGCCGTGCACCACATCCCCAACCTTGTACCGGTCGGGAATGTCACCAGTCCACGGGTCATCCTGCATCTGCTTCAGGCCGAGGGCAATCCGCCGCCGCTGCTGATCAACGGACAGCACCTTGCACTCAAGTTCCTGACCCTTCTCAACCACCTCGCTGGGGTGCGTCACCTTGCGAGTCCACGACATGTCAGTGACATGAAGCAGCCCGTCGATGCCTTCGTCGATTTCAATGAAGGCACCGTAGTTGGTGAGGTTGCGGACCACGCCCTTGACGATCGCACCAGGCGGATAGTCGGCGGCGACCTTCTCCCAGGGGTTCTGCTGGGTCTGCTTCATCCCCAGGGAGATTTCCTGCTTGTCCTGGTTGATGGCCAGCACGACGACATCGACCTCGTCACCCGGGGAGACCAATTCACTGGGATGACTTACCCGTTTGGTCCAGCTCATTTCGCTGATATGCACCAAGCCTTCGACGCCGTCCTCGAGTTTGACAAAAGCCCCGTAGCTCATCACGTTGACCACGTTGCCCTTACAGATGGTGTCGACAGGGTACTTGTCGGCGACCTTTGCCCACGGGCTCGGGGTCCGCTGCTTGATGCCGAGCGCGATCTTTTCCCGTTCGCGGTCGATGTGCAGGACCTGGACGTCGATTTCTTGGTCGATGGAGACCATTTCGCTTGGGTGACCGATGCGGCCCCAACTCATGTCTGTGATATGCAGCAGGCCGTCGATGCCGCCAAGGTCGACGAAGGCACCGAAGTCCGCGATGTTCTTGACGATACCACGGCGAACCTGGCCGACCTCAAGGGTCTCCATGAGCTGCTTCTTCCGCTCGGAACGCTCTTGTTCGATCAACGCTCGGCGTGAGACAACGATGTTGCGGCGGGCTTCGTCGATCTTCAGGACGAGGCACTGAATCGCCCGTCCGCAGTAGTCGCCGATGTCAGCCGGTCGCCGAATGTCGACCTGGCTGGCTGGGAGGAAGACGTTCACGCCAGCGATGTCGACGAGCAGGCCGCCCTTGATTTTCCGAAGCACAAAGCCGGTGACCACGTCGCCCTCTTGGACGCTCGACATCACCCGCAGCCAATCCTCGATCCGCCGTGCCTTCCGCTTTGAAAGTGTGATCAGACCGCGGTGTTCTTCGACGACATTTTCTTCAATGTCTTCCAGCAGCACTTTGACGAGATCGCCAACCGCCGGCTCAGGCTCTGATTCATCCCACTCGTTCCGCGGGATGTGTCCTTCGCTCTTGTAGCCGACATCAACCAGCACAAACTCATCATCCACTCGCAGGATCTTGCCTTCGACGACGGTGTTCACCGACAGGGAGCCTCCTTCGCCGATGTCGTAATCGGCGGCATCACTGCCGCCCATCGCCAATTCGATTTCCTGTTCGAGTTCGTCTCCTAAATCAAGTTCACGGATGAGATTGCGGTTGACCATGCGTGCGAGGGGGGTTGGGGGTTGGAGGAAAAGAAAGCCGGGGCCTCGGTGAGGCCGTTCCGGACCGGTTTTAGTGGCATGAGCCAGCTTGGACCGAAACCGGGAGTCTAGCAGGCGTGAGACGCTCAAACAATTGATGTCTGCTTTCTGCTGTCGTGGTCATCCGAGCGGAGAGGTGATTTCCCAGTTTTCCCAATCGCGCCTGCGGGACGGTCGGGTGCCGACCGGGGTTCTTGCCGGCCGATTGCTCAACTATGGCACGGTTTTCGGATCATGGCGATGGTTTCGGCAGGCCCGCTCGACGTGGCGTTCTGGCCGCTTCGGTTGTGGGCACGCTGCGGCTGGTGGTGGGGGGGCGAGCGGCGGCTCAATTCGTGGGAGATGCGCCCACATCGTCTGCACCCAGCCTGGGGGCAGCCGGCCTCCAGCGGTATCGCGTCGGCCTGCGGGTGGTCGCCCAGGGCGGGCGGTGTCGGGACATCTATGCCACGCTGCCCGTGCCGGCCGATTGGCCGGAGCAGACTGCCCGCATTGTCGACGAGGACACCACCTCTGACGTCCGCCGGCTCCGCTTCCGTGACACCCCGGGGGCCGCCCGCCAGATGATTGTTGAGATTTCCGATCTGGCAGCCGGGGCCGAGGCCCGGGCGGTTCTGACCTATGAACTGGAGCGGTCAGCGATCCTCGCTCCGGAACAGACCGCGGGCTTGAAGTTACCGGCTCGGACCGAGCGAACGTTGCGGGGCTTCCTTGCCCCCAGTCCGTATATCGAAAGCCGGCATCCGGCCATTGTGCGGCTTGCCCGCGAGGTGACGGCGGGCCGAGATGGCTGGGCCAAAGTCGAAGCGATCTACGACACTGTGCGCGAGCGGGTCGAGTATCGTAACGGAGACCTCAAGGGAGCTGCCCGGGCACTCGCTGACGGGTGGGGTGACTGCGAGGAACTCACCTGCTTGTTTATCGCCATGGCGCGGGCCAGTGGGGTGCCCTCGCGAACGGTCTGGGTTGAGGGGCATTGCTACCCCGAGTTCTATCTGGTCGACACGTTGGGAGACGGCCACTGGTTCCCGTGTCAGGCGGCCGGGAGCAGAGCCTTTGGCAGCATGCCCGATCTGCTTCCAATTCTGCAGAAGGGCGACAACTTTCGCGACCCAGACCGTCCCGGACAGAGCCTTCGCTATCTCTCGGAATTCATCCGTGGATCAGCCGTCGGTGGTGGCGGGTCACCAAAGGTGATCTGGGTTCGCGAAGGAGCCTGACGTTTCGCCCGGGCTTTGCTGCCCTGCGACGGACTCCCGAGCCTCCACGCCGGTCCGACAGCCATTCAGGATGCAGCAGCAGGTTCTGCTTTCGCCGGGGCCTCACTGGAAGGTGAAGAACCTTCTGCCGCTGAGTCAGCATCGGCAGCGTCTGCCTCAGCCTCTTCAATCGCAGGAGCGAACCAACGCGGCACGATCGGCAGGCCGGCGTCTTTCCAGAGAGTTTCCAGCCGCTCGCCGGCCCGTCGGACGATTCGTTCCCGGCCGGTGCCCTTGAGCGTGGCCCGGGCAGCCCACGGTGTGACAGGGCCTTCGAACCCGACGCTGTTCGTGGCTTGGAGCACGGCAACATTGTCAATGGTGCCTGTCTCACCCGGCATCATTCGCTGGTTGGCAATGAGTTCACCTGCTGCCACGTCTGCCGGGGCATCGGAGAGGCGGACTTCCACCAGTCGGCCTGCAGGGAGTTGCGAAATGACCGACGGTGATTCACCACTGAGGTGGAGAGCCCAACTATCGACCACGCCGCCGACGGCCTCGTGGGCGGTGGCAATCAGGCCAATCAGGCCTTCGTAGGTGTGAATGAATTGGTGGGCGAGCCCAGCGCGATGCTCGGCCTCTGGAATCAGGGCCAGGCCAATCTGCACGCCATGCTTGGCGGCCATGCCACCAATGGTGTCGAGCCGGGTGCGGTGCAGTTCAAAGAAGTCTTTAAAGGCATGCTCATCAGACCCGGGCGCCACCGAGGTGATTGCCCGAGTGCACTCGGTGGCTTCTGCCATCTCGAAAAGTTTGGGAAGCCCCTCAACTTGGGCTGCAAAGGTTGCTTCATCGGCATGCAACGCCACCGGGAGGTGCATAGCGGAGGCCTTCAGTCGGGCACTGACCATCAGCCGGCGGGCATGGTTCACCCCATAGATTTCAGCCTGCTGGCAGAAGTCGAGGATGTCGATGTCCATCCCGTCAAAGCCAAAGGAGAGGGCCAGTTCGATCAACTCACTGGGGCGGCCGGACAGGGGGAGGCCGACGGTGCTGAGGTTCCGGTACACGAAGCGCAAACTCCTCGAATGACTTGGACGGGCTGCCGGGCATCGCCCACTCCTGCGGGGCGGAAGGCCAGCGTCACCACAGACGACCTGCGGCGGCCCCATAGTATGCCTCATCGCCACTCAATTTTGAAGCGGCTCGATCGCAAAGTGAACCACCGTCCCGCCGCACCTGCGGTGTTCTGCGGCAGTGCCGGGCAATTTGCAATGCCAGCCCTCAGGCAATCTCAGCCTGAAACAGCCACGTCGGCGTCGCGCCGCCTCCTGCCAGACGCCCCCAGGGGAAACGGCGTTAACGGCTGATTTGCAGCTGGGGCAGGCGGTCGTCTCCAGATTTTACGCGGCGAATGCACGCCCAAGGCAGCCTTGGCACACGAGGTGCATACGCTGCTCCCGGTAGCCCAGCTCACGGCGGGCTGCTGATCGAAATCGCATCGTGTTCCACAGCTTCTACGTCCCACACCCCAAAAGGTTCTGCACCATGGTCAGCCTCTTCCCAAAAAATTTCCGCCGCCGCTGCGGGATGCCGCACCCTGGTGGCGGTCGTCGCCGGAACCGCCAGCCCGGCTCCGCGTTGACCATGGTCGAGCAGCTTGAGGCCCGGTGCCTATTGGCAGCGACGCCCTTTGAGTTCAACACAGTTTCAGCGGAATGGTTTCAGACGATTGCCGAGCCCACGCTCGCGGCCGACACCGGCGGGAGTGCCCTGGCCGGGGTTGGGGCCACATCGGGTGAGGGTGATGGTGCTGGCGGCAGTGCCGCGAGCAGCTGGATTGTGCGGCTCGCGCCGGACATGCTCGAGGCGATTCCTGATGTGGCGGCAGCGGTTGGGCTGTTTCATGCGGCTCCTCCGGGGCTGCGCGTGCTTGGGGGCCTCGGCCTGCCGGGCCAGCTCTTACTTGAGGCGACGGAGGCGTCTGATCAGGTGTTGGCATTTTTGAGCAGCCAGCATTTTGTTGCCGCTTTTGAACCCGATCTGCCGATTTCGCTGGCTGCGGTTTCCGCTGACGCCACGCCGAACGATCCCCGGTTCGGTGATCTTTATGGACTGCACAACATTGGGCAGGGTGGGGGCACGGCTGATGCTGACATCGATGCCCCCGAGGCCTGGCAGGTGAGCACAGGGTCGCGGGACATCATCGTTGGTGTGGTTGATACCGGCATCGATTACACACACCCCGATCTGGCAGCAAATATCTGGGTGAACCCCGGAGAGATCGCCGGCAACGGCATCGATGACGACGGCAACGGTTTCGTCGATGACGTCCATGGGTATGACTTCGCCAATGGCGACGGCGATCCCTTTGATGACAACGGGCACGGCACCCACTGCGCAGGGACAATTGGTGGGGTCGGCAACAATAGCCTGGGGGTTGCCGGCGTGAACTGGGAAGTCTCGCTGATGGGGCTGAAGTTTCTCGACGCAGCGGGTTCGGGGGCAACGTCGGATGCAATCCAGGCGATCAACTACGCAACGATGATGCGGACCCAGTACGGCCAGAATGTTCGAGTCACCAGCAACAGTTGGGGTGGTGGTGGTTCTAGTTCAGCGATGCAGGCTGCCATTGAGGCCAGTGCTGCGGCAGATATTCTCTTCATTGCAGCGGCAGGAAACGACGGTTCGGACAACGACGCCAACCCGCAGTACCCGGCTTCGTACACTAGCGAGGCAGTGGTTTCGGTAGCTGCCACTGACCGAAACGACGCCTTGGCTGGCTTCAGCAACTACGGTGTGGTGAGCGTTGACTTGGCGGCACCCGGAGCCGGCATCGTCAGCACCGTTCCCGGAGGGGGCTATGCCTCGTACAGCGGCACCAGCATGGCGACTCCGCATGTGGCTGGGGCGGCGGCCCTCGCGCTTGCGGTCGATCCAACGCTGTCGGTGGCTGACCTGAAGGCAGCCCTGCTCGGCACGGTCGACGGTGTTGCCGGTCTGGCAGGAAAGGTGCTCACAGGCGGACGGCTCAACGCAGGCACGCTGGTGGCAAGCCTGTCGAGTGAGCCAACGGTGCCAGCGGCTCCGAGCAGTATTGCTGCCAGCGATGGGACAACTCTCGGTGGCATCCAGGTTGCCTGGAGCAGTTCGCTGTTCGCCGATTCCTACACGTTGTATCGGGGTGAGACGGCTGACTTTGGCGCGGCCACGGTGCTTGCAGACGAAGTGGCTGGCACGTCGTATGAAGATACGACTGCCACAATCGACACCGGCTATCACTACTGGGTGACGGCCACCAATGATCTCGGCACGAGTCCCGTCAGCACGTCTGACAGCGGCTTTCACCTTCCCAGCCGGTCACCCAACGATGCCTTTGCGGCGCGGGTCACGCTGGCAGGACTGGCACCCACCGCCAGCGGTTCGACCGTCGATGCGTCAGCGGAAGCTGGTGAGCCGGTTCATGCCGGTGTGGGTGGAGGAAAGAGCATCTGGTGGACATGGACTGCCCCGGCGACTGGTGCTGTTGAGATCAACACCAGCGGTAGCAACTTCGACACGGTGCTGGCGGTGTACCGTGGCGAGAGCGTCTCGGGGCTCTCCCTCGTCGCTGACAACGATGACATCGACTATGGGGTCGACGTTCAAAGCCAAGTGCTCTTTGCAGCGACCGCCGGTGAGACCTTTCAGATTGCAGTGGATGGTTGGGGCGGAGAAAGCGGTGTGGTTGCCCTCAGTGTTTTGCAGGAGGCGCCTGATGAAACGGCGCCGATCGGTGATATCACGCTCAGCAACACCACGATCGGTGAAAATCAGTCGGCTGGAACTATGGTCGGGGTGTTTGGTGTCGAATCCGAACTCCAGACCCAAGGTGGATTTTTTTATGTCAACGAAGATCTGACGTGGCACGAGGCGAGAATCAGAGCGGAGGAACTTGGAGGTCACTTAGCTACCTTTACGAGTGAAGCCGAGTGGCTCGTAATGAGAGAACAAGTTGGGCTCTCGGATTCTCAGCTTGTCAGGGCCTGGATTGGTGCTACCGATGAAGCCCAAGAAGGGCAATGGGAGTGGGTGACAGGCGAAGAATTTTCCTACGAGAGATGGGATTCTGGAGAGCCCAACGGCGGTTCGTCTGAAAACTATGCCTGCATTTGGCCGGATGGGACCTGGAACGACATCTATCTGAGCGGCGGGAATGAGTTCATTCTCGAAGTGGACCCCGTGCTGCCAACGTATGAACTCGTAAGTGGGGCGGGGGACTCGAGTAATAGCCTGTTTCAGGTTGATGGCGATTCCCTCGTAACGGCCGGAACACTCAATTTTGAAGAGAGTGATACGCATAGCATCCGCGTTCGGGTCAGTCTGGGTGACCAGAGCCGAGACCAAATTTTTACTGTCTCCGTTCTGGATAAAAATGACGAGCCAAAACAGATCAAGATTTCAGCAGAACTTGTTTTGGAGGATGCAGTCGCTGGCACACCAGTCGGTCAGCTATCTGTAGTCGACGAAGATGCCGCCGACACCCATGTCCTTGCCTTGGTGTCCGGTGCCGGCAGTGAGGGCAACGGCCTGTTTGAGATTGTCGACGGCGTGCTGGTCACGGCCGGGACGTTTGACTTTGAGACGTCTCCGACGCACTCGGTCCGCGTGCGGGCCACCGATGCAGCGGGTGCGTTTGTCGAGCAGGTCTTCACCATCGAGGTCGGCGATGTCGCCGAAGGACTGCTGGTCCAGCAGGTGGCTCCTGGTCGCGATGGCGCGACGGTGACGTTCGACGGTCCGCTCGATCTGGCGAACCTCGATCTCCACAACCGGGCGGCCGCGCCGGAGGACCTCGACGTCACGCTGGTCGATGCCCAAGGCGTCCTGATGGATACTGCTCTGGTCGTCAATCCGACCGCTGATGGCTTCCGACTGGTCGTCAACAACGGACTGCTGCCAGCCGGTGACTACACGCTCACGGTGCAGAGTGGTGCGGATGGCGTCGTGGCCGCTGATGGACGGCTTCTTGATGGCAACGGAGACGGCCAGGAAGGCGATGACTTTGTTGCCAGTTTCACGGTGGACCCGCTTCCTGCCGGGACAGCCGTCGTCGGTGTTCCGGGCTTTTTCGAGGATGCCGGACAGGCAGTCAGTCTGGTCGGCAACGCTGCGGGAGGGATCCCACTGTTGATCAGTTCTCCCGGCAGTGTCATGTCGCTCGACATGGAGTTTTTCTACGACCCGACGCTGCTTGAGGTGACCGGTGTCGAGACGGCGGCCGAACTGCCCGAGGGGGCGATCACGATGATCAATGTGCTCAGCCCCGGTCATGCGATCATCGGGTTTTTCTCCGCCCAGCCACTGGCGGCCGGGAGTTACGAGGTGGCCCGGCTGCTGGCAACGGTGCCCGCGACAGCAGAACCCGGCCGCACGCATCTGCTCGATGTCAGCAGCGTCAGCCTCAACGAGGGGCTGATTCCTGCCGTGGATGACGACGGCGTTCATGTGGTGGCGGCTGGCAACCGACCGCCGACTGCGATCAACGTGTCAGCGAACACGGTGGTGGAAAACAGTCCGGCTGGCACCCTGGTTGGAGTGCTCTCTGCAAGTGATCCAGACTATGGCGACACCTTTCAGTTTGAGTTGGTTGCTGGTGACGGAGATGTCGACAACGCCGCCTTCACGATTGCGGGTGATCAGTTGGCGACCGCAGCAAGCTTTGACTTTGAGGCGTCTGCGAGCCGCTCCATCCGCGTGCGGGTGACCGATGCCGAAGGGGAACGCTTCGAAGCCGTGCTGCAGATCGATGTCCTCAATCAGGTTGAAACGCTGCATGTGACCGGGCTGCTTCCCACCGTTGATGGCTTCCGGGTCTCGTTCAGCGAGTCGATTGATCCAGCCGTGCTCAATCTGTACGACGCCCTCGACGTCCTGGGGCAGCCGGACCTTTCGTTGCGTGGAGAGGTGTCTGGGCTGGTCCGCGGCTCCGTGGTGGTGGCAGCTGATGGGATGAGCCTGCAATTTGTTGCCGCTGACGTGCTGGCGGCTGACAGCTATTCAGTCACCCTTCGCAGCAGTGCCGCCGCCTTCACAACTGCAACCGGTGGCCTGCTTGATGGCAATGCCGATGAGGTCGCCGGCGATGACTACACGGCTGCGTTCACGAGCATTGTCCCGACAGTGCTTGTGGGTGTGCCGAGTTTCGCTCGGGGTGCTGGGCAGGCGATCAACCTGCCGGCGGACAGTGCCGCCGGCGTGCCTCTGCAGCTTGATTCGGACGGTCGTGTGACCACGCTTTCTGCCACGCTCAGGTTTGACTCGGTACTGTTGGACGTCACGGATGTGATTCCCGACCTCGGCCTGCCCGAGGGAACAACGCTCACCATGCAGGCCCTGGAGCCGGGGCGGATCAGTCTCCACCTCGAAGCCCCGGTGGCACTGCCCGCTGGGAGGCTGACGCTCGGCAGCCTGCAGGCCCAGGTTGCTGATACCGCAGCCCCGGGGGCGACCGGCCTGATCGGGTTTGAGGCGGTGACGGTCGATGACGCGGCAGCAGCCGCTGGCCGCACGGCGGTTCAACTGGTGGCTTCCCTCGGTGACACCACTGGCGATGGCGGGTACAGCACGGCCGACTCGACGTTGGCGGCCCGACTGGCGATGCGGTTCGATACCGGTTTTGTTGCCTATCCGACCACGCTGCCGGAACTGGTGGCCGACGTCAGTGGCAACGGCGCGGTCTCGATGCTCGATGCCGCGATGATCGCAGGGGTCGCTGGTGGTCAGCAGGGGCCTGAGGCTCCGCAGGCGACGCCCCCGAACCAGATGTTGCTGCGGCATGACGGGGTTTCGAGGATTGCCGACGTGGTCGATCTGGGCGGCGTGCTGTCGACGGAAGAGAGCGACCTGCTGACGGCATCCCGCGATTCTGCTGAATCGCGAGCTCAGGCCTTTGCCGAACTGGCGGCTGGCTGGATGGCCAGTTCAGGAAGCCTCGAGGGGGGCGAGTCAGCGCTGCTGTTCGCGGAGCTGGGGGGCGACGAGGCCGACAGCGGCGAGGGGCTGTTCGTCGACCCCGGCCTGGCCTGATCAGGCTGGGGCAGTTGGGCCGCGTCCCAGGCCAGCCAGTTCGACGCCCAGTCGCTTGGCCTTTTTGTAGAGCGTTGCCCGATTGATGCCGAGCGCCTTGGCGGCAGCATCACGACGCCAGTCATGGCGGCGGAGGGTATCGAGAATCAGTTGCCGCTCCGGTTTGGCGAGGCGATCCCGTAGCGACCCACCACCTTCCCCGACAGCGGTGTGCCCCGGCTGGCTCGCGCCGGCAACGACGGCTGCCGGCAGATCGCAGCGGTCGATCGTGGGGCCCCGACCGAGAAATGCCGCCCGCTCCACTGCGTGGAGGAGTTCGCGAATGTTGCCCGGCCAGGAGTGCGCTGTCAGGCATTCCTGGGCCGCACCCGTAAAGCCCGTGAGCTGGCGGCCAGCTTTGGCCTGCAGGGGCTCAAGGAACGACTCGGCCAGCGGCAGGATATCCTCAACGCGGTTTCGCAGGGCGGGCAGTTCGATGGTGATCACGTTGATCCGCCAGAACAGGTCGGCGCGGAAGCGGCCCTCGGCGACGAGCGTTTCCAGATGTTCGTGGGTTGCCAGAATGACCCGTGTGTCGACCTGGTGAGGTTCTCCGCCGCCCACTGGCTCAAACTCAAAGTCCTGGAGCACTCGCAGCAGTTTGACCTGCATGGCGGGCGTCGCCGTGGCAATTTCATCGAGAAAAATCGTGCTGCCATCGGCCCGGGCGAACATGCCTTCGCGGGCAGTGGTGGCGCCGGTAAAGGCACCGGCGACGTGACCAAACAGCTCGCTCTCCAGCAGTGATTCACTCAGGCTCCCGCAGGCAACCTCCACCAGTCGCCGATCTGCTCGCTGGCTGCGTCGATGGATCTCTCGGGCAAGCAATGACTTGCCGGTGCCACTCTCCCCGGTGAGCAGCACCGTGGCCGGGGTGGCAGCGATCCGGTCGATGATCTCGAGGACATGCCGCATGGCAGGGCTCTTGCCGAGGAACCTGCTGGCACTAGGCAGTTTTGCCGGCACGTCGCCATCCACTGCTGCGAGAGCCGTGGTCAGAGCGGCGAGAACGTCAGCGTCGGCGATTGGCGCTGCCAGGACGCAGTCGGCCTGCAGGGAGTGGGGCACTGCCTGTGCCGCCCCGGTTGGCTTGGCGGACCTGTCTGTCATGGCGATCAAGCGGGCTTCCGGCCAGGTTGATCGGAGGACGCTGCCAACCCGCGTGGCACCACCGGCTGGGAGGTCGGCATCAAGCAGGCAATGGTCGTAGCGATGTCGCCCCAGGGCTGAGATCGCCTCTTCCGGCGTGCCAACGGCCTCCGCATGCCAGCCGTTGGAGCAGAGCCACTGAGCTAGGCTTGACGCCATCCGGCGGTCGTCATCGACAACCAGCACCCGCTGCCTCGCGGTCGAATGCCGCACCGCTCCTGAGGCGGAATTGCAGGCAGCCGTCCGGGGGAGGACGCAGTCGGCCTGCAGGGAGTGGGGCACTGCCTGTGCCGCCCCGGTTGGCTTGGCGGACCTGTCTGTCATGGCGATCAAGCGGGCTTCCGGCCAGGTTGATCGGAGGACGCTGCCAACCCGCGTGGCACCACCGGCTGGGAGGTCGGCATCAAGCAGGCAATGGTCGTAGCGATGTCGCCCCAGGGCTGAGATCGCCTCTTCCGGCGTGCCAACGGCCTCCGCATGCCAGCCGTTGGAGCAGAGCCACTGAGCTAGGCTTGACGCCATCCGGCGGTCGTCATCGACAACCAGCACCCGCTGCCTCGCGGTCGAATGCCGCACCGCTCCTGAGGCGGAATTGCAGGCAGCCGTCCGGGGGCGTGGTTCAAGCATGGTGTCTTCCTGCATGGCGTCACTGGGCCTGCCTCGCCCGAGCCGACTGCCGACGCTGAGGCTGCCTGGCCGCAGCGTTGATGACTGGCAGCCGCGTCGTGGTGTCTGACGAGTTCCTAGGAATTCCTAGGTCACAGAACACGGTCGGAAAAGTCTTCGCCGTCGACCTGACCGGCAGATTTTTTCAGCGGCCAGCGGCCAGCCGGTACAACCGGCATAACCATACCCAGTGGGCGGCTGATCAGTCGTTGGCGGCGATGGATGATGCATCGGTCGCCGCTGGGTCGCGACGGGTGGCGGCTGCCGAAGGCTCACAAGCAGGAGCCTTGGTGGTGTCGGCCGGCGGGTGGCCGAAGCCGACCGATTCCCGAAGGCGGTCGCCTGCCGGGCCAAAGATGAGTTCGCGATTTTCAAACAGGCTGCCGGGGTTCCGGTCGAGGATTCGCATCCGGCGTTTGCGAAACCAGAGGAAGGTGGCCACGGCCAGCGCAATCAGGCTGGCAGCAAGGACGATCAGCGTGAAGCCACGTTCAGCGGACTGGATCAGCCCGGTGATGCGGTCCCCAAACGCATAGGAGAGTCCAAAGAAACCGCTGATCACCACCGAAGCGCAGATGAAGTCGGCAAACAGAAACCACCGGTACTTCACCCGCAGAATGCCCGCGGTCAGATAGAACGGGCTTCGCAGGCCGACCAGGAACCGGGCAACAAAGAAGGCCTTGATGCCGTGTTGCTGGATGAGCCCTTCAATCTTTTTCTCCCGCTCCTCGGTGAGGAAGCCGCTCAGGAAGCGGTGTTCACGCAGGAAGCGGGCCCCGAAGAACCGGCCGATGCCGTACATCAGGCTATCACCAAGCAGGGCCCCGATCAGGCAGGCGGGCAGGGCATACCACCAGTGCAACCCCCCGGCCCGGCTGGCAACTCCGGCGGCCACAATGGGCACCTCTTCCGGCACGGGCAGACCGAGACCGGTCAGCGTCAGAAAGATCACGATCCCCAGATACGACCCCTGCTCCAACCACTCAATCATGACCGATGGTGTCGCAGTAAGGGGGGCGGGAACATAGCACAGCAGGCCTACGGCAGGTTGCCCAAGGCCCGGAATCCGAAGTCTAGCAGACGCAACGAGCGTCCTCACCTGAGGGCTCTTCGGCCGAGGTTCGGCTGGCACGCTGCCTGCTGGAAGGCTAGGGGTGTGTTTGAAGTGTAGTCTGAAACCGCTGGCATTCGAGCGAAAAGCCGCTGCGAACGAGTTTCTCAGCGGTCCTCGGCCCGCAGAATCGTCAGGCCGCGGATATTTTCCGGAACATCGAGGCGTTCCTCGGCAAGGTTGGCGAGCATGACGGTGAGGCGTTCTGGCCGGTCGCCCGGCAAGACGAGGATGGCAGATACCGGCCCATCGGGAGCCGCAATCTGGTCGAGACCTGCCGGCCCGAGCACGTACGCCGCGGTGGCCAACGCGTCGGCTTCGGCCGCGGTGGGGGCCAACACCGTGGCGGAGAGGACGCCGGTGGCCGGTTCGCCCGATCGGGGATCGAGGATGTGTCCGAGTTTTCGGCCCCGGTCGATGAAGAACTGTGTGCCGGAGCCACTCGTGCCGAGAGCCTCGTTCTCCAGCGTCACCACGCCGAGTCGGTCGCGGGGTCGTAGCGGGTGCCGGATGCCGACGGGCCAGCCGGAGGGCGAGTGGCCCAGACCGGGCACCCCGCGGCAGCCGCGGGCCCGCACGCTGCTGTGCCCGCCATGCAGCAAGATATCGACGAGCCCGCCCTGGCCAATCAGGTCGATTGCCCGGTCGATCGCCCAGCCCTTGCCGATGCCGCCGAGGTTCAACTCAACGCCGGGCTGCCGGAAGCGAATCTGGCGAGTCGGGACGTCGAACTCGACCTTCTCCATGCCAGAACACCTGCGGGCGGCCTCAAGGTCGGCGGCGGCGGGGATCCGGCCCCGGCGTTCCAGGAACCCCCAGGCCTTCACGAGCGGGCCGGCGGTGATGTCAAACCCACCGGCAGTTCGTGCATGGAGGTCGCGGGCGAGCACGAGCAGATCGAACAGATCGGCAGAGACGGGCTGCCAGCCGGTGGCCGCCAGCCGGTTCAGCGTGGCCAGTTCACTGGTTGTGCGATAGACCGTGATGCGAGCTTCGATGGCCTCGATGAGGTCGAGGGCCTCGACTCCCCAGGCGGTGGCCACGTCGTTGTCGACCACGTTGAAGATGGCCTCAAACGAGCAGGCCATGGCCTCGCGACAAACAGCAATAGTGTGGACCGCATCCACGTCTCGGCCTCTCCGGTGCCGTGTCAGCGCGGGGCCAGCCCGCGGTCGAAGGCGTCCTGGTCACGGCGGAAGACGGCCAGTTCCGTGTCGAACCGTTCCAGGGGAATTTGATAGACCGGCTGTTCGGCCGTGTGGGCATGGCAGTGGGCCACCAGCAGCCGATAGAGGAATTTGAACAACTGGCGAGGTACCCGCACGCTCCGCAGACCATCGAGCAGCCGCCGCTGATCAACCGCCGGCTCAAACAGTTCAACCAGGCTGGCCGGTGGTTCTTTGACGCTGGCCGCCTTGAGCCGCATCGAGGCGATGTCGTAGAGCGTCTCGCCCGACCATTCCAGCGAGGGCACCAGATTCTGCTTGTCGAGCCGGGCCCGTTGATTGAACGACTCATCCTCGCGTTCGATGAAGCGGTAGAGTTCGTTGGGCAGCAGCATCTTGAAGCCGAGGCCCGGTGACTTGAGAAACTTGTTGTCGAGAATCGGCCAGATGACCTGCCGCATCCGCTCGGCCGCACCGTTGATCACATGCGGCTCGTCAAGCCGGTCGATGATGACGACCATGCCCCCGTAGCCGACGGCCTCCAGGATGCCCTGAAACTTGGTGAAGAGTTCGTAGCGGTCGTCGCTGCGGGCCAACAGCGGGAGGGGTTGCCCCGCCAGATCGACTTCGGGCATTCGGGCCAGGGCCTTGGTCAATTGTCCCACCGTCCGATTGCCGGTCCGCATGTTGCGGACAATGCGAAATGCCTTCCACCAGCACCGCAGCCGACGCCAGGCCCACGGGGCCCAGCCAGCGGCGAATAGCATCCACGGCCACCAGGCAGACAGCCAACTGGTGTCACCCCGGGAGAAGCCGATCAGCAGGCCAAGGGCGAACAGCAATGAGACCGTGCCAGCCACCAGCAGTGGCCAGAGCCCGAGGAGCGATCCATAGCCAACCCGCCACCGCAGCCGCCGCCAGCGGGCTGGAAAGGTTTCAGCGGTCGACTGGTCATAGAGTGCCGCCAGCAGCGTGATGTCGCGGGCGTGTGGTCCGCTCCAGGCATGGCTCCGGCCGTCACCAACCGGCTCATCGGGTGTGTTGTGCACAATCGCCGAGACAAGTTTCGTCACGGCCAGCGACAGGATCGCGTCCATGTGATCCCAGAGTTTCCATTGCCCCAAAACCTTCTCAAGCGGCCGTTGCCGGCCAACCCTGCTGACAAAGCGATCGAGGAATGGATTGAAGTCGTCGTAAAGGACGACGAAGGACGGCTTCCCCTGCCCAGGGGTTTCGCGGCACGCCGCATTGTGTCGGTCAAACTGTCGGACCATCTGGAGCTTCAGCGCAGTCTTCCCGGCACCCTTCTCGCCGAAGACGATCGAGGTGCTCGGATCTTCTGGCGAGCCGTAGATCTTGTCCCAGGCAGGGTGGAAGGTTGACTCCAGGCAGGTTCGTTTGAACACGGTGTCGTTCTGGGCATCCTCTTCGGCGAAGGGGTTGCCGGCGATGCCGTGGTGTTCGAAAAACTCCTGAATCTTCATGGCGGCCTTTGGCGAGAGGAGAGGGGACCAACGGTGCGGCCGGCAGGCTCACTTGCCGGTGGCCACCATGCCTTCAACCATGGTGCGGAATCCGGCAACTGACTTTCCCACGGTTGCTGCCGGTCCGTAGAACTTCACGAAGTAGTTGCCGGCGTGTTCAGTTTCGATGATCGCCGCCAGCATGCGGTAGTCAGGGCGGTCGACCGCCCGCCCGCCAGCGAAGGGGCCGCCCGGCATGTCCTTGTAGGTGCCGGTGATATCGACGAGGGTCACCTGGCAGCCGGCGATCCGGAGTTTTTTGGTGGTCGTCTTGTCAGCGGTCTTCGAGCCATCAGGCTGCGAGAACTGGCCGCACCAGCGGTCGATATTGGCTTCGATGCTGCCGCCGGCGCCCATGACGGTCATGCGGCCGGCCTGGCTGTCCTCGCCAACAGGCGGAACAGAGAATTCCGTCTCGACGATCATCGACCGGGGGCGCACCCGCTGCCAGTCGGCCGGCGCGGCCAGCGAAAAGCTGCCGTTGGCAACCGTGAACTCCCGCGCATCCGGGGTCGGATCGGCGGTGGCGTGGGAGGCGGCGATGAGACTCGCCAGCATGACAAAGAGGGCTGGCAGGCAGCCGCTAACTGCGGCCGGTACCGGGGGAAGACGGAAGGCTGGTTGTGCTGACATGGCAGGCTCCTCACGCAGACGAGGAAAGGGGACAGGCATTCGGAATCCGATGCATCCTAGCAGGGTACCAGAACCGGGGCTGGAGCCAGGCTCATCAAGCGGCCTGCAGCGGTGGGTTGCCGCTTACTGACGGCCGGGAAAGCATTCCGGGAAGATGGTCACCACCGGCCGCCAGTCGTCCCAGCCCGGTCGCCAGACCACTTCGTTCCCGCTCGCCTGGGCTGAGGTCAGCCAGGCGATGAGTTCATCAGCCGTCAGTGCCGGGCTCGGCTCGCCGCCGGGCACTGCTATCGACCAGGTGACATCCCCGGCTTCGGCAATTGCCTTCGGCGGCGCGGCTGGGCTGGGGGGCGTTGGCGACGGCGACGCGTGGTGGACCGAGGCCGGCGAGTCGTCTGGCGGGGGCAGGGCTGCCGCCGGTTCGGGGCTCAAGGTCGCCGTGAATGGTGACTCAAACTCCCGCAGCAGATCAGGCTCTGCTGCGTCTGGACGAACTGGCCCGTCTTTCGCGTTGACCCGGAACTTCGTGCCGCACTGAGGGCAGTAGATGCTGCGCCCGGCGTAGCGGTCCTTCAGTTTTGTGCGATGCCCGTTGGGGCAGAAGGAAACAATGCCCATGGAAACAATCTCCACTACGGCCTGACCTGGTTCAGCGGACCGACTCCGCCCCTGTGTCCGGACCGCTATCATATCGGCTTGGCACCACGGAAGCGATTGGCAGCCCGCCTGCGGTTGCGGCTTCCGGCGGTCTTTGCTGAAGGAGTCTTCTCATGCCTCGGAAATCCACTCCGCGTGAATCGGTCGCCGAGCAGGCTGACGCCGCCGCCGACGAGGGCCGCTGCGAACTGGCGATCGTGGGTGATCTCACGGAAAACGCCACTGAGTTTGTTGACAAACTGCTGGGGGTGGAGCCGGGGAGCGAGTGCACCATTTACTTCGATTCACCTGGAGGAAACCCGTACACGGCCAACTCGTTGGTGTCGTTGCTGCGGCTTCGGGGGATCAGGGCCACCGGCATTGTGGTTGGGGAGTGTTCCTCAGCTGCAATCTGGCCGTTCGCCGCCTGCGATGTTCGCCTGGTGACGCCGGCGAGCGTGCTGCTGTTTCATCCGATGAAGTGGCAGAGTGAAGAGCAGGTCGGCATTCGGGAGGCAGCAGAATGGTCGCGGCATTTCTCAGCGCTTGAGCAGGAGATGGATCAGTTGCTGATCGACCTGTTTGGTGGCAGTGGTCCAAACGCTGTCGGTGACCTTGTCCGTGGCTGGTGCCAGGAGCATCGCTATGTCACAGGGCGGGAACTGGCCGCTGCCGGGCTGGCAGAACTGGTTGACCTAACGCTGTTGCCCTGGCTCTGCGAGCCAGCTGCCGGGGAGCAATGACCGCTGCCGCTGAGATGCCTTGCTACTTGTATTCCTGGTGGCAGGCATCACAGCTTTGGTGAACTGCCTTGGCGGTGAGGCGAGCCGCTTCGGCATCCTGTTTCTCAAGTGCAGCCTGCAGGCTGACAGCCTGGTCTCGCATCGCCGTGGCGAATTCCCGGTAGGTGTCGTCGTCCCAGTCGATGAATGCCTCCTGCACGATCAGCTCACCGAGGGCCGCCACGATCTCGGCCTCGTGCTTCAACTGGTCAGGAGCCTCGGCCATGGCGTCGGCTGATGCGGTGCCGCTGATGAGTGTCTCATCGGCCAGTTTGAGGCGTTGCATCAGCACGCCACGGTCACAGAGCTGGCTCCACTGAAATGGCTGTGCTGAAGCCGCTGGGGCAGAGATCCTTTCGCCTCGAATGAGACTCATCAGGTCTTGTGCGGCGGCCTGGGCTTCGGGAAACGCCTTGCTGGCCTCGCGGTTGCAGGCACTGGCGGCGTCGGCAAAGCGATCTCGCAAGGCGGCGGCCTGCTTTTTCCAGCTTGAAAGAAGATCCCCTTCGCGGTCGTCATGAACAGCCATCAGGCCGAAGGCGACCGCCACCAGGCTGAACTGGTTGACCGCTGTGTCGATGCTGCCATTGAAGGCAGTCTGGCTTGCCGTGGCCTGCTGCATTGGGAGTTGTGCGTGTTTGATTTCGTCCATCAGGGTGGAGGCAGCGATCAGTCGTGACCACGTCGATGAAACTGTGGTGCTGGTTCCCGGCGCGGTGGTGCTGGGCGAAGCCGATCTGGTTGCGGCTGCGGCAAAGTCAGGCCGCGGACCCTCGAGCAGGGTGAAGGCGTCGGGCTCGATGATGTCACTCGTGGGCAGTTGTTCGGCTCGGGGGGCAGGCTGGCGGCGGGGCACGATCTGTCGGCTTCCCAAGATCGGCTCGGCGGCAGGCAGCCCGGGCAGGCTGACTACCCAGGTGCAGGCAAGTATCAAAAGCCCTTTTTTGACAACGCTGAGCGGCAACACTCGCTGACGGACGCATGGGCGAGCTATGTGCGCGTGATTCATTGGGGCTCTCCCCTCAAGGGGACCGCAGCAACAGTTCGGTTGGAAGGTTACGCAGTGCCGGGGGAATGGGCTGACTGTCGCTGGCCTGCCGCCAATTTCGGCTTGACCCTCCCCTGGGTCGGCGTCACGATCGGGCCACTGTCGACGGAATCCGTGGCGGCATTTCGCCGCGGCCGCTGACTGCCAGAACTTGTCCGCCACTTCATGGAGCCTAGCGGGATGCAGACCGATAGTTCAACAGGTTCAGACCCAGCGGCAGAAACTGATGCCTTCACCAGCGAACGCCGCCTGGCCCGTGTAGTGTCGGTCTGGGTCGTGGCCTTTGTTGCCGGCTGCTGCATGCTGGGCGTTACCAGTCAGTCTGGCTGCTCGGCCGGCGGGGCAGAGCCGGGGACGTCTGTCAGCATTGAGCCCGCAAAACAGGCGGTGGCGACATTTCTGGAAGCGATCAAGCAGGGCAATGAGACGGCTGCCCTGGGCATGTTGACCGATGTTGCTCGGGCCAAGACCCAGGAACTCGGCCTGTCGGTGGCTCCGCCGGTTAAGGACACGGCGACGTATGCCATCGGTGCCAGCGAGGTGGTCGGCGATACCGACGACATTGTCCATGTCGCAACCAGTTGGACTGACACCGATGCAGACGGATTCACGACGACGGACAATGTGATCTGGGTCTGCCGGCTCGATCCGGAAGGCTGGCGGGTGGTTGGCATGGCCATGCGGATCTTCCCCGATCTTCCGCCCCTGCTGCTCGACTTTGAGGATCCTGAAGACATGCTCGCCAAGCAGCAACTTGTGGCCGAGGAAATCACCCGCCGGGCGACGCTGGCGGCTGAGTCAGATGCGGAAACTGGGCCGGCTGCCCGAACTGCCGCAGGCGGATCCGGCACCGTCGTGGAGTAGCTGGCCAACTTCACAACCCGGCGGCCCACTCTGGCTGGAGCAAATCAGTGGCCTTTGCCCCCCACGCTGTCCTCCCGCGGGGGCCTCCCCTTACGAGGGGTTTTTCGGGGGCCGCGTTTGTCCTGCAGGGGTCGACGCCTCGCTGCACGCATCTTTTGCAGTTTTTTGCAGAGGTTTCCGCGCCAAAACGCACAGGCGGCAAAATCGCCCCGAACCACCTAGACTGCTTGACAGTCCTATTTTGACTGCTAGCCTTTTTGCCAATTCGTCTTTCAGGGAGTTCTCGCCGACCTGCAACACCTGCAGGGGGGTGCCGCGGGTTGTTCCGACGGGCTGCCGGGATGCGAAGGTGTGTTCTTGGATGCTGCGGTTCGGTGGCCGTCCCGAATCAACCTCAGCGTGTCGACGGCCAACGAAACGCATCCTGCGTTTTGAATCTCTTCTCCGGAGGAAGAAATGAAGCGTTTTCTCGGAATTTCGTTCGCGGCGTTCATCGCCCTGATCGCATTCGCCCTCGTTAGTGGTGACGCCACTGCCGGTCTTCGCAAGAACTGCCACGGCAAGCGTTGCCATGGTCGTGTTCATCGTGAGCGGAGCTGCCACGGTGGCCTGTTCCACCGTCGTCACCGTCGTTGCCACGGTGAAGAAGCCGCCTGCTGCGAAAGCAACGGCTGCGAAAGTGGTGCCTGCGGTGGTGGTGAAGTTGTCACCGAAGAAGCTGCTCCGACCGAGGCTGCCCCGGCTGCCCCGGCCAAGAAGGGCAAGAAGGCCAAGAAGTCCGACGCCTGAGTTGGCTTCGTAAGTGAGTCAGCGCAGTCCACCCTGAGATTGAGCGTGGCTGACCTGTTATGAGAAACCGGATCCTGCACCCGCGGGATCCGGTTTTTTCATGCGCGGAGAATGGTGCCGGTGAACGGTGCCTGGGCTGGCCGAGCCACCGCAGGGGTCGGACCGCCCCCACGGCTGGCGACGGTGGACTCGCAGGACTGCGGTGGGATCAGTCAGTCGAGTCAGTTGCTGATTGTGCCGCCGGTTCGTCTGCAGCTGCCTCGGTAGAAGCAGTGTCCTCCTCGCCGTCGAGCAGTTTTCGCAGCAGCCGGCGGGCGGGCCGGTCTTTCTTGGCTGCGGCGTCTGCGGCTGCTGGCGACTGCTTGGTGCGGTTCTTGGCTTTGGCTGCCTTCTCTGCCCGTCGGCGGGCAACCTCATCGAGGAGACCTCCCACGGCATCAATCACGGTGTCGGTGGCCGGGTCGTTGGAGATCTCCGGTGGCAGCATGCCCTTGAGTTGATCAAGTTTGGCGGCGGTGCCCGTCTTGGAGGCACGGTCGTCTGGTGACGAGGAGGTTTCTTGTTCGGTTGGAGTGTCGGAGGGGTTGGCGGTACTGGGCTGCCCGCTTGGTCCGTCCGCTGCTGGTTTCGGACGACGCAGCGACTCCAGCACATCGGTGGCCACGGCCGTGGCGGTCTGCTTCAGCGATTCATCCAGTTTGAGACGCGGTTCGTCGAGGCTGCCCTCCACCATCACCCGCAGTGTCTTGCCGGCCAGAGCAGCCAAAAGGGGACGATCCTGCGGCAGGTCAGCGGGAATCGGCAGGGCCAGCGTCAGATCGACCGAGCGGTCGTCGAGGCCGACCGAGCCGCTCGATTCGATATCAAGCCGCCGACCTTCGCCGCCCAGCGGCAGTCCAAAGGCCAGCCCGTCATGCCAGACCCGCCGATTGGCTTGTCGGAACTGAACCTGTGAGGCTTCCGCCACCCGGATGGTCGGCGGCGCGGGTAGGCGTCCTGGCAGGGCCGCGACAACATCCTCGACCAGTGGGCCGGGGCCGACATCGACAGCGTGCAGTGTTAGCGTGCCGGCCACCGTCGCCTCATCACCTCGACCTGCTGGCCAACGGGCCTCGTCAATGACCAGCGAGAACTCGCCGCTGGAGCGTGTCGTGCCGGCCAGAATGGGGGCGGCATAGGCCAGCACGCCGGCGGCCACCGAGGGCTCCAGTCGGGCGTGATCAAGCAGCGTCACTGGGGTGAGCGACCATTCCCGCACGCCGGCGGCATTTCGGCGCAGCGTCGCCTCGACATCGATCGGCTCACTCTCCCAGGTGGATTCGGACCAGGGGCCCGTGATCCGCATGCGGGCATCAGCCACCCGGATCCGCACCCGCTCGTCGCCGGTCGGGTCAGCCGGTGTTGTGGTTGGTGGCGCTGGCCCAGTTGCAGCAGGCTGCGGGCGGGCGGGTGGTTTGCCGATGGTCCGTTGCAGATTGGAAATGTGCTGTTCATCGAAGACCAGGTTGAATGTCAGTCCGGTCACGGTGACGTCGCCAAGCCGGCCGCCGTGTTGCAGGATGTCGAACATGCTCCGCTCGCCTCGGATCTGCTCGATCACCAGCGGCGGGGCGGTCGTGTCGGCGGGAACCAGGCGGATGCCGTCGATCGCCAGGGGCGTGAACCAGCCGATGGAGGCGGCATCGACCTCGACATCACCATGGAGTTGGGGGATCGACCGGATGATCACTTGTCGAATGCCAGTTGGGGAGACGAGCCACTGCGGCAGCAGCACGACGATGATGCAGGCAACCGCCAGCAGGACGACGCCAATGGTGAGCAGGGTTCCAG
>WTHB01000077.1 GCA_011523305.1 Planctomycetaceae bacterium | reverse complement strand
TCCGCGCCTTGGAGTCGACGCCGTGAAACCGATCACAGATATGGAACGACCACGAGCCGTCAAAATCCTCGGGCGTCCATCCGGAGCGGTGCTCTTGGAAGGTCGCTCCGCCTAGGCCCCAGCCGTCCAACTCCCCCGAAGCTGTCCTGCCCTGCTGTCCGGTGGCGGAGCAGAACGCATCAAACACGGCCGCCATATCGTTCTGACACAGGAGGATACGTCACTTGCCAACTATTGGCTCACGCTCCTGCAGCAAGCTGGTGTGGATACTCCGGAATTCCATTACAGTTCCGGGGAAGTGACGGAGCTATTGAGCCAACGGGCTACTACCCTCCCGTACCCGCGAAACGGAATTGCTCGCCCACTATCCAGCCAAGGACGTAACAAGCTAGCTGGGTAACTCGCCAAATGGTCTACATGACGCGGAGAGTGATGGCGTGCCGTGTTGGCCGGTAGGTGGCCGGTCAGTTGTCGCCGGCCTGCTGCGGCGAAAGCCGTGGGCTGCCGAGTGTGCCGACGAAGCGGGCGGTCCGAATGGTCACCGGCTCAGCCGAGATGCTTTCCCCGATGTTGCCGGCAGCGTCGGGCATCTCCACCCGGACGAAGACCCGCCCAGGAAGTGAGCGATGGGGCCGCCAGCGATACCTGCCTGCTGCCGGCTGGGCCGTTGCGATCGTTGCCCAAGGGCCGGTGGCATGGGGCGAGTAGGACAGCCGAACGCTCTCGGGCAGGCCCAGCGGATCGTCACACCGGTAGTCGATCAGGAAGTCCCCGGCCGCGTTGTCGCTGGCGGGGCCGACATCCAACTGGCTGATCTGGGGCGGGGTTTCATCGATGCCAATCCAGGCCGAGGGTGTCTCTCCAGCCCGCGGGGCGATCGGTTCGCCCGGGGCATCACGGACGATCTCCAGTCGGCAGCCGTAGAGGCCATCGCCCGGAAGGGTGACGGCAATGGGGCTGAGCGTGTCGTCATCGACCGCAAGGCGTTGCCAGGAGGCTCCGGCGTCCTGGGTGGTCCAAAGCTCAACCCGAAATGGCCCGTGAAGATCGGCAGGTGTCTGGAAGTTGTAGTCCCAGCTGAACGTTCGTGACCGCATCAGGTGGAGCGGGCGCCCACGGTACTCGGTTGGGATGGCCGCAGCGCCAGCGACAGCTTCCGTGAGCGTCGGCGTCGTGACACTGAGCATGGGGCTAGCCTGTTGATTGGTGGGCGTTGTGGCTTGCTCCGCAGGGAAAGGCAGGCTGAGTGACGACGTCGCCTCCGGATCGCTGGTGGTCCACGGTGTGGTGGTGTCGGCCTGCCAGGTGGTGTTGGCGACTGCGCTCGGGTGTGATCTGCTGGCGGCGGCGGTCACCATGACAGAGCTGGTCGATTGGCCCCGGGGGTCACGGGTTGAGACAGTGCCAGACGCCTCACCCGGTAACGCCGGCGCCGCAATCTCCCGGGCCAGTTCGGCCTGCGAGAGTCCCGGATCGGAAGGCAGCAGCGAAAACTGTCGCGTTGTGGAGTGGCCCGCCGTGTCAGCGACCGTGATCCGAACAGTCAGGTCGGTCACCTCCTGGCCAGCCCACCAGATTTCCTCGCCAATCAGATGAGCTGGAGATTGTCGCGAAAGAATTGGTTCGGCAGCGATCGGTTTCCAACTGGATGAGCCCTGACGGTATTCAAATCGGACTGCGTCGAGGTTGATGGAGTCGTCGGCGGCAGCGTACCGGCAGATGATCTCGCCGTCGGTCCCCTTCCAGACGCGGCCTGCCAGGCGGGGTGGGGCGGCATCGACCAGCACACGGACATCGGGACCCTCGCTGCCACGAATGCGGTTTTCCTTGTCGATTGAACGGATACGAAACCAATACTCGCCGTCGGCACCGGCCCGGTAAGGAATTGACGATTCCTGTGGCGTGGCAGTGCCCACGACCTGCCAAGAGAGGCCAAAGTCTTGAGAGGCACTCAGCTCGACTCGCTGGGCGGCGGCATCAGTGGAAGTTGGTTCGGGAAGTCGAAAGGGAATGGAAAACACCCGTTGCGACGTTCGAACTAGGGGCGGAAGGTCGGCCTCACTGCCGGCGGCACGGGAGGCGAATCCTCCGGCAGCGACCGCTAGGAGGCACCCCAGAATCGCGAACCGGTGATGCAAGCGGTGGTGGTCGGTGAGAGCCATGAATCCTTCCCGAAACGGCAGTAGCGAGTCCTCCTGATCGGTATCGACCAATTCATTCCGAAAATCGTGCTTTTTCGCTAAAACGAGTCGAGGCGGTTCAGTCCTCACTCCTGTCGGCCTGGGCAGAATGGGGGGGATGTGGTGATACTGGGATGACGGCGGTTGGCCGGCTGGCTCCGAGAGGGTGAGCCGCCAGCCGCCGGTTCTGGGTGATTCAGGTGGCGAGGGCAGACCGTTGATATCGTTCGTGATCAGTGCGTTGCTGTTGGTTGCACTTGTTGCCGGAGGGATCGCCCTGATCGTTGCAACCCGTGAATCGATTCGCGGGTCAGGGGCCGGTCGTGGCGATTGCGACGGAACGTGGGAGGAGGATTTGGCGCAATACAAAAATCTCCGGGATCGAGGTGTGCTGAACGAGGACGAATACCGAAGAATAAAAACACTCGTCGATCCGTCGGTGCGGTCTGCCACCCCGACAGCCAGCGAGACGTCCCCCGCCCCTGCGGAGGGTGAGATATCAGAGGACAGGAGGAACTGAATCGATGCCAACCGGAAAAGACGCCAGTGGAATCGGACGCCGTGGTGCTGGCGGAACGACGAAGAAGAACGCTTTTTGCTCGTTCTGCCGCAAGAGTTACCGCGATGTCGGGCCGCTCGTCGAAGGGCCGGGAGACGTTTACATCTGTGGCGAGTGCATCGAACTCTGTCAGTCCATTCTCGATCAGGAAAAGCGGCGCCGGGGCACGACCAAAGAACTGTTCACGTCGATCCCGTCGCCTCGTGAAATTGTTTCACACCTCGATCAATACGTGATCGGGCAGCACCATGCCAAGCGGGTGCTCTCGGTAGCCGTGCACAGCCACTACAAGCGGTTGATGATCGGTGCCGAAGGCAGCGATGTTGATGTTGAGAAATCAAACATCCTGCTGCTTGGGCCGACCGGTTGCGGCAAGACCCTGTTGGCGAAGACCCTGGCCAAGATCCTGGACGTCCCCTTTGCCATCGGAGATGCCACCACGCTGACCGAAGCTGGCTATGTGGGTGAGGACGTCGAAAACCTGCTGCTGAAACTGCTCAGTGCCGCTGACTTTGATGTGGAGGCGGCCCAGCGGGGGGTGCTCTACATCGATGAGATCGACAAGATCGGCAAGACAAGCCAGAACGTCTCGATTACCCGGGACGTCTCCGGTGAGGGCGTCCAGCAGGCACTGCTGAAAATGCTTGAGGGCACGGTTGCCAATGTGCCGCCGCAAGGGGGCCGCAAGCATCCTGAGCAGCAGTACATTCAGATTGACACATCGAACATCCTGTTCATCTGCGGCGGCACGTTTGTCGGAATGGACAAGATCATCGGCCGGCGGCTCGGCAAACGCACGATTGGGTTCGGGCATCCCAGCGGGTTCAACGGGGACGCCGATCTGGCGGAACTGCTGCCGCAGGTCGACTCAGACGACATTCTCGAGTTTGGGCTGATTCCCGAGTTGCTCGGGCGGTTGCCGGTGCTTTCGTCCCTGCAGCCACTCAATGCTGAAGCTTTGGTGCGGGTCTTGCTTGAACCCCGCAACGCGTTGGTCAAGCAGTATCAAAAGCTCTTCGAGATGGAGAACTGCAAGCTGGAGTTCACCGACGAAGCCCTGCTGGCGGTTGCGAAGCGGGCGCTGCGGAAGGAGACGGGGGCTCGCGGGCTGCGGTCGATCATGGAAGACGTCATGCTCGACGTCATGTTTGATCTGCCGGAGAACGCCGGTAGCACGTACCTCATCGAGGCCGCTCACGTCGAAGACAAGCAGCCGGTCCTGCCGCTGCGGGAAGCCCGCCCGAAGAGTGCCTGAGTGCCGACGGGGCATGTGCGGCGTCGTGGTGATGTAGGCTGCTTGGGCGGAAGGGCTCAGGTGGCCAACCGGATGAGGGCGTCAATGCCGCGGTCGAGCATCGCATCAGACACGGTGTAGGAGAGCCGGAAGTGGGTGTCGGCGGTGCCGAAGACGGTGCCGGGAACGACGAGCAGTTGCTCTTCCTTGACCGCCCGTTCGGCGAACGCCTTGCCTGATCCATCCGGAGCCTCTGGGTAGAGGTAGAAAGCCCCGCCCGGCTCGACGAAGCGATAGTGGCCGGCCAGCCCGGCGATGAGTTTGTCGCGTTTCCGCTGGCACTCAGCCAGCGGCCGCGACATGTCACAGTCAAGTGCCGCGAGTGCCGCCCACTGCCCGACCTGCGGGGCACAGACAAAGGTGTACTGCTGGAGTGTTGTGCAGGCCTCAACAATCTCTCGGGGCCCGTGCAGCCAGCCGACTCGCCAGCCGGTCATGGCATGTGATTTGGAGAAGCCATCGAGCACGACTGCGGTGCTGCTGTAGTCGGCGGCCGATGCAAACGGGCTGTCGTAGCAGTAACAGCGATAGAGCTCATCGCTGATCAGGGTCACACCACGGCGGTCGGCCAGTTCAGCGAGGGCCTGCACTGTGTCGGCTGGAACGACCATTCCGGTCGGATTGTTCGGGCTGTTGAATAGGATCGCCTTGGTTCGTGGGCTGATCGCTGCCGCCACCTGCTCCGGGTCGATGGCGAAGGACGGTGCGGTATCGATGACGACGCACTTCCCTCCGAGGAACTCGACCAGAGGCCGGTACATCACGAAGGCCGGCTCGAAGATGATCACTTCGTCGCCCGGGTCGATCAGGGCCATCAGGGCCAGCACCAGGGCACCGCTGGTGCCGCTGGTGATACAGAGGGTTCGCTCAGGCTGGCCGCAGGCCATGCGAACCTCGGCCTCCAGTCGTTCCCGTAGTTCCGGCAGCCCTTGGGTGGCCGTGTAGCCATTGCGGCCGGCCTGGGTGGCTTCGCAGGCTGCCTGGCGGGCTCCCTCAGGCATCGGGAAGTCGGGCTGGCCAATCGACAGGTTGATCGGATCGGGCAGGCTGCGGATCAGGTCGAAGACCCGCCGGATGCCAGATGAATCAAAGGCGGCAGCCCGCCGCGAGATCGTCGGCCGAGCGGGGTTGGCAGGGGTGTTCACGGGAAGGCTGGGCTCACTCGAGCAGGGGTACCGAGACGCAACAGGGAGGCTACTTGAAGAGCGGGGCCAACAGTTCGCCCAGTCGTTCACCCCGGGCATTGAGGCTGATGACGTTGCCGTCACGACCGATCAGGATGACGGTCGGAATGCCGCTGATGCCGTAGTAGGTGGCCAGTGGATGCTGCCAGGCGTCTCCCTCCGACGCTTCAAAGAGAATTGGCCAAGGGATTTTTCGGTCCGCGACGAACGAGTCCAAGGCCTTGCGGTCTTGGTCGAGGCTGATACCGACAACTTCAAATCCCTTGTCGTGATACTTCTTGTAGGCGGTGAGCACATTGGGGATCTCCGCGACACACGGTCCGCACCAGGTCGCCCAGAAGTCGACAAGCACGACCTTGCCAGCCAGGGTTGTCTGGTCAAATGGCTGGCCGTTGAGAAGCGTGCCGGTGATCTGCATCGGGTTACCCGGCAGCGAGAGCCGGCGGAGGGTGCCGGCAAAACTCTCGGCCATTTGCCGAATGCTCTCGTTGGTGCTGGTTGCAAAGATCGGCCCGAAGGCGTTGTAGGCGTCGCGGGCTGCCGTTTCGCCGCCGGGAAGATGCTCAAAGGCGCTAGCCAACTGCATCGCCAGGCCAGCAGTGGCCTGATCGTTAGGGTCAGCGGCAAGCAGTTCCTTTGTCTTGGCAATCAGGCTGGCAGCTCCGCTGAGGTCCCGCTGGCGAAACATCTGCTGGGCGTCGGCGACCAGGAGCAACCGTTTGGCCTCGCTAGCCAATTTGGGAGATGGCCCGTCAAGCAGGCTGGTGGCAAAGGCATTCAACTGTGGCCCTGCCTGCTCGTCGCCGAGTCGGCTGAGCATGGCCAAGCCTTCCAGTTTGGCTGTCGCTGCTTCCTCAAATCCCTCGTCAGCCGCCTGGAGTTGAGCCAGAGCCTTGTCGGCTGCCTCAACAATCGCGGTTGCAAGTTTCTGCATCTGCTGGGGCGTCTTGGGGCGAACAACCGCGGGACTGTTTGTGCGGATGTACTCCAGTAGTTCCGCGGGTGTGCCGTCCGGTACCGGGGCAACGGTGG
>WTHB01000120.1 GCA_011523305.1 Planctomycetaceae bacterium | reverse complement strand
TTGCCCCACTTAATCCCGAAAGGGTTGTATTGATAAAAAAGATGGTACTGCCCATCGTGGTACACCATTCCGTTCGGGTCATTGTTCCAGCCACGCCGAGTCGTCGCGTGGAACTGGTCGCGATAGGGTTGGTCATAGTCGTCATCGGCGAGCACGTTGTCCGCTGTGCCGATCCTGATGAAGTCGAAGCCGGCCTCGTGAACGTCAGAGATCTTCTTGCCATCGGCCTGGGCGATTCGAATTTCCTTTCCGTCGAGACCGAAGTGACTGAGCGGATAGGCCGCCAACCAGTAGGGATTGTCACCGGTCGGAAGCGACACATCAAAGCTCTGCACCAATCGGTCTCCCACGAAAACCCCGATGCGAATCTGTTCGCCTTGATTGTCGACGGGCACGATGAGATGCGTGTCTGTGACGGTGAGCGTTTTGGTCAGATCCACCAGCACTGGAGCCCCTGGCCTGGCGGACAAAACGATCTGGTCGACGTTGATGTGACCCCAGCCCTGGGTGTGGCGATCAACGATCTGGATCACCGCCGCTTTCCCGACAAACTCGGTCACATCCCACGCTGCCGGTTCGATCGCCTCGCTTCCGCCAGCCCGGTCGTGAGGCCCCGTCGCGGTGCGGACGACCTTCCCGTCGACCAGCAAGTTCATGCAGGTCTTCCCGGCGTGGCCGCCGCCACCGATCAGAAAATTCAGCCAGGAACGTTCGATGGTGAACTGCGGCGACGTGAGTGTGCCGGTAGCGTGATCGCCTTTGAGAAAGGAGTTCACGAGGCCTTTGCCTTTGAAGCCGCTGACCTTCATTTGGCCGGGCAGCGTGCCATTCGCGGGGCCGGTTCCGAACGCTTCTCCTTCAGCTTTCCACTCGCCATAGGTCTCGCCTTCAAAGTCGGCGACGACGATATCCGGAAGTGGTTCCTCCGCCGTGGCTGGTCCGGCGACTAACACGCTAACGATTGCCCAGGCCTTGAGATAATTCATATCGATACTCCTCGTTTTGTTTTGGCAGGAAAATGGGGGAAGGAAGATTGTGTTGAGACATTTTCCTGCCCCCATCTTCCTGCCAATATCGTCTTAGGGAACTGCTCCCGAGTGCGAGCAGGTCGCTGCGGCAACTTCGCAGGCTATGCGCAGGTTCTGCTGATGAGATCCTTCGCCAAGTTCACCAATCAGAAACGCAGCAGTGAATGAATCACCCGCACCGACCGTGTCGATGACCGATGCAGGAATGCCGTCCTGAGCGATCGATTCGTCTGAGGTGACGAGAAGTGCTCCGTCGGCCCCACGCGTCATCACGACTGCGTCGAGGTCGCCGAACGCGAGCAGGCGTCGCAGAGCGGATTCCGTACCGTGTTCCGTTGACACACCACAGGCGGCGCAGACTTCAATTAGTTCGTCGTCGCTCAACTTCAGAATGCTGGCGAGCCTGATTGATTCTCGGATCGTCCCGACGTCATAGAACGGTGCTCGAAGATTGATGTCGAGCACGCGGAGAGTTCCGGCGCTCGCCGAAAGTTCGACGCCCTGACGAATCGTCTCTCGCGATCTCTCGCTGCGTTGCCCCAATGTCCCGAAGTAGATGGCATCGGCCCCGGCGATGCGCTCGGCGAGTTCGTTAGACCATTGAAGATGATCCCATGCCGAGCCCTCATGAATCACGAACGTCGGCTTGCCGTTATTATCAAGGTCTACGCCGACAGTCCCCGTCGGTGCTTTGTGCGTAATCTGAATAAGGCTGTCGTCGATGTTGTATTGCCTGAGAATCTCGACTGCTGAGACGCCGCGCGAGTCCCTACCAACGACGCTGGCCATCGTCACATCGGCACCTTGAATTGCCGCATGACACGCAAAATTGGCAGGCGCACCACCGAACTGCTCACCATCAGGAAGCAAGTCCCACAAGACTTCACCCAGAGAGATGATGGAGGGACGTTTCATTCGGCCATTCCGAGTCCATGTTCAACCTCTTCAAGCGGCCGGCCTTTGGTCTCGGGGACCATGGTTTTGATCCAGAGCAACTGCAGCAGCATCATGAAGCAGAAGAAGCCGAAGACGGAACCGGGATCAAACATTGTTACCATCGACGGGAAGAACAGCGTCAGCAGAGCTGCGAAGATCCAGTGAGTGAAGCTGCCGAGTGACTGCCCCTGAGCACGGTGGCGGTTCGGAAAGATCTCCGAGATAAATACCCAGATGACGGCTCCTTGACCGATCGCATGAGCAGCAATGAAGGCGAAGATGCAGCCCGGTACGATCGCATAGGACTCTGTGAAGAACGCCCATGAGCACAGGCTGAGCGACAAGATGTATCCGAACGAACCGATGTAAAGCAGCGTTCTGCGGCCCAGCCGGTCGATCAACCATAGACCTGCAAACGTGAAGACGAGATTGGTAATGCCAATGCCCACAGACTGCAGCAGGGCTGCTTGTTCTCCCAGCCCAGTCAGTTCAAAGATGCGCGGTGCGAAGTAGAGAATCGCGTTGATACCCGACAGTTGATTGAAGAACGCGATCAGGAACGCCAGCAGAATGGGCATCCTCAGGCGACTGCTCCAGAATCCACCGGTGCTTGACAGTTCGTGAGCGACGGCAGCGATCTCGTCGGCTTTGTTACCAACTTCGATGTCCGACGCCTCGGGATTGACCAGTCGTAAAACGGCAATCGCTCCGTCGCGGTCATCCTGCCGGCCGATCAGCCAGCGAGGACTCTCCGGAAGTCCAAAGCACATCAGGCTGTAGACGAGTGCGGGCACGGCTTCAACACCGAGCATCCATCGCCATGCGTTTTCACCAAGACCGCTCAGCAGCGTGTTCGAGACAAACGCGATCAGGATTCCAAACACGATATTGAACTGAAACATCCCAGCCAGCCGCCCGCGACGTTCGGGCGGTGCGATTTCGGAGATGTAAAGCGGAGCCGCGACCGTCGAGATGCCAACTGCGACACCGCCAATGAATCGCGCAATCATAAACGAGTACACGTCCGTCGCGAGCCCTGACCAGATTGCGGAAACGAAGTACAGGATGCCTATGGAGAGCAGCGTCTTCGTTCGTCCGAAACGATCGGTGGGCCAGCTTCCTGCCAGTGATCCGACGACCGTTCCCCACAGAGCCATGCTCATGGCCAGGCCGTGCTCAAAGTCGCCAAGCTCCCACAGCGACTGAATTGTCTTCTCCGCTCCGGAGATAACGATGGTATCAAAGCCGAACAGGAAACCGGCCAGCGCCGCAGTGAGTGACCAGTAGAAGAGTCGACCGTTCATGAAAATCTGCCGTGTTGGTTACGTGCCTGATCCATCACGCAGTGGCGGAAGGGTGTCAGCCTTCAGACCTCTGCGGCTTTGCGTCTCTGCGCCGGCTGTTCCTCGTATTGAGGAAACGAGAGCAATCGCGTTTTTTCAGAATAGCGAGTCCTGTCAGCTCCGTTAATTGCCAGGAAGTGACAAATGGAGTAAAAATCTGTACTGACAGCGTGAAACAATGTGATGGCAGGATGAGCATGTCGAAGCACGGAGATATCTCGCGAGAACTACGGATCGAGATCACCACAGGTGCGTATTCACCATCGAACAAACTGCCAAGCGAGGCGCAATTAGTTGAGCGGTTTGGGGTATCGCGTCCCACAGTGGCCCGTGCCCTCCGCGATCTGCAGGCCGAAGGGCTCGTCGAGCGACGGGCCGGCTCGGGATCATTCGTGAAATTGGGCGTTCAAGTTGACATGACAGCTCGTGTCCTCGGACTCCTCGTTCCGGAACGAGGCGAGACCGAAATCTTTGAAACGATCTGCGGAGAACTCGGAGCACTCGCCCGAGTGAACGACTTCGGCCTGCTCTGGGGCGGCTCGCCCATGCCGTTCGCCGACCGTGATTCTACGCCAGCCCACGCAATCGAAGTCTGCCAGCAGTTCATCGAGAAGTCGGTCTCCGGAGTCTTCTTCGCACCGCTGGAGTACTCATCAGACAAAGAGCGAGTGAACCGCGAACTGCTGCAGTCGCTGCGTCAGGCGGGAATCCCCGTCATTCTGCTCGACCGTGACGTCGGCCAGTTTCCGACCCGCAGTGACTTCGACCTCGTCTCGCTCGACAACTTCCACGCGGGGTTCATACTGGCCGAGCACTTGATCCGCCTCGGGTGCCGCGGCCTCCGTTTCGTAACGCGTCCCGGATCTGCCTCAACAGTCGATGCGAGAATCGGGGGTGTCCGCGAAGCCATAATCCGTAACAGCCACAAAGTCAGCGCGAATCTGGTCGCTCAAGGTGACCCGTCTGACAGCAAGTTCGTCACGAGCCTCCAGCCCGGAAAAAGGTGTGACGGCATTATCTGCGCAAACGACTTCACGGCAGCGGAAATCCTGAAATCACTTGCCGCAGCAAACGTTCAAGTCCCCGCCGAAGTCCGCGTTGCAGGCTTCGACGACGTCCGCTACGCGACGCTCCTGCAGGTACCGTTGACAACGATCCACCAACCCTGCCGGGACATTGCCCGAGCGGCCTTCCGAGCCATGCTGGAGCGAATCAAAGAACCGACGATCCCCCCCAGGACACTGACGCTCGCCCCGCGGTTGGTGGTGCGAGATTCCTGTGGCACGTATCACAAATAAGCAGCTGGTGCGAGACCGTGTTGACCGACCAGCGATCCGGATCAGGACTCGGCAGCTACGCGTACGTTGAATCGCCACATCAACCTGCGAAGTGTCGGTAGTTGTACGAACGGCCAGACAACCTTATGGCATCACGGGTCACGATGTTGCTTTCCAACGCGGTGGGCAGTCCGGCAGGGGGCGGCGTCACCGGGCAGGGCTGTCTCTGTCCCAGCGAGGCGCTACTGACAGAACCGACAGCACCGATGAAAAGCGTTGCGAGCACGACACCTCACGGATTGCCTGGGCGAAGCTGCTGGCCCGGGCGGGCAAAGCGTTTCGCTGGCGTGTCCGAATTGCGGTGGTGACGTCCGGCTGATCAGTTTCATCACCCAGCCGGAGACGATTCGGAAAATTCTGACGCGCCTGGGTGAACCACTCGAGCCGCCCCCTGTCTTACCGGCCCGAGGGCCGCCCGTCGCTTGGGATGACCTGGTGCAGGCTGAGGATGACCACAGTCTTCATCGGGCCTCGCCCGAAGATGTTCCCATGATCGACATTCATAGACGCTGACGGCCGGTGATCTTGCCTCGGTGCGGCCGAACGTATCCTGGCTGAGATTGCGAAGAGGAAGCGGTCTGCGCGGCGGACGGAATCCTGCCGTAAAGTCGGCTTTTCACCTTCGTTCTTTCGTTTCCTTGAGACTCAGGGGCGAGCTCCCTCGTCCGCCTGAGGGGCGGAGCATGGCTGTGGGCCTTCTCCTGAAGGACGCGAAGCCTGCGAAAGTGCCGTTGACCGTCCTATCATTAATGCTGCTCATGACCAGAACTCCCGCTCCGGCCGCTTTTTCAGTCCATTCGCTTCGGCATCGGCCTTGCCGTTGCTGCTAAAGGTCTCGGTGGCAGGGTCAAAGCCGAGCGTACGACCGAGAATCCAGGAGAGAGCGGCGGCATGGCTCACCACATGGCTTCGTCGCATGATCGCTGGATTACAGACCGGCTGCTTTCGGCTCTTGACGCAGTCAAAGAAGTTCCGGGCGTGAAGCGAAGCGTCGGTGCCCCGAATTCGCTTATAGCCATCGCCCAGTTCAGCCCGCAACGACTTAGGGTTAATGTCGATATCGCCCTCGTCACCAGTCGAGATCATGCCCTCACTGCCGATGAACTTCACCGGGCATGTCCCCAGTTTGGTATTCCAGCGGGGGCCACGATCTTTGAAGGGATCTTCCAGAAAATCGAGGACCAGTTTCACGCCATCGGCGTAATGGCAAACGATGTTCTTATCAGACGGCACAAACTCGACCGGCGCAGTGTCATCATACTTGCCCGCCCACTGGCAGAGATCGACCGTGTGGGCACCCCAGTCGAGCAGCTTCGCCCCCGACTCAAAGTCGAAGTAGCCCCGCCAGCGGCGCTTGATCACATATTCGCTGTTGTACGGACGCCACGGACAGGGGCCCAGCCAAAGGTTCCAGTCAATTTCTTCTGGGTCGGGCGTTGGCTCCGCTGGCAGCCAGTCGTTGTTGAGGACTGGCGTGTAGACCGACGCATGCAACTCCTCGAGCTGCCCGAGTTTGCCAGCATGGACCAGATCGACCGCCTGCTGAAAGTTGGGCACACTTCGCCGCTGGGTACCAGCCTGGAAGATCCGGCCAGTCCGCTTCATGGTCTCCTCGATCTGCCC
>WTHB01000067.1 GCA_011523305.1 Planctomycetaceae bacterium | reverse complement strand
GCGGCGAAGGAATCTCGGAATGTAAGAGCGAGGCGGGGGGCTGTCAACAGACCACACGGTTTTCCGAGGTTTTCGGCAGACGCCTCACCAACCACGCGATGCATCCCTGCCCACTAGACGTACGCCGCTGCCGTGTCGGCCGGCGCAGGACCATACTTCAGCGGCGCCATGGCAAAACTTGCCCGCCCCTGGCTCACGCTGCGAACCGCCGCGGAATAGCCAAACATGCCAGCCAGCGGTGCCTCGGCCGTGAGGACGTTCACCCCGCCCCTGATTTCCGTTGCCGTAATCACCGCCCGTCGCTGCTGCAGATCATTGATAACATCGCCCAGGTGCTCCTCTGGGACGGTCACTTCAACCCGCATAATCGGTTCCAGCAGCACGGTACCCGCCTGGTCAAGCACCTGCTCAACTGCGTCCGCAGCGGCAATTCTCACCGCCACATCCCCGGGCAACGTCTCTGGCACCGGGCTTTCCCGCACGACCAGCCGCACCCCCCAGAGCGGACAGCCCTTGAGCCCCCCGCGTTCAGCGCTTTCTCGCACTGCCTCGGTCATCGTGGCGGCCAGTTCGGCCAGCTGCTCACTCTCCGGAAACCAGCCCTGCTCGACCGTCACGCCAGCCTGCTCCCCGGTTGGCTCGGCGGCGACCGTCACCGTGGCCACCAGCGTCTGGCCAGCCACCTGTCGATTCGATTCACCGCTCACTTTCACGGCCTTGGCAAGGGTCTCCTTGTAGCTGACGCGAGGCTTGTGAACCCGACAATGCAGATTGAACTCCCGCTCCAGCCGGTGTCGGATCACCTCTAAATGGAGTTCTCCCATCCCGGAAATCAAGGTCTGACCCGTCTCTTCGCTTTCGATGGCCCGAAAGGTGGGGTCTTGTCGCTTCATCATGTCGAGCGTGTCAGCGAGTTTTTTCCGCTCAAGACTCGTCTCTGGCTCGATCGCCATTGAGATCACGGTCTCGGGAAACTCGATCGACTCCAGCACGATCGGCTGCTGCGCATCACAGAGCGTGTCACCAGTGACGCTCAATCGCGTCCCAACCACCCCGACGATGTCCCCAGCAGAACACTCGGGAACCTGCTCTCGGCGATCAGCCTGCACGTGCCAGAGTTGCGCGATGTTTTCTTTCTTCTGCTTGTCGGGGTTCCAGGCACGGCTGCCCGCCTTGAGCGTGCCCGAATAGACCCGCATGAAGGCGAGATCGCCGTGTCTTTCGGCCAACACCTTGAACACGAGCCCACAGAACGGGGCCTCCGGGTCGGCTGGCCGACTGATGGTGGTTGGCTCCTTCTTCTTAGGATCAAGCCCTTCCACGGGGGGCACATCCGCCGGACTCGGCAGATACCAGCCGACCGCATCAAGGACCGGCTGAACCCCAATACAGTCGAGCGCTGACCCTGTGAGCACCGGTACCACGCGGCGGGCCAGCGTCGCGGTACGAATGGTCTGCCGCATTAGATCAGCGGGAATCTCCGCCTCGGCCAGAGCAAGTTCGGCCAGTTCATCGGAGTAGTCGAACAGGGTCGAAACCAGCTGCTCCCGCCACTCCTCGGCCACAGCCCGGACCTCGGCCGGAATGGCTCCCCGGGTCGGCTCAACAGCCGCAGCAGCCCCGCTGAGCACCTCATCCTTGGGGGGAAAGGTGAGCAATTCCATGGTCACCAAATCGATCACTCCACGAAACGGATCGGTCACATGCGGCGGCCCACTGCCAAACGGAATCTGGAGCAGCAGGGGCTCTGCCTTGAGCCGCTCCCGAATCTGCTCCACGGTGCCGAAAAAGTCGGCTCCCTCGCGATCCAGCTTATTGACCAGCACGATCCGGGGCACCCGGTACCGATCCGCCTGTCGCCAAACGGTCTCGCTCTGAGCCTCCACCCCCTCTCGGGCCGAAAGCACCACCACGGCCCCATCCAGCACCCGCAGGCTCCGCTCCACCTCTGCAGTAAAATCGACATGGCCGGGGGTATCGATCAGATTCACGGTCACGTCCCGCCAAGGAAACGACACCGCAGCAGAATAGATCGTGATTCCCCGCTCCTGCTCCTCCGGGTCAAAGTCGGTCACGGTCGTTCCCTGATCGACATCGCCCAGGCGGTGGATCGCCTTGGTAAAAAAGAGCATCCGCTCGGTGAGAGTCGTCTTGCCGGCATCGATATGAGCAATAATGCCGATGTTGCGAATCTGAGTGAGTAAACGACTAGAGGCACGAGGCATGGGAGGCAGAACCGGCAGAGCCGTGGTTGGAGAAAGGTAATCGGAAAAGGACTGACTCAGACTGCCGGCGCAGCGAGCCGCATGATTTCACTCCGCATTCTACCGGCCCGACCACCGCCGAAGGCAGCCCTCTTTTGAGCCTACTCGGACCGAAAGGAAAAACATGACTCCCCTTTTGCTCGTAGCACTTGCGGCCGTCACGCTCAGCCTCGGCTACGTCGGCTACGGCCGCTGGCTGGCGAGCCGCCTCTTTCAGCTTGATCCGACCGCAGCGGTTCCAAGCGAGACCCTGCGAGATGATCGCGATTTCGTCCCGACACCGCCGGCCATAATCTTCGGCCATCATTTCACCAGCATCGCTGGAACCGGCCCGATTGTTGGCCCGGCCCTGGCGATCATGTGGGGCTGGGGGCCGGCGCTCGTGTGGGTGCTGCTCGGCTCGATCCTGATCGGCGGCATGCACGACATGGCCGTGTTGATTGTCAGCCTCCGAAACCGGGGGATGACCGTTGGGGAAATTGCCGGACGGTTACTCAACCCACGGGTTCGGCTGCTGTTTCTCGTACTGCTCTTGTTCGCCCTCTGGGTAGTACTGGCAATTTTCGGTTGGGTGATTGCCAGCGTCTTCGTCCAGTTTCCGGAGGCAATCCTTCCTGTCTTCCTACAGATTCCGATCGCGGTGGCGATCGGCCTGCGGGTCCACCGGCAGGGCCGCGCCATCCTCGTGCCCAGCCTTGCAGCCCTCGCGGCTATGTATGCGACCGTCTGGCTCGGTGCCGGCTGCCCCGGCACCGCCTGGACGGGCGGACCGGTCGGGCAGGTGGTCCAAACCGTCAATGGCACCGTGGCGGGTTGGCCCATCTGGCTCTGGGTGGCCATTCTGTTGGCCTACTGTTACGTCGCCAGCGTCTTGCCGGTCTGGGTGTTGCTGCAACCGCGGGACTACATCAACAGCCTGCAACTGATTTCAAGCCTCGGGCTGATCGTGACGGGACTGGTGGTCACCGCCTGCTTCGGTTCCGCCGCAGGTTCAGCAGGCGGCTCACCGCTCCCGCTGGAAATGGTCGCACCCTTCCTCGACCTACACCCGAACAATGCCCCGCCGATCACTCCCTTCCTGTTTGTCACCATCGCCTGCGGCGCGGTCAGCGGCTTTCATTGCCTGGTCAGTTCCGGCACTTCCAGCAAACAGCTCCGCTGTGAGACCGATGCCCGTGTGGTCGGCTACGGCTCGATGCTGCTGGAGGCTTTCCTGGCAGTCTTGGTTATCGTCGCAGTTGGAGCGGGCATCGGTCTGGGCTGGCCCCAGGCATACCCCGGTCTCTCCGGAACGGCCCTCTGGCAAACACTCTACGCCGACTGGAAGGGCGTGACCGGCGGCAAGGCGATTGCCGCCTTCGTGGTCGGCTCCGGCAATCTGCTTGAGTCGCTCGGTATCGACGCGGTCATGGCCCGGGCCTTGGTCGGTGTGCTCGTAGCCAGCTTTGCCGGCACGACCCTCGACACGGCAACCCGCCTGCAACGCTACGTCGTGCAAGAGTTGGCTGGCTCACTGCTGGCGAAACTGCCGGGCACTTCGGCAGGGCAGACCACAACCACGCCCCTCGCCCTGCCGCTAAAGTGGCTGACCACCCCGCACGGCGCTACCCTCTTTGCCGTCGGCACCGCCTTCTTGCTGGCCCTGCTTCCGGCACCGGGCAAACCGTGGAGCCTCGCAAACCTTGGAACCGGCGGGTTGATTCTCTGGCCGTTGTTCGGAGCAACCAATCAGTTGCTCGCGGGCCTCTCACTGATGGTGATCAGTTTCTATCTTCGCCGCCGCGGCCTGCCAACCATAGTCGCAACGCTGCCGATGATCCTGATGCTGGTGATGCCAGCCTGGGCGCTCTGCATCAACATCGACCGCTGGCTGGCCGGCGGTAGCCTGGCACTGGTTGCCGTAGCGGTGGTGATGCTCGCTGTGGAAGCCTGGATGGCGATCGAGGGGTTGCTGCTTTGGGGGCGGATAAAGGGTGTGCTCGAAGAGCCCCTTGAACAGCCATCTGCTGTTGCAACCCGCTAATCCACCGCAGAGAACAACCGCTAGGCCGGACAGAAATAGCACGAAACCGACCGAAGCACCTAAAGGAATGACGAATACTTTGCGAGCGATTAATCTGGGCGATCGATATTACCCTTTTATAGAACTGTCGTATCTCAAGTTGATATAGAGAAGATCTGTGGGGGATTCTTCAGATGGTATCGCTGTTTCACGAGCGTCTCCGACCCGCTTTTCGTGAGAATTGCCTCGGGTTACGTACCACAAGTCCCTCGACGCTACTCGAGCAGCTCGAGCCAAGATTGGCCCTCGACATCGATTCTGTTTCCCGCCCCACGCTTGAGCCGTCAAGCACGCTGGCAATGGACGCATCGATGGGCCCCCATCCGATCATAATGAGCAAGTCGGAAATTGTGGGGAACGATGTATCGAGTTTCGTGATCTCACACGTCCCGCTTCATTCTGTTGTTGAGAAGTGGGATCTGCCGACCGGTACCTGGATCGATGTTTCCACCAAACCGACAAGCAGCAACCCTGAAGAACTATTGCATCTGCTGAGTACTCGCGTCATTCATCACGGTGACCTCCTCCGATGGCGGCCCAAGGCTGGCACCGAGGACATGACACAGCCAGCTTTCGAAATCATCAACTGGCATGACGGCAGTGCGCAACCGCAGCATGATTCACAAGCGCCGAGCGCCATACAAAACCTACAGGCCACTCCGACCGGCGTTGATGAAATCTCAGTGTCTTGGGATGCCAGTGATGGAGCGTCGAGCTATACCGTCACAATGGAAGTGACCAACGATGAACACACAAGTTTGCAAAGAACGGTTGCGGCCGTCAACTCAGTAACTTTTACGGACCTATCAGCCGCTGACACGATCACCTTTTCAGTAACCGCCTCAAATATGACGGGAACGTCTGAAGCGGTTCAAACGACGGTCACCTTTCTTGCCGCACATGATTTCGCCTACGGCACCTATATCATTGATCAGCCCGGGACCTACATCCTCCGAGAAGACATCTCGTTCAACCCGAACTCACCGCTTGCTCTTAGCGAAGCCGTCAAAAACAAAGCCATCCCGACAGTGATAGCGGAACAGTTGGGCTGGACAGATGGGGTCGATGCCTACAGCGCCGGCAACCCTCTCCCGACCCAGTTCGGAGATTACAGCGGCCCCTTCACGCCTGGCGGACTAATGGAACCCCGCTACAACCCCGCCGCATACGGCATCGGGTTCTTTGCGGCCATCGCAATTACGTCAGATGACGTAACGCTTGATCTGAACGGCTTTGCTCTTGAGCAAAGTGCTGAGCATGCGTTGCTGCAGAGGTTTTTCGCGGTAATCGAACTAGCAAACCAGCCCTTCATCCCGAACCAAGGGCCTCACGCGTTCGGAGCAGAACTTCAGGCCGCCACCGGGGTAACAATTCGCAACGGAACGATTGGCCGGAGTTCCCATCACGGAATCCACGGAAATTTGAATCGTGACGTAACCATTCGTGACGTCGCATTCGTAGACTACGAAGTTGGAGCGGTCGCCCTCAACGGGGTCGATGGACTGCTTGTGGAAAACGTCACTGCGACTAACCGCAAAGACGTTCCCGTCCTTGGCACCTTTTCAAGTGCTCGATTCGCCTCTCGCTACATCGACGCACTGGTCCGCAGCGGATCAACCACTACCCTCAACGCAAATGGCACTAGGCTCACTGCGGTCGACGTTCAGCAACGCCTGCGGGAGGCGATTAATGCAGTTCATGAGGATATCATCGTCGATGCCATCGGTGCAGCCACACCAGTGCAAATCAACGCGGCAGAACACCCCGTCGAGCACGCTCTGTTTCACAATCCTTTCGGTGTAGTCGATGGCAACTCGTACTCATTCTTATTGAACCAAGTTGGTGTCGCCGTACATGGGTTCCCTGTCCTAAACAACCTCGAGCCGGACAACCTCTCGTCAGAAGTCATCTTCAAAGATGTGCAGGTCATCGACCAACATTCGTTTATAAATGAAGTGGTCGCGCTTGACGTTGGTGGCAAGCCTGCCATCGACCCCGTTGGTGCTGTATTCCAGTTGCGCAACCTTCATCCGGATACCAACGAACCCCTGACTGTCACTAGTCTGACGGAATCCGAGTCTCGGTACATCGGCAACCCAGTCGCGAATGCTCAGGCCTTCATTGCCAAGGCAGCAGCAAATGGGGACTTCGCTAACCTCCACCTTGACACAAGTCGCCTGAACATATCGGAAGCAGTGCTCAATTGGCTTGAAGGCAAACCCGGATCTGAGACGCTCGAAGAAATCAATGCGTCGTGGCTATGCAATGGAGATTCAATGTTTCATGTCAACAAGGGGGCAATCGCATTTAAAATGGATGCCGCTCGCGACGTGCAACTCATCGACACGTCCGTGAATGGGTTGTTTAACTTTGGAGCATCGGGGTCGATGGCCTGTGGTGACTACACCAATGGATTCTCGAATCCTCAGGCGACCCTCAAGGGTTACGGGGGAAATGCCGTCCGCGCCTATACCGCCGCGGGATCAACGGATATCCGAATTGAGGGAGCACGGATTGAAAACATAGAATCTTGGTCTGGTCTTGCTGTCGGCATTGCGATTTTGACTGACTCTTCCAACGCCTCCATCTCCAACGTTTTCGCTTCGGATATCAAAGCGGGCTTGATCGGCCCGACGGATGGGCCGGATCCCGACCCGATAGCAGCCGCCGTTTATGTTGGAGCTACCACTGAGAATGTTCATCTGGAATCCATCCTTGTGGACGGACTAGCCAGTTCTTCGGCCACGCACGATGTTTTCTGGGAAGGTATTCCAGGGGCCGTTAGCCTAGGGGGCTTTGTGGCGGCTGGTTGAGTATGAAGCTCTTCAAGAGAAAGCTCGTAGCGAGCCACCCTCGAAAACCGCCTTACCTAAGACCTGTTCCGAAGCCGCCCGTTGTGACTCTCGGTGAAGCCATTCCCCAACGGCTCTTCCGCTTGAGGCACGGCGTTTCATCGCCCCCAAGATTGAGCCCGTGCCGCGCAAAGATTACGGAGAGCGTATCGATCTCTTCTTCGTTCATAACACTTCGAGCAACCTACAAGGCTGGGTACGAACGGCTGCAATCGTTCATGACCGACCACCACGATTCACTAACGAGGCCGCCACAACGCAAGAAACTTGCGGGAGATGGCCGCATGACGCGTCATCAAGCATTACTCCGAACACAGCGGCGATGTCCATTCAAAACTGGATGAAACCGCATCTCGCCGCAAGTAGCCAAACGATCAGACAACTTGCTTTTGCGTTCGTGAACGTATTACTCACATTCTTGAACAAGTACCGCCCACCCGATATTGGCAAGATTTGCCGGACGGCCGGGAATAATGATCGGCTCCGCCGCTGCAATACGTTCCGAGCTGTTCCCAATATCGATCGCTGCCACTTGATGCGGTGCCTGTGAAGCCACCTGTCTTAATCGTGAGACAATCTCAGGATCTGCTCGAACGTCCTGTGATTCAATGGCTAAATCACCACCACTGAGGTTTGGGTTTTCAAGGATAAGTCCTCCTTGTGGCGCTCCATCAATGCGATCATCTCGAAGATCAATGACGGCAACTGCAAAAGGTTTTCTTGTACCATTTAAGCCACCGATGCCATTGAATTCGTGAAATAAGACCCCGACATCGAACGTCATCATCAGGACACCCAAGCATTCACGTTTCGAAACGGTCTTTTTCTCATCCCACACAGGCGTTGAAAATGCAACCTTGAGCTTTCCGGTCGTCATGCTTTTATAGACCGTCGACCGATGTGACTCGCGAAGCGGACGTGATGTCGCGCCGACTGGAAGGTCGCCATTGCCTGCATGAAAATAATCACGATGTGCAAACGACTGGCCGATTGTTGAGCCTCGCGGTGACCGTGCAACTTGCACACCACTCGCGTCACATACTGCCCAACACTCTGCATCAACAGCCTCACGATTCGAAAAGGCGATCTCGTCAAGGACTTCCTGAATAGCGTCCCAGCGAGACTCCGGAATTCCCTCGCCAGCCTCTCCCGCACGTATTGTTAATGCGTTTCGCAGAAGTACATTCTCAGACTCGTGCTCAAGAATTCTCCACCGGGCATCGACCTGCAGCGCAGCTGTCCCGGCTGCCAGTCGAGCAGCCATTGCCAAAGCAGCTTGTCTCGCTTCATGTTCTTCGTCGGCGAGCTTGCGCAAGAGCATCGCAGACACCGTACTGATTGCGAGCAAGCAAAACAGAGACACAATACTCAATTGCACGAACTTCCGGTGTCGCCGGCCCCATCGCGCAGCTCGTCGAAGCGCTGGCTCACGATAGGCTGACACCTGAAGATCTGCGACGTAATGCTCGACATCTTTTGCTAAATCAAGCGGTGATGCATAGCGATCAGCAACGTCATGCGCCATAGCTTTCAGGCATATTGCTTCAAGCGCAGGAGAAATGCCCCGTTTCACTTTCGAGGGTGGCACCAGTTTGTTGGCCAGCACCGTTTGCCGAATCAATGAAATGTCACCCGCGTACGGTGGCTGCCCTGTCAGCATGTGGTAGAGCGTTGCGCCCAGCCCATAAACATCACTTGCTGGCCCAACATGGCGGCTGCCGTCGTGCTGCTCAGGGCTCATATATGCCGGCGTGCCCGAGAACGACTGCGTTGGCTCCTGAGGAGCATCAAGGACTGCGGTTGGCATGAGAACACTTTCTTCCCCACTTAAGCGTGCCCGTTCGTCACGAGCAACACGAACCGCGAGCCCCCAGTCCAGAACAACGACTTCGCCAAACCGCCCCAGCATAATGTTCGCGGGCTTGATGTCACGATGCACAACGCCGCGATCGTGTGCATACGCGATTGCTTTACAAGCTAATGCAAACTGCCCCAGAAGAGTTGTCTCGAGCGATCGATACTTGGCTTCGCCCTTCTCTGTCTGGGCACTGTGAAGGTCACGAATCGCCGCATTTAGCGTACGGCCAGGAATCAGCCGCATCGCATAAAATGGCTGCTCGTCTACCGTTACGCCTGTCACATAAACAGGAACAATATTCGGGTGCTCAAGCTGGCTGGTTACCTGTGCCTCAAAGGCAAAGGCTTCTCGACACGCAGCATCGCCGACAGCAGAGTCCCGCAAAAACTTCACCGCCATCGAGCGCCCGGTGGCCCGATCATTCGCCGCATAGATTTCACCGATGCCACCCCGCGCGAGTGATCGGTTAATAAGAATCTCGGTCGTCGCAATGACCGTGGCCGGGATTTCCGAAGCCGAACTGGGTTCATTCCTGTCCTGAGCTCGACCTTGGTCATCATCCATGATTTCCCGCCTGCTATTTCAAGGAACGAATCAGATACGCGCAGAGTGACTATTTCTTACCGATTATCGCCCCACTGTGTCCCGCCTAATCAAGACAATTCCCGTGATGGCAACACCTAAACAAAATAGACTAGAGAGCACCGCGAGAGGAACTCCTCGTATCGAGCGTTTTTGATGTTTCGGAAAAAACTGCTCTGCCATGTCCACGTCGCTAGCCTTCTTTTCAGCATCTGCTGGAATGAGCTTCAGGCCGGCCGGCCCGCCCAACTGTGAAAGTGTTTGCTCTATTTCGCGTTGTTCTTTCTCCAGTTGCTCCTTCATGGTTTCCATCCGGCTCTCAATTTCAATGTTTGCCTTTTCTAATTCCGCCTTGACTTTGGCCTCCATTTGTTGATTCATCTCGGCAGCTTTCCGCTCAAAATCAGCTTTTGCCTGATCGATCGCGTCCTGCATCTCCTGGGCCTTACGTTCAACATCTTGCCGAACCTTTTCTTCAACCGCTTTGGCCTTCCTATCCGCATTTTCCTTCGCCTCTTTCAGTTGCTGCTCAGCTTGCTTTGCAGCTTTCGTCAGCTCCTCGGCAATGCGCCTCCGTCCGGGAAGCAGAAAGTGGTTCCGCTTCGCTGAAACAAACTGAAATGGTGAAGGCTTCTTTGTCGTGGATGCAGGTCGCATTGGCCGCTTGGCTGGAACTGCCTGGGGGATGTTCGGAATTCTCATTCGGGGTCGAGCAAGTGCCTCAGGGACAACGAGCCCTTCAAATGCCCATCGTGATGGCATCACGGCTGCCGCTGGCTGGACTGACTTCGGAAGATCTGCAATGGGAACCAGAATGCCTCCAAGGACGATCATCGGAAGCAGCAGAACCGGCAAAACACCTGCAGCAGCTTCTGGCGTACTGAGACTTGCCGAAATCACTAGGCCAACCGCTCCTCCCGAGAGTGCTGCGAGTTCAAGAATCACCCAGTGATGCCAGATTGGCCCCTCTAGATTGCAACCCCACCCAACAATGGCAATCAGCATTGTGGTCTGAATTGCGGTGAGAATCGCGAGAATAGCCAACTTCGAACCAACGTACGAAAGAAGCGACAACCCAACCATGCGTTCACGTCGATAAACCGGCCACTCGTTGACAATTTCTCGAGCAGTCCCCGAGCATCCGAACCAAATCGCAGCCAGCGCCATCACAAACATGGTCGTTGCCATGTCGAGCCCCGACCGGGCCCATGTGTCAGGCGTTGGATTCCCTCGAAGAACTTTGGAGAACACAGCAGCGATCAGACCCGCAATCAGAGGCGCCTGCAAAAACAATACGAGCGTATTCCATCGATCAGCAACCTTCACAGCGATATTTCGCTGAACAAGGGTCTTCCATTGCATCATTTTTGCGACTGGACGCGGACGAAGGCGTGCATGATGGCCCTTGTTTGGCGGGTGTACTCCAGCGCGTCCTTCAACCCAGATTGATCGAATGGGTGACGCCTCCCACTGCGCCACCCAACTCAGCACTGACTTCGTTGCCAACCCGCGCAGCAGGCCGTCGACATTAGTCGGCACCGCTGACTCTTCACTGGACGGCTCAAAAAATGTCACGGCGTCAGGCCACGCGCGACCGAAGTACGCCAGGCGTCCAACTTGGCCGGTGGAACTATCCCGGGCAATGATCGCCACTGCATCAAAAAGCCGATAGGCATCGAGACTGGGCTGATGGATTGTGACAATTATTGTTTTGCCAGAATTCGCTAACCGCCGAAGCAGTTCGATGACTGCAAGGGTGTCCGTGCTTGAAAGCCCTGACGTTGGCTCGTCGAGAATGAGGATCGGCGGGTCGGTCAGCAACTCCATCGCCAGATTCACCCGCTTTCGCTGCCCACCGCTGATGCCTCTTTTTCGTTGATCACCAATACGGGTGTTTTCTGTTCCCTCAAGTCCAAGCTGAGCAATAACATCCCTGATTCGAGTGGCTATTTCTTCAGCCGTTGTATCGGCAGGAAGTCGCAAACGAGCCGCATACCAAAGCGCCTGCCAGACTGTAAGGTCGGCATGAAGAATATCGTCCTGGGGGACGAAACCAATTCGGCCACGAAACAGGTCAAAGTGATCATGAAGATCAAGGCCTCCAATAATGACTTGGCCTTTCGACGGAATCGCCTGGCCATTGACGATTGACAGCAGCGTGCTTTTTCCGGCACCACTGGGCCCCATCACGGCAACAAGTTCACCCGGCTCAATCACTAACGAAACGTCTTCGATCAGGCATTTCTTGCGTCTGCCAGTCCCCGCAGAAATCTCCACGCCAACTGCCTCAATGGCTGTCGCCGCACCGTGAACAGCCTCCAGGGAGTCACCGCCATCACTGAGTCGGTACCGCTGGTCAGCAATCTGCAGCAACGACCCGGGATGAATTTCAGCCTCACCCTGGATTCGCCGGCCGTCGACAAACGTCCCCGTCATGCTGCCGAGATCACGGACAAGAACAGTGCCACCTTCGAGAGAAACAGAAGCATGAAGGAGCGAGACAACAGGCTCTTCAATGGCAACTTGTGCCTCATTTCCTCTCCCAAAGGTGACCAGCGCCTGATCCTCAAGGTGAATTGACTTCTTCAACTGACGAGGAGAACGCGTCCGCTCGAGGAAATCTCTCAGCACATTCGCTGGAAGGAGTGCCCTCCCGAAGGTAAGTGGGTCGTCGAGACTGATTGTTGCACTGGTGATTCGCTGAGGAGGTGCTCCAACAAAGGTGCCATTACGGCTTCCCAAATCTTCAAGAACAAGCCCGTCTTCACCGACGACGATTCTTGCATGCTGCAAAGAGACGCTCTGATCTCGTAGGACAATGTCATTCCCGGGCCCTCTTCCAATGAGGACAATTCGGTTGGACATGACGTCTTTTGTTTCAGGAGGCAACGGCGGTGATGTATCCATACTGATGATTTCAGGCCGGCGGCCTGCCTTGAGACGCAAGGGGAACACCCCGGATCTGCAGCAACTACTCAACACTACTGCGACAAAGATCCTTCGCCACTTTTGCTCTGCCCCACCCCTCATCCGCGCGTATCTTTCACTCAAAATTTTAACGATACGGTGCGTTACGGCAAAAGCAGCGACTGGAGCAGGTGTGCCGGAAGTGAGGATAATCGGAGCGTTCTTGGCGACGAAGCGTTTCCAATACGATGACTCCGAACTTGGATTAGTCGCGGGGACCGCTTTTCTTAGGACCCTTACAAAGAACTTCTGTCTGTAGAGCCACGCTGCCGGAATTGGCATGTCTGGCACAACCCACGTTGTCCTTCCACGATGCCATCGCCAGAACACAGAAGCTAATAGGCATGCAGGCAGCACATCTTGCAGTGCATCACTGAAAACACACAGGAAAAGGGTGTCGCCACGCGCTACTAACTTTTTCTGCATCGCCCAACGCCACAGCACATGCAAACAAGTCAAAAAAGTGTCTTTTTGCTTCCCGAAGCGAACAAAAACCCAGTGACATCCGTAGTCAGCGGTGCGTGAAAGAACAGGTTGGAAGGACACTCGCCCGCTGTTCTTGGCACGCTCAAACGAGCGAGACCACCTCAAACAAGAAAGGCTGATTGCAAACGCTGAACAACGCATACCAATGAATGCGTTCTTCTCGTGTGTGCCATCACAAAAGAAAGACTGGTCCTCATGGCTACCTGGATCTCGCGCTGCTTTTCCAGAATGTATGGATCTGGCAACGCAAGACGAAAAAAATGTTCCGTAGGAAAACGGAAGAATACGTCAAGGTCCGATCCATCACATCGTGTGTGCAACACCTTCGACAGGCTTGAACCACGGGCCATGATGGCCGTCGTTGCCGCAGCCTACGATGTGACCGCTGATTGGGGAGATGGGTTCCAGGCAACCATCGAACTCCAAAATCTTGACACTGAAACAGTCAATGATTGGACCGTCGCTTTTGACTATGGAGCAACCATCACCTCCATCTGGAACGCGACCATTCTTAAACGGGACGGCACCCGCTACACCGTCGCGAATGATGGCTGGCGTCGAGACATTGAGCCCGGCCGCACGGTCGCCTTTGGCTTCCTCGGAACTTTTGACGGTTCAACTTCAAACGTATCACCACCAGCAGACCTGTCACTCAATGGTATGCCACTTGGTGACACCACCGAACCATTGACATCAGCCCCTGAATCAAGTCTCTCGGAGCCAGATAACGGAGACTTGGCTCTGACGCCACCAACGGAATCTCAGACAACACATTTTCAGGTGCTCAGCGACTGGGGGGAGGGGTTCCTCGGAGAACTTGCCGTCCAGAACAAGCAAAACTCCACCCTCCGTGGCTGGGAAGTCTCGTTCGATTTTGCTGGTGATATTGCTGAACTCTGGAACGGCAGCATCGTCCGGCGTTCAGGAGATCGCTATACCGTGCGGGGACCGCAATGGAATCCGGACCTCTCACCAGGGGGAACGGGAACCATCCGGTTCAAGGGTACGGCCAACACCTTCACCCCCGCCCTTCTCAACCTGCTGGTCACTGGTATTCATGATGGTCCGCAGCCTCCTGCCGGACTTCCCCTGTCCACAGCCACCTGGCTCTCACCACGGAGAGTTACTTCACAACCAAAGACACCAGATGGCGAAGGAAACGTCTTTTTTGTGAAGCCCATGAATGCCGACATCGAAGGCTTCAACCCGCTGCACGACCAGATCTCTTTTGGCGACCAATCGGCCCATCACATTGCCCTTGGCAAAACAGCAACCGGTGAGCTTGCCATTGTGAATGCGTGGCACCAACCACCGGCTAGGCAGAACCTCTCCGGAGTCAGCCCTCAGTCACTGTCGATTCAAAATTTTGGTGTCGTTACCAACGAACAGCTTCGGCAGGACATCGGTGGCGTACTCTCCTGGGAACACAGCGTCGGCCCCCGAGAGCCTGGCACCATCTATGTTCGCGGTCACGAGTTTGGCGTTCACGAACGAATCGAAAACTTTGACCCCCGTACGATGAAGCTGAACTTCCTGTACTTCGGCGCACGGGCAGGGCTTTCGGTACAGGACAGTGATGAAGGGCTGTTGATCACTGCTGAAACAACAGGCCAAAGCATCTTGTTGGCAGGCGTCTTTCAAAATCAATTATTCGGAAAAAACATTGAGTTCCACCACGACCAGGTTGTTGAAGATCGACTGCACGCCGTCTTCGGCTTTACCGCAGATCAGATCACAATAGTAAGCCGTGCAGGGCTACTCACATTGCTTGCCCCAGAAGGCGAGTCGACTGATGGCCAGCAGGAACGCCTCGGAAATGACGCCCCCCGAGATGGAATCGGCCTCGAACCAGTCGAGCCAACGGACCCACAAGGAAATCCTTACACCACCGTCGCATCGACCACCGACGTAAGTGTGCTTGTCGATACCAACGGTCTGGCCTATGTCCGCGAGAACGACGAAGCACCAATAGCAATCACCCGGTCAGACGCGTATTGGCAGGGGCCAGTTCCACTGGCTCGAGACGGTGCAACGCTCTTGGCAGCCGCCCGAGACGACCTTGGCCGTCTCCGGGTGCTCGATGGAACTGGCACAAACGTCTACGCCTGGATTCTCGATGATAACGGCGCCTACGTGGGCGAAGACGGCCCGACTGACACTTCCATCGGCACGAAGGAACACCTGTTTCAGTATGACATTGATGGAGACGGAACACTGGACCCGATCGCCGGAGTCAATTCCGGCAATGACGGCGATGAGCATTGGGGTGAGGCGTACTTTGCGCCGTACGTCGACATGGCCTTTTGGGAAGCCCCAAACCTTACTGAGATTGCCGCCACACGAGGGACATCGCTGCTGACGCTTGCCTTTCTCCTGGCAACCCCAGATGGCAAAACGGCGTGGGGTGGGGTCGACTCCCTCGCGCTCGATTCTCAGTCAGACCGAGCGCTGGCCATTGATCAATCCATTGCTGATTTCCAGGCAGTCGGTGGAAACGTGATGGTCTCCTTCGGTGGAGCCGCTGATAACAGTCTTGCGCACGCCTATGCCGTCCGCGGCAAGACACCGCAAGACCTGGCTGACGCCTATCTTCAGGTCATCGACAAATATGCGCTCAACCGTGTCGATTTTGATATCGAGGGCACCGCGATTACCGACCAGACATCGATTACGCTGCGGAGTGAGGCCCTGGCACTCTTACAGCAAGCACGACCCGATGTTGAAATCTGGTACACGCTGCCTGTATTGCCCTCCGGGCTCACCTACAATGGTCTGAATGTTGTGCGGTCGGCGCTGCAGGCCGGTGTTGTGCTCGACGGCGTCAATGTCATGGCAATGAATTACGGTGAATGGGCTGCGCCCACCTCTGGCCCAGACGGCCAAACGCTGGGGTACTACGCCACTGCTGCCGCTCGGGGCACCCACAACCAACTGACACCACTCTACCGAGAGTTTGGCCATGTGTTCGACTGGAACCAGGTCGGCGTCACCCCAATGATCGGGGTCAATGACATCACTTACGAGGTGTTCACACTCGATGATGCAGCGGAACTGGAGACGTTTGCCCGCGCCAAAGAGCTTGGCATGCTGTCGATGTGGTCCGTGGCCCGCGATAACCCCGGCAGCTACGGCCAAGTATCGGCTACAGCTTCGGGGCTCGACCTGCCAGCAGGAAGTTTCAGCAGTGCCTTCAGCGACTATGGCACCCAGAACGTAATTGGCGACCATCCTGACGTTCCCTCGACCTCTGATCCCGGGGACTCTGAAACTAATGACGGTCCGTACACCGTCGTCGCTGCAACGACTAATGTCAGCGTGCTCGTTGATTCTGCTGGTCTTGCGTACGTCAGTGAGGTTGACGGTGTCGTCATTCCCGTCACCCGATCAGACGGTTACTGGCAGGGTGCAGTTCCGCTGACGAGAGACGGAGCCACCATCTTGGCTGCAGCCCGTGACGACATCGGTCGGCTCCGCGTTCTCGATGGCAGCGGAACCAATGTCTATGCATGGATTCTGGATGAGGCCGGGGCCTACACCGGCGAGGAGGGACCGGCCGACTCATCTCTTGCGGCCAAGGAGCACCTCTTTCAAGTTGACATCGATGGCGATGGCACAATCGGCAACAGCACAAGCACGTCACCCACTACGGAAGACTCTCCTCCGCCGGATACCGGCCACCATGAAACAGTTGTCGCAGCCTATTTCCCCGAGTGGGGCATCTACGGCCGCGACTATCAGCCGGCGGATGTGCCGGTACAGCAGTTGACCCACCTCATCTACGCGTTTGCGAACCTTACGGCTGACGGTGAGATGACGGTCTATGACACCTATGCGGCGACGGAAAAGCGATTCACCGCTGCCGAGAGCGTCACAGGTGAGGATGAACTCTGGGCGTACCCACCTGAAGATCCCCGCAGCGAGCAAACAATCTGGGGTAACTTCAATCAACTCGCGGAGCTCAAACAACTCAACCCTGATCTGACTGTCAGTATCGCCGTCGGCGGCTGGACGCTTTCAGATCATTTCAGTTTGGTCACTTCCACCGCGGCAGGACGCGAGCGGTTTGCCCAATCGATTGTTGAATTCCTGAGAACCTATCAGGTCTTTGACGGGATCGATTTTGACTGGGAATACCCCGGTGGAGGTGGTGAAGCAGGGAATTCGTCCAGCCCTAACGACGGCTTGAATTACGCTCTGCTGCTGGCAGACGTGCGAACACGGCTCAATGATTTGGGGACTGAACTTGGCCGGACGTATGAAATTTCTGTTGCGTCACCGGGAAGCCTCAGCCGAATTGCTGACTTCAACGTGGCCGGGCTTGCTCCATCCGTCGATTTCTTCAACGTCATGACGTACGACTTCCATGGAACCTGGGAAAGTACGACCGGCCACCAGTCTGCTTTTACTGGTGATCCCGGTGGACTTGATATTCAAACTGCAGTCAACGCCTACCTCGCAGCCGGTGCTCAGCCACACCAAATTGTCGTTGGGGCTCCGATGTACACGAGGGCCTGGAGCGGCGTCGCTGATGGGGGTGATGGTGGCTACGACGAATGGGCCAGTGGTGCAGCACCCGGCAGCTTCGAGGCCGGGAATTACGATTACAAAGACCTCCTGTTCCAGGTCATTGCCGGAGGAGGCTGGGAACTCTACTGGGATGACACTGCTCAGGCGAGCTACGTCTACAACACGGAACAAGACATCTTCAGTTCCTTTGAAACAACCACATCGATTGCACTCAAAGCAGACTGGGTGGATGCCCTGGGCCTTGGGGGCATGATGTTCTGGGATCTTTCCGGCGATGCCGCGAACTCAAACGACAGCCTGCTTGCAGCCGCTTTTCGATCCTTGATCCTTGATGAAAGCGTTGCCGAGATTGAGGCGGACTCAGCCCTTCCTGATCCGATCATCATCGGCGGTGATGGAGTGATTGGGCCTCTCCTTGAATAAAGTTCGGCGTGTCGGCAGGGCAGACCAACACGATCAACGTAACGCCAGCACGACAGCGATGGTGGTCGCTCTGACCAAGCCCGCTACAAGAAGAAGACGGCGTTCATCGAGGAGTTTTCGAAGAATTACGGTTGCCATCGCCTCCTCACCAAGCAGCTGTCCCTTCACTGCCTCAAGCACCCAAGTTAGTTTGCCTTTGGAAGCAGTTTCTTTTTGCCTTTTGTAGCTTTATTCCAGTTCTTGCCATTCGGCCTGCACGATCAGCAGTTTCACAAATGATTTAGCCTGTTGCGTGAGGCGTTTGCGCATCGAAGATCTTCGTCCGTTCCACGCGACCCGGCAGCCTGCACCCTCAGTTGTGCCACGGCGCACGCGGCACATGCCTGATTCGCAGGGAATCGACGAGCAGTTGATCGGCCAGTTGCCGGGTCAGTTGCTGCCACAGCACCGTCTCGTCACCAAACACCCGTTCCCGGGTGGCGTCGATCACCTCCCACGCCCCCTCTTCAATCTCTTGCTCCAGTTGTCCGCCGCTCCACCCGGCCGAGCGAATCACGATCTTCAGGGGCTCACACGCCTCCTGCAGCAGTGCCGCGACCAGATCCTTGCGAGCCGTAAAGTAGAGACCCGGCCCAATTTCACGTTCCCCGAAGGCGGCCGTGGCGTGTACGGCAACGAGCGGCCCGTCCACCGGCCCACCGATCCAGAGCGGCAAGCAGACAGGGCACGGACCAGCACCCACCTGCTCCCAGATATCGGCAAGTTGGGCCTGACTACGGCGATTGACCACCACACCGTAAGCTCCCTCCTCATCGTGGTGCACCATGAGCACGACCGCCTGCGCAAAGTGCGGATCGGCCAGAGCCCGAGAAGCGACAAGAAGTTTTCCTGAAAGTGAATCCATCACTGCACCGGTGCAGACGCCAACCGAACACGTCATTTCCCAACTGACAAGTCCCTGCTAGCGGCATCATATCTCCCAACGACAGAGGTGGGCCACGCCGGCACTGCGAGCAGGCAAGACGCACCGTCCAGTCGCGGTCGATACACTCTGTTGCCAGGAACGCACCACGCGGATCGACACTGATCGTGCCAGGCACCCCAGCACGACTACACCGAGACCGCCGACACCCGAGAACACCGATGCCTCGAGAACGCCTTGCCGACAGACGCCACCGGGCCGAGCAGGTGCTCGCCACACTCACACAATCGTATCCCAACGCCGCGACAGAACTTGCCTTCGGCACCCCGTTTGAACTGCTGGTCGCTACGATCCTCTCCGCGCAGGCGACTGATGTGAGTGTCAATGCAGCCACGCCCGCACTCTTCGCAACCTATCCTGACGCCCGGGCCCTTGCAGCGGCCACACCAGCGAAGGTCGAGCCCTTCATCAAGACCATCGGCCTGTTTCGAAACAAGGCGAAAAACATCGTCGCTGCCGCCAGACAGCTGGTCGAGCAGCACGACGGCGAGGTACCCGACGACTTCGACGCCCTCCTCGCCCTGCCAGGCGTCGGTCGCAAAACAGCCAACGTGGTCGCCAGCAACGCCTTCGGCCGGCCAGCCATCGCGGTCGACACCCACGTGGGCCGACTCGCCCGCCGGCTAAAGTTCAGTCGCCATGACGACCCCAACAAGGTGGAGAAAGACCTTGAGGCACTCTTTCCCGAAGACCACTGGACCTTCCTGCACCACTCGCTGATTCTTCACGGCCGCCGTGTCTGCCACGCCCGCACGCCAGCCTGCAGCCAATGCAGCCTCGGCGCGTTCTGCCCGAGCCGTGAACTCGATCGCTGAACGCGATCCGTCGTCCTACATCTGGAGCGGGACGCGGATGCCGAGTAGTTCCAGCCCCTGTCGCAACGCTCGACCGGTCAGGTCACAGAGGGCCAGCCTCGTCGTGCGTTGCCGTCCCTCAGCCTTCAGCACCGGCAAGGCGTCGTAAAAACTCGAAAAGCAGCCGGCCAACTCGAACAGCCAGGCCGTCAGTAGATTCGGGCGATAGTCGGCTTCAACATCCTCAAGTACCGCTGCCAGCCGCAAGGCGGCAAGGGCCAAGCGACGCTCCCGTGGATCGACCAGTTCAATACTTGCAGGATCGGCCGCCACCTGCTGCCGCAGGGCCTCACGATCAATCCCGCCACGGCCGGCAATGCCCTCCACCCGAGCCACCGCATATTGCATGTAGGCAGCCGTGTTGCCCTTGAGCTCTAGCATCTTGTCGAAACTGAAGACGTAATCGGTCGTGCGGTTCTGCGAGAGATCGGCGTACTTGATTGCGCCGATACCCACCGCCTCAGCCACCGCCTGCCGCTGGGACTCGTCCATGCCCTGCCGGGTATGCTCACCTTCGCCGACGATCGCCAACGCCCGCGTCACGCCTTCATCAAGCAGTGCCTCCAGCCCCACCGTGTCGCCCGCCCGGGTCTTAAACGGTTTGCCATCTTCACCCAACACGGTTCCGAAGGCGACATGCACCAGTTGTATGGATGCCAACTGCTCCGCGGCACGCCCGCCCCAGGCCCGGGCGGTGGCAAAGACCTGCTGAAAGTGCTGGCTCTGGCGATGATCAACCACATAGAGAATTCGGTCTGGCTGCCAGTGCTCCGCACGCCAGGCAATCGTCGCCAGATCGGTGGTCGCGTAGAGAAAGGCCCCATCAGCCTTGCGAATGAGCAGCGGCGTCTCCCGTCCCTCGAGAAACACACCAATCGCTCCGCGACTCTCCCGAGCCAAGCCGCCGGCCACGAGGTCATCGACCACACCGGCCAGCAACGGCTGAAAGAAGCTTTCTCCGAGCGTGTGATCAAAGGCGACGTCGAGCCGGGCGTAGATCCGCTCGATTTCCCGACGGCAGACCGGCATGAACTCCTCCCAGAGCCGCCGATTTTCTTCATCCCCCTCATGCAACTTGGCTGTCTCCAGCAGCACCTCACGGCCCGCCTCGGGATGGGCTGCGGCCAATTCCGCTGCAATCGGGTCGGCTGCCAGTTCTTCCGGCTTTGCATCGGCCACCTTGCGAACGAGCCGGTAGAGCCGGCCCAGTTCAGCCGTCGGATCTGCCGCATACGCCGCCTCATCACGGCAATGCTTCCAGCCCCAGAGAATCATGCCGAACTGGGTTCCCCAGTCGCCCAGATGGTTATCAGTGATGACCGTGTGACCGCGAAATCGCAACATCCGGGCGAGCGCATCTCCGATCACGGTTGAACGAATGTGGCCGACGTGCATCGGCTTGGCCACATTGGGGGAGGAGTAGTCAAGCACGATCGTTTCCGGCTGGGCGACAGGCCTCACACCGAGGCGGACATCACCACAGGCCGCCGCCACCCCATGGGCCAGAGCGTCATCCCGCACACGCACGTTGATGAAGCCAGGGCCAACCGGCTCAGCAACTGGCTCGAACAGTGCCGTGAAGTCTGGGTCAGCATTGAGCCGACTGATCAGCCGCTCGGCGAGCGTCCGGGGCTTCTCCCGCTGCCGCTTGGCCAGTGGCATGGCCACGGTGGTCGTGTAGTCGCCAAACTTGGAGTCGGTCGTCTCACGCACTTGTTCAAGCAGTCCCGGCACGTCACCCGCGTCAATCGGCAGGTCACCAGCAACGATGGCCTGCTGAAGCACACCAGCCATCGCGAGACGAAAAGCCTCTCGAAAATCGGTGCGACCTGGCTGGGCGTACGATCCATGAACAGAAGCAGACATGCTGGCTGACCTTGAAGAAAATGGCTGGGATTTGGTTGCTCGGTCTGGCTCGATCACCCCCACTACCGCTGCCTGACGACACCAGCGGACGGAGGACTTACTCCTCAGAGACCGGTGCAGGCAGTTCGACGGGCTCGGCATCGCTCCAGAGTTGCTCGAGATCCCAATACTCGCGGGCCTCGGCAGCGAACAGGTGGACGACCACATCGCCATAGTCGAGGACGATCCAGTGGCTCTCGTCGTAGCCCTCGATCCCTCGTTTGAGATCCCCCCAGTCAGCCTTCACAACCCGCTCGATTTCATCCGAGACCGCATGCATCTGGCGACGGCTGGTTCCCGTGGCAATGACAAAGTAATCAAACACCTCGGTGACCCGCCGCAAGTCAAGCACCCGAATGTCACGCCCCCGGGTCTCCTCGATGATGCGGGCGATCGCCAGGGTAAGGTCTCGGCCTCGGGGATTTTCTCTGATTTCAGGAGCTGCGGCTGACTCAGTCACTGGTACTCGCAAAAAGTCGAATGGTGCTCGGAACGATGCGGATCTGAATACTCTTGAGTTTAGCAGGCTCCCGGCGGCACGGAACGACAGCGTTACGCTTCTTCCCGCAGCCGGAGGGCCACCAGGCCAATGCCGGTAAGCACCAGGTCTGCCATCTCGACCACACCAGACAGTTCTCCACGCACCGCTCCCCGCCAGCCGCCGGTCAGAAAGACCCCCGGGTCTCCGCCCAGCACCTGCCTGGCCTCCGCAACGAGCCGGGCAATCGCCCCGCGAATTCCATAGCCAATGCCGGCGGCAATCGCCTCGCCTGTCGCCCGGCCCGGCAACGGAGGCGGCGGCAGTTCACCCAGGGCGGCCACCTCGGGAAGGAGACTGGTTCCGTCGGCCAAGGCCCGGGCCATCAAGGCCGGACCGGGCAGAATCGCCCCACCGAGAAACCGGCCGCCGGCTGCGACCAGATCGACCGAAGCGGCCGTGCCACAGTCGATCACCACACATCCCCGATCGGCAGCCACCAGGCGACTCGCCGCAGCAGCAGCAGCCAGGCGGTCAATCCCAACTCGGCTCGGCTCGGCCGTCTCAACCGCCAGCGGCAGGTCGTCGAACCGAATCCGCCGCTGGTGCACGGGCCGATGCCGAGTGGCACTGGTGGCGGCAACAAGTGCCCCCAGCCGGTCAGCCGCAGCGTCATAGACACTGGCAATCACCACCGTGGCTGCGGCTGGAGCCGCTGTCATTAGCCACGCTTCAAACTCATCCGCACGAAAGGCATGGCTATCAAGATCGTGTCGCTGTTCAATGCTGGGTAGGCCCGTGTCAGATGCCACCACCACGCCGAGTTTGATCCGGGAATTGCCGACGTCTGCCACCAGCATCGGCTCGTCCTGCACGCTCCCGGCACGAGATTCACTGTCACTCATCACACCATCTCACTCTGCTGGTTCCGGGAAGTCGACGGCATTGGCCGGATCGTGCTGGTCAAGCAGGCGGGTCACCGCGACGAGCAGGCGGTCCAGCCCCTGGCCGGTCACGGCACTCACGGCAAGCACATTGAGCCCCGTCTCGCCTGCCAGCTGGTCACGAACGGCCTCTGCGTCTGGGAGTTCCGCCTTGCTCACAATGACGATCTCTGGACGGGCTCCCAGTGCTGCATCATAGAGGGTCAGTTCCCGACGGATCTTCCGATAATTCTCCAGGGGATCACTGCCGTCGACCGGCTGCGGCTCCACCACGTGTACAAGAATGCCCGCCCGCTCAACATGCCGCAGGAATTCGTGGCCAAGCCCCACTCCTGCATGCGCCCCTTCGATCAAGCCAGGAAGGTCCGCCAGCACAAACTGTCGGTCGACCGACACGTCGACAATGCCGAGATTCGGCGTCTTCGTGGTAAAGGCATAGTTGGCAATCTCAGGGCGGGCCCGCGACAGCCGCGACAACAGGGTGCTTTTGCCGGCATTCGGCAGGCCGACGAGCCCGACATCGGCGATGACCTTCAGTTCCAGGACAAGCCGCCGCGACTGACCAAGTTCGCCAGCAGTCGACTCTCGTGGAGCCCGATTGACTGCTGACTTGAAGTGTGAATTGCCCCGCCCGCCAGTCCCACCCTTGGCAGCCACAATTTGATCACCTGGCTTGGCCAAGTCTTTGATCTGCAGCCCTGTCGCTTCATCGACGACGATTGTGCCGGGAGGAACAAGCAGTGTCAGATCGCGGGCGGACTTCCCCTGGCAGTTGTGCGGCCCTCCGGACTGGCCATGATCGGCCCGCCACTGGCTGCGATGCGAGAGGCCCGCAAGCGAGTCCACTCCTGGCTGGGCCTGCAGAATGATGCTCCCGCCCCGCCCGCCGTCGCCACCATCGGGCCCTCCGCGGGCGACGTACTTCTCGCGACGAAAACTGGTGATCCCATTGCCACCATTTCCGGCCACCACTTCGACCTGCACTCGGTCAACAAACACGTCGTGGCCTCATCGGGACGCCTACCAGGCAATCAGCCGGCGGCCTGATCGACGTTCACGCGGCGACCTTCCCGGTCAAACCGGACCACGCCATCAGAGAGAGCAAAGAGGGTGTAGTCCGTTCCCATCCCGACATTCATACCGGGATGAAACTTGGTGCCGACCTGCCGCACCAGAATATTGCCGGCACGAACAGCCTGTCCGCCGAACCGCTTCACGCCACGTCGCTGGGCATTCGAATCACGACCGTTCCGGCTGGAACCCTGACCTTTTTTATGCGCCATTGCTCGATCCTCATTCAGTGTCTGACCTGCCGATCCAGCCGGCGAACCGGCGAATGGCTCCGCGCTCGGTTGGATGCAGGCCCTAGAGAATATCGTCCTGACGGGCCTCACGGAAGAGCCAGCGATAATCCTCCCCTTCGCGGGCATCCAGAGCCCTCCGGAAGAGTTCGGGGCCGTCATGGCCGAAGAGTCCCCGGAGCAGTTCCTGCTGCTCCTCCTCGCCCCGCTCAGCGACCCGCCCGGGGTCGTCCGCCGCCGGATCGGGCTGGGTGACGAGGTTTGGCATGATGAATTCCAAGGCCCGACGACTGCCCACTTGCAACAGTTCGGCCTCGTCAACTTGCAGCAGTTTCAACAGCGCCGCCGCCCGGGCGATCGCCACCTCGTGGGCAATCTGGTCGAGTCGATCAGCTGCCGGACCGAAAAACGCAGCGGACTTTTCCCGGCGATCCTCCATTGTTGGCTCCTGTTCCAACCGCCGGACGATCGTCGCGAACGACTCCAGTGGTGCAGCCTCGACCTGCTGCCGGTTCAGACCGATCGCTTCCAGAGCCTGTTGTCCCTGCACAGCCGCTTCCGGAGAGGCCGGACTGACAACCGCCCGGAGCAGGTCCTCCATCCAGCCGATGGCCTGATCACCAAGGAAGGCCCGCACCAGGGTCTCCCGCTTGGCCGGATCGTCGACCTTTGCCAGTGTCTGGGCAAACCGCTCCACCGGAACGAGCCCCGAGCCGCCAGTCCACGCCTCCTTCTCCGGCTCCAGGAAGTCCTGCCACCGCCCCCCCAGGTCCCGCACATAATCAATATGCTCCGCCTTTGTCAGCGTCGCGCGGCTGGCGGCCTCCAGCAGCCGTGACCCAAGCGCCAGTTGTTCAAACATCCCGGCGTGCGCCACCTGGACCTCTTCAAAGTCTCCATGGGCCTCATCACCCGGATGGTAGAAGTCAAGCCGCAGGCACTCCAGTTCGCGTCGCTCGTACTCTGGCTCATGCTCAAAATCCGCTTCCAACTGGGCATCATGCCGCCACTGCATTGAGTTGGTCAGCCCGTAGATGAAAATTGTGAAGAAGTCGATCCGAGGATCGACTTCTTGCCAGACGGCGACTCCCCACCGCTCTTCCTCGGGCGCCAACGGGCGATCGGCAATGCCGATGCTGTCATGGAGATACTCCAGCGGAATCTTCTCGCGGCGGGCGATCGGTTCCATTGCCGTGGGGACCAGCCGGTCGAGAAAGTCCCGGTGCTCGAGAATTCCCTCGTCACGAGAAAGTGCCTCGTGCGTCTCGAAGATGAATTGCGGTTCGAAGGGAATCGACAGGTCATCAAGCCGCTGCAACTGGGGCCGGGTGCGGTCGTCATTTCCCTCGGTATCCTTTTGGAAGACCACCCGCCGCCCCCCGACATTTCTCACGCGATAGACGAGGTACCAGACCTTCTCTTTGCGAACCGTGAGCCCCTCTTCCGGCACATCGACGGTGATGGTCCGGGGGGGCTTGTAGGCGAATTCAAGGCACCAGATATCCCGGAGAAACTGCCGGTCACGGGCCATCCCGATCAAGGTCTCATGGGAAGGCGCATGGTCAGGGTCCCAGGCGTCTCCGCGGCCCTGCGCTAGTTCGTGCAGATTGAAGACCTGCGCGACATCATCGACTGACTCATCAGGGGGGACGACTGTGAGGACCCCTTTGCCGAGTTGACGAAAGCCCTCTCCCGCCGGAGTTGCAGCAGCCAGAGCGAACAACACCACTCCCACCAGGCCACCTTGCGTCAGGAATCGCATCTGTCGCCGCATGAACGCCTCCACTCCCTCGGGCTCACCAGGCCACTCCACTGCGGTGTCTTCTCGCAACGTGGCATGACCAAGCCACTCTTCACCTTACCGCAGGCAGGGCCGAACTGGCCAGCAGCCAACACCGTGGCCACTTAGGCCACCTGCCGCAGCGGTGCCACGGTGGCCGGCTGCCGGCTGGGCAACACGGCGGCATCGACCTCGGCGGCGAGGTCATGGTAATCAGCCGCCCCATTGGAATCAGCCGCATACGAAAAGATCGACTGCCCAAAACTAGGGGCTTCTGCCAGGCGGATGTTCCGCCGAATCCGGGTCTGGAACACCCGGGCATCCCGCCAGGCAGGATGCCGCTGGCTGGCCTCGGCGAAGAAGGCTTCGACGTCGCGGCCCACTTCTGTTGCCAGCCGGGTCCCCGCTTCATAGAGGCAGAGGGCCACCCCCAGCAGCCGCAGCCGCGGATTGAGGTGATCGGCCGACAGTTCGATCGTCTCCAGCAGTTTGCTCAACCCGTGCAGGGCGAGGAAGTGCGGCTGAAGGGGCAGCAGCACCTCATCAACCGCCGCCATCGCATTCAGTGAGAGCAGTCCAAGGGACGGAGGACAGTCGACAATGAGAAAGTCAAAGGCCGCAACTCCGTCCCCCTGACACATCGGGTCAGTAGCAATCCGCTCACGGAGGATTGCCTCCCGACCGGCACGGCCGGCCAGGGCAACCTCAACCGCCGACAGGTCGAGATGTGAGGGAACCACCCACAGGTTGTCGCTGACCGCCTGGGTGGCTGCCGCCAGAGGCTCTCCTTCAACCAGCACGTTGTACGCTGAGCACGTGTGCTCCCCCGGCATCACGCCCACATGCAAGGTGGCGTGCGCCTGCGGGTCGAGGTCGATCAGACAGACCCGCCGCCCGAGACGGGCCAGCCCTTCCGCCAGATTCACTGACGTGGTTGTCTTGCCGACGCCACCTTTTTGGTTCGCTACCGCAATCGCTCGCATGAGATCTGCCTTTCGGACACGGTGGTGCCTCGGTCGCAGCGACACATCCGAACTGCGGCGACCAGAGAGTGACCGGGACGATAGCCCTGCGGCCACACCTGACAAAAGACCTGTTTCGGCAGGCCGTTCAGCCGATCACCGCTCAGTGGCCGAGGCAGCCAACGTCGCCGCGACCCAATCCCGCAGCCCCTTCGCCATCTTGCCCAGACCGACACGCCCCGGCCGCCCCAGCACGGTGAGCTGAGCCGGTACAGCGTCAGATCCGAGGGCCACTCCCAGCACAATCCCCTGATCTCCCGACTCATCTGCAAAGACGAGGGCGATATCCCAGGCAGCATCGGGAAGCGGCTGGTCACCCCCCGGCGGTTTCGACCACCTAAAGTTGGCATCTTCCACGAGCCCGCGGCGGAGGTGCACCAGCCCCTTGGCCGTCGAGATGTCCCTCCGCTGCGTGACCGCGAGCCGCCCGGTATGCCCGCCGTCTCCCGACGGCTTGAGCGACCAGAGTTCCACCCGAGGGGCCCGGGAAATTCGGCCAGCAGCTTCCACCCCGTAGAACTCCAGACAACGCCGGGTCTGCTGCCACTGAAACCAGACCCCCACGCCGGCGGCGGTAAGTCCAAGGCCGACCAGCCCAACAACCAAGCGGGTTCCAACTGACGTTCGTGACACGGAAATAAGCGACGGAATGCGGAATGAGATCGGAAACGTGCCCCGGTCGAGGCGACGAACATCCCACTGTATACTTTAGAAGGAGTTTGTCCCGCAGCGATTTATTTCGCTCACGATTGTTTTTCTCCCTCCGCTTTGTTTGCTCGAGGATTGGTCCCATGTCCAACCAGTTCGATCCGTATCGTGAAGCCCTCGTCGTTGAGCAGCACACCATCTGGCCGGATGCCTACGAAGACTGGTCACCTGCCGACCGGGACCGCGTCGCCACGCTGCTCCACGCGGCCCCTGCTGAAGCAGCTGACCTCGACTACATCCGCCAGCACACAGGCTTTGCCCGCGTGATCACGGTGACCGAAGAAGATATCGAACGGGCGGCGGCGACCTGACGTGGCAGACCGTACCATCACTCTCCGACTCGACGGCACCGACGGTCCGCCGCCAGACCGCACCTACGCCATCCACGTCGGTCGTGGCACGCTGGCCGAGACCGGGAAGGTGCTGGCTGCCACCGGGTGCCAACGGGCGGTCGTCCTGGCCGATGCTGCCGTGGTCACCCCGCACGCCACGGCGGTCATGACCTCCCTCACGCAGGCTGGCCTTGCAACTGATCTCCTCACCGTGCCATCCGGCGAAGCCTCCAAGTCTCTCACTGAGGCTGGCCGGCTCTGGGAAGCCCTGGCCCAGCTCGGTATTGATCGACAGACCTCACTGGTTGCCGTTGGCGGTGGCGTGATCGGTGACCTCGGCGGGTTTCTGGCGGCTGGCTTTGCTCGGGGCATTCCCTGCTGGCAGGTGCCAACCACACTCGTCGCCCAGGTTGACAGTGCCATCGGCGGCAAGACCGGCATCAACCTGGCGGCAGGGAAGAACCTGGTCGGGGCCTTCTGGCAGCCGCAGGGCGTCATCGCCGACATCGATACGCTGGCCACACTGCCCACTCGCGAGTTCACCAGCGGACTGGCCGAGGTGGTGAAGTACGGCATGATCCTCGACGCCGAATTCTTCGCCTGGCTTGAGGCGAACACCGCCGCCATCGTCGCACGTGAACCCGCAGCCATTGAACATCTCGTCCAGCGGTCAGCAGAACTCAAGGCCTTCGTTGTCGAACGCGACGAACGGGAACTGACCGGGCTGCGGGCCTGCCTCAACTATGGCCACACCTTCGCCCACGCCTTTGAAACCGCGACCGGCTACGGCACGCTGCTGCATGGCGAGGCCGTCTCCCTCGGCATGGTCGCAGCTGCACAACTCGCCGCCACACTGGGCCGGATCACCGCAGAAACGGTCACCCGCCAGCACACCCTGCTCGAGCACCTAGGCCTGCCGGTTACCACCAACACGCTGGCTGCCGTCGCCGACGACACCTTGCTTGCCATCATGGGCCGCGACAAGAAAACCGAGCATGGTCAGTTACGGTTTGTCCTGCCGGACTGCATCGGTCACGTTGAACTGGTCGAGGGCATCGACCCCGCGGCCGTCACGGCCGCCATAGTCGGCGTCCGCAGCACGTAGCCTCCTACCAACGGGTCTGCACACCGATGCCACCCAGGTCACCGAGGGGCAACGGCATCACCTGCACCTCCATGCCGGCAAATTGGTGCTCTGTCCGGCTGACAGCCAGTGAACTGGCCCAGGCGAGGTACCAGCCCAGAAAGATCTGCGAGGGATAGTGGGCATCATCTGTCATGCGTGAGAAGCCGACAAACGTTGAGCAAACGTAGAGCGTTCCCTTGGCCAACGGACTCTCAACCATGTCAGCGGCGGCCAGAAAGGGAATCGCTCCGACGAAGGCATGCCCACTGACGCCGTTGTAATCCTGAAACGGTTTCCAATCGCTGCCAGCACTGGTCTCCCCAGGCCGGGAAGCACCCGTCGCCCACTGCAGCGCATAGAGTGGCGGTGCCCCAACGAAAAAGATCCGCAGACTCCGCGACCCCCAGCCGCCGATGGCATCGCCAAGCGGCCGCCCTTCGAAGACCAAGCCGGTGGCAGCGGCCGCCCCAAAGATCGGCAGGGAGTACCGTCCCTCGCCGATGTCCTTGCACCCCGAAAAGAAGGTGCCCAGCGCCGTCGGCTCCACTCCCGTCTGCCACGCGTCCTGCATGGTGGTGTCGAACCCGGTGTTCGCCATGAGCGCCCCAGCACCAAAGGCTGCGGTCAGACAGACCAAGCGGTCGCAGGCATAGAAGTTCCGAT
>WTHB01000110.1 GCA_011523305.1 Planctomycetaceae bacterium | reverse complement strand
TCTGGATCGGTGGGTGAGCCTGGCTGTTCGGCAGGCCCAGCGACAAACTCCATGTTCAGGCCAACCGGGTCGCCCAGTACGACCATGCTCTGGTAGTACTCGATGACACCCGAATCAGACACGTCCAGCGCTGGCCACTGAGGCCAATCAAATGTGTCGTTCATGAATGGCTGGGTCTGGTCCCAACTCAGCACCGTCAGATGATTGAGATCATGATTGATGGCGACACCCTCAATCGAACGGTAGCCATGAGTTCTCCCATGCATCCAGCCGCCGTAATGCGGCTCCATCTTCAGCGTGTTGATGAACGTGTCGACGAAGCCGTTCTGTTCAAGGAAGTCGGCGTACCCGTCAATGCCATACTGGCGCACCATCGTCATCACGTCGGCGGGGTCGCCCAGGCGAGCCGTCCGCTGGATGTCGGCCAGGATCTGCGGATCGTAGACCTCTTGGGCAATCCAGCCGACTTTCGCGCCCTGCATGGCGTAGTACAGCCCAACCCCCTTGAGATCATCCCCATATGCCTCCGCATTGTTGGTGAGCCGCTCAGCAAAGGCCCACTGCCCAACATCCTCAAGTGTGAGCGCCGAAAGCCCGAGAAAGCCTCGAAGGTTGTTGTAGGCATCCATGGCCTCGGTCGTGATTGCCGTGCGGCCTCCGACTAGTTCGTCACTGTGTGAATTGTTGTTTGAGTCATGGAACATTCCCCACGTCGTGATATCGATGTACTCACCTGTCGAGGCAGGTGGCGTCATGTCTCCGTGGTCCTCATGACTGTCATGGCCGTCGTGGCTATCCATGGGGTCTGTCGACTCAGGATCAGTCACGACAGGATCAGTCGGCATAGTCATGCCGCCATCACCATGGTCATGGTCATGTCCGTCATGCGGATTGACGCTTCCCGGACTCGTCTGATGGCCGTCGGTAATCGCTCCCTCAGGAGCTAACGGCGTGAGCAACGCCGAACGGCTGACCATGGTCACCTGTTCAACGGTGAAGCCAAACGGAACCTCGAGCTGATCCTCTACGATCTGATCGTGGTGGAACTCGATGTTGGCCGGCACGAGCTCGGCCTTCGCCACACCTGCCAGCAGGACGCTCTGGCCGGTCGGCTCGACGGAAATCAGCACGCCCTCGGCGGTGTCTTCAACCGACAACCGCTCGCGGGTGCCGAAGTAGAGGAAGCTGAGTTTATTGATGGCAGGATCAAAGTTCTCCACGCGTTCCTGCACGCCGTACTCATGCGATCGCACATAGACGGTGCCCGCCTCACGGGGCCCCACGCCGAGTTCCCATGAGATCACCCCGCCGAGGTCTTGTCGCAGGTGCTCGTTGCCGACAATGCCGTAGTTTTCCAGCGTCAGATCGTCGAAGCCAATCCCGACAAGCACCTGATACTCCGGTGTCCAGGCCCAGGGATTGATGATGGCCACCTCACCCGCTGCGGTCTTACCAACGATCAGGTTGTGAACCGAGATCTCACCAAAGTCGAGGCGATCAATCGCTGGATTGAACCCAACGATGTCAGCATCGGCTGGATTGACGACAAAGACCCGGCCCTCACCGTCTGTCGGCACGGGCGCAGGCTCTGGGCTTGGCTCAGGTGTTGGCTCTGGCGACGGCAGTGGTGTCGGCTCGGGCGCTGGCTCAACCGGGGCCGGGCCATTATTCACGCCCGAGACCACCACGTTTTCGAGCACGGCAGCGGCGCCACCCGGCGTGGCACTGAAGCCAAAGCTGACCGAACTGCCAGCAGCGATGCCCTCATTCCAGCTCGCACCACCAACGACATAGGTCGAGCCGTTGCGGCTGAGAATCTCTCCGTTCCAGACCGAACTGATGTCGCCCGCAAAGTCGAACGACACATTCCAGCCTTCAAGAGCAGCGGTGCTGTCGTTGCGGACAGTCACCTCACCGGTGAAGCCCGAGCCCCAATCGCTGACAACACTCAAGTTTGCTGACAGGGCTGCCTCGGGGACGACCGGATCGCTTGGCACTGGCTCCACAGGGGTGGGCTCAGTCGGTGCGGGATCGACCGGCGCTGGCTCAACCGGTGCAGGCTCGGTGGGCAGGCCCTCGAGTGGCTCGCCGTTGAGCCGGAAGTTTGTCGGAGCCGCGCTGTCACCTGCACCGATGAACCCAAAGGCGACGGTCTGGCCTGCGGCAAGCGTGGCATTCCAGTCGGCGTGCTCGATGGTGTAGCGGTCGCCGTCACGGGCAACGATGGCAGCATCCCAGATCGAGGTGATGTCAGCCGCGTAGTCGAACGACACAACCCAGTCGTTCACCGTTTCAGTGTCGAGGTTTTGCAGTTCAATACCGGCCTCGAACCCGCTGCCCCAGTCCTGGGTGATTTCATAGGCCGGGGCAACAACGGCCATCATCGCCCGCTGTTCCAGTGATTCTGGAGTGAACGAGGCCCGAGCAGTTCGCTGCCGCCGCCACCGCCGATCCCGCTGGCGACGCTGCCGCCGAGTTGCATTTGAGTCGTTCTCTCCCCCCGTGCCGAACAATGAGCGCAACGTCCAACTGGCCATGATGACCTGCCTTTCTGTTGCGGTGGCCTAGTAAATGACTCGTTCGCACCGAAGCACGCTTCTTTCATTCAAGTACCACCGGCTCTCGCGCCCTGCCCACCTTCCACATCAGCAGGCTTTCTTCGCGATTGCAAGATTTCGGTCGACGCCTTGCTGCCAACCAGTCGTTCCATACGGGACCGCGACGCTGCGGGTTCGCACGCTGTCGAAAACATCAGCAACCCTTTGACCGAAAAAGTGGTCTGCTGACGTTTGCCAGACACCTGGAAGAGGGACAGCATGCAGACATGCCCCGCGTGCTCACGACCAACGCCACCGAGCAGGAGGCGAGGAACTGGAACCGAGGAGCACCCTTGGCGTGCTCCCGGTTCCGCCAAGCCGGCGGGGGCCATGGATGGCCCCGACGGCGTAAAGAAAGCAGGCCATGCCCGGAGGAGGTCCCGAGGCAGCATCCGTGCTGGTGGGGCCCGATCCGTGGCTGATTCGTGTACCTGGCGGAAGACTCCGCGGCAGGTCAACCCGTCCCTCTCATCCGGGCATGGCCATTGTGTGGTGAAACCAGAACCTGCGCGAGGCCGGCATCCAGGCGGCTCAGGCGGTCAGATCGTCGATGCGGCGGCGAAACGCCGGCATCTCGGCAGTGATGAAGTCGCTCCAGGCGGATGGATTCCAAAGTTCGATGCAGACGGCTGCGCCAACCACCAGCACGTCGCCACCCGCCTCGACGCCGAGAAACTCCCGAAAGCCATCGGGAATCACCAGCCGGCCGCGACCCGCCAGCGTGATCGTGCGATGCCGGGTTGAGAGCAGACGTCCGAGGTCCTGCACCTGATCGACCCGCTGGTTGAGCGAACCGGCCGCTAACTTGCTTCGCAGCACCTCGACCGAGGCATCCAGCCGCGGCTTCCAGACAGCGGCATTCCAGAGCGACAGACAACCGGCCCGTTCCTTGGCCAGCACGAGGTCCTCGCCTGCTGACGTCAGCTCGCCAAGAAACTCGGACGGCAGACCCAGCCGGAACCGCTCGTCGAGCGTCCGCGGAAACTCCCCAATGAGCAGTTCGTTCGCTGTTGCCATGAAGCCGCTGCATGATTCTGAACGATTCGAACGCGTCAGCGAAAAGACCGCCGCACCCGCCGAACACCGCAATCCCTTGCATTATTTTTGGCAAAAAACCCACAAAAAACAAGTTTTTGAATAATTTTCGGGCTGAATTCCCACGAGATCATACAAACCGCACCAAAACACGCAAGTGGTTGGTCGACCAGTTTCCAGCGACTGGGCTTACGCCCGCCCAAAACGGCCCTTCCAAGGCCAGACAGGCTTCCTCGAACGCCTCCGCGAAGTGCCTTCGCGATGGAACGAACGCGACGAGCGGTCAGCCTCGCATCGTCGGAAAGAGAACGCTGGGCCTGACAGGACCGCTCTGCATCAGCGCGAGACCGGGCAATCAGCGGCAACTGCCGCAATCACACGAGGGGGAATGCCCGCCCCCGGTCTCGTTGCGATACTCCTTGAGCGCCGCTGCTTCCTTCGACAGTTTGAACTCGGGGCCTGCCGGGAAGTATTGAATGTCATCTTGCAGGTAGTAGCCGCTGGGCAGCGTCTGCCCACCGACATCCACCTGACAGCCAGTCAGCGAAACACCGGCACCGGCCACCGCCAGCAGGAGACTGCTGCGAAACCAGGTGCGGAAGGCTGCGGGCGTGACAAGCGTGCGGTCCATGGCGGATCACCTCCAAGGGGTTACCAGCAGTATCGACCAGCCTGATCGGCAAACTTTCGGCAATTCCGATTTTCCCTTCGATCAGCCCAACCGGACTCCCTGCCTCGCCATACCGCCCCAGTTTCACACCTGCCCCGTAAACCTCTTCCTCCTCTCCATTTCCCATACGGTTCCAGCCGAGTGCGTCCACCGCGGCGGCCCGCGGGTCACTCCGGCCATCATCAGAACGCCACCAGTTGCGCAGGCCGGCTTTGCCCGCTGGCTGATGGAGGCGGTATCGTCTGGTACTGGGGCAGCCTGCTCCGCGTTCTTCATCACGCTTCTTCGCTGAGACCCTGCGGTGATCCGATCCTGTTGCCTCGGGCTTGCCTTGACGGGCCTGCTGTTGGGATGTGGCCAGCCAACCTGCCTCGGGCAGGTGGTACTGGTGCCCGGCCTCGCCGCAGGCGGAGGCCGCACAATGCCTCGGCAGACCTATGACCTGTCCCAGGTCGCGCTCGCGGCTGGCTCCTTCACCGAGGCCCTCGACCTCGCAGAAGCCGAGTACAAAGACTGCTTCAAGGTTGGCATCAGTCGCTGGATCGATTCCGCAGCCGCTGCGACGATGCGCGGCGAGTGCTGTTACGAACTCGGCCGCTTCCGCGAAGCCGTGAGCCACTATGACGAGGCAATTCTGCACGCCGTCTCGCACGGTGACTGGCTGCTCGATGTCCGCTTCCCCACGCAGCCGCTGCAAGCCGCTGCAAGGCCAGCCCGACTCTGGGGACAGCCGCCGCGGCCCACCATTCCCGCTGCCCTTCCCGACCGCATGTCGATTCGCCTGGGATCGTCCGATCCTCGCAGCGTGATGCAAAACGGCGGCGTCCTTTCGGCGCCGGTTGACTATCCGCTGCGGCCCCACGAGATCATGCGATCGCTGGCCATCAGCCTCTACCGTCGTGGCCATCTGCTCGGCCCGCTTGCCAAAGGTGGACTGTCGCTCGAAAAGGCCTCCGCCTGGCTGCAACGGAACCCCGTTCCCGCCGGGCACTTCTCGCAGGCCTGGATCGATGTCTGCCTCGGCATCACCTACTGGTCGCAGGGGCGCAACGATCAGGCCCTGCCCTTGCTCAAGCGTGGCCTGCTGGCCGAGGCTCAGTTCGACCACCCCCTCACTCCGTGGGCCCTCCTGACCAGTGGCCGCATCATGCTGGCCGAACAGAAGTGGCCCGAGGCAGCGACCGTGTTTCAGAATGCCGCCTACTCCGCAGCCGCGCAGACCGACGCCCGGGCGCTCGAAGAAGCCTTTCGCTGGCTGGTGGCTGCCTACCTTGCCGGTGATGCCGGGCTGCCGCCGATGCTCACGGCAGCGGCCGACTGGGCGGGCGACACCCTCCCCAGTTTCTCCGCGCGGCTACGGATCCTGGCGGCCGAGGCCCTCGCTGAGGCAGGGGATCGACAGGCTGCCGCACGTCTGCTTGGAGAACTCGACCAGCGGCTGCTGCGGGGAGACCTCGGCCAAGGCTGGTGCGGCGGGCATGCCGCCTATGCCGCAGCGTTGATTGACTACTGCAACGGCAACCGGGCCGCTGGCGACCCCAAATTGGCGAAGGCACTCGGCCTTGCCCGCCGCTGCTCCCCACGACTCTTTCAGACACACCTCTTGACTGAGGCGGTCGCCGCCGGCCAGTCGGGACTCTCTGACCGAGAAGCCAACGCACTCTTCGAAACCCTTCTCGGAGATCCTGAGCCCGCCCTCGTTCGCACCGATCCGCTCGAGGCGCTTGCTGTCATGTCGACCAACCAGGCAGCCTCGTTCGAGATCTGGCTGGGAATCGCCGCGGCCATCCAAAAGACCAACAGCCGTGGCGATGAAACCTGGCTCGATGTCACGGAAGCAACCCGTCGCAACCGCTGGCTGACCGACCGTGACCTTGGCGGTCGCCGGGATGGCCTGCTGCACGTGTTGACGCGTCCCGCAACCGACGACGCGGTGACGGCGCGCAAGGCAGTCTTGGCTCAGGCTCCTGACGTCGCCACCACGTTGGCCGAACTGGAAGCCTGCGGCGATCAGCTCAGCCGTGACATGCAGGCCGCCACGAAGACCGCCCCACCAGCAGAGACCATTCCAGGGGATCCGGAGCAATGGCAGCGGTACGCAACTGCTGCTGAATCACTGCACATGCGGATCGATCAGCTTGCCGCTGGTCGCAGTATCATTCCGCTGACCTTTCCGCCGTTGCTGCCGACCGCCACGATTCGTGAACGGCTCGCCCCACGGCAGCGTCTTCTCTCATTCAGTTGGACGGAAGCTGGTCTCGTCGGCAGCCTGGAGGCCCCCAAGCAGGCGGCTGTCTGGCAGGTCGAACAGCCTGGTGTAGTCAGTAACACCATGACCAGCCTTGCCAAGTCGCTCTGCCTCTACCACCCGCTCAAACCAGTCTCAACAGATCGGCTCCTCTCCAGTGGCTGGCAGCAGCATGCCCGCCGGCTAGCCGATCTGCTGTTTGAAGGGTCTGGCGTTTCACTCGCCCGCCATGACGACTTTGACGAACTGGTCATCGTGCCGGACGGGCTGCTGTGGTACCTGCCCTTCGAGTTGCTTCCAGTCGAGGCCGACGACAGCCTCCGGCTGCGTGACGTCTGCCAGATTCGGTACTGCCCCACGCGAAGCCTCACCGTCATGGCTCGGCGGCCAACCACCGCCCGGCCATTCACGGCGATCTACAACGGGCTCGCTTACCGAGGCGACCCGCCGGAGCGGACGGCAGAAACGCTGGCCCGCCTCGCCGCGAATCTCGATAACGCCATCAGCCTCTCACCCACCGCACGAAAAATTCCGGTGGCACTGCCGGCCTCCCTGGCCGACACCCTGGCGGTCTTTGACGATCTTGCTCCTCGGGCGACCAGTTCGGGCCAGCCGCTCGTGGCGGCCGTTGCTGGCCATCCTGGCATGTCCCTGCCTGACTGGCTGCGGCCTCCGGCAAAGGCTCCTCGCTGTGTGCTGCTGACCGGACTACAGACGCAGGTAGCCAGCGGGCTCAGCAAAGTTTCCGGTCGAGCCGGCCATGATCTGTTCACCACAACCATGGATCTGGTGGCCGCCGGCGCTGAAACCCTGGTGCTCAGCCGCTGGAATGTCGGCGGGCGAGTGAGCATTGACCTGGGCCTCGAGTTCCTCCGCGATCGGCCCATCGATTCCTCCACAGGCAGCCCACCCTCCGCAGCAGAACGCTGGCAGCGGGCGATCGATCTGGTCACCGCTGAACAGCCCGACTTCGACCGAGAGCCACGGCTGCAGGTGAAAGGGACAGCGGTTCCTTCCGACGCCCAGCATCCATTCTTCTGGTCCGGATTCGCCCTGATCGACTGCGGCGTGATCCCTCACGATGCCGCTGACGCTCCAGCGGAAGCTGCCGACTGACAGGGCTCAACGCAGGCATGTTCACGATCGCATCGACCACTTCCGTGCTGCTGCCGGATGCCCCCAGCCTTGCCTCTCATCTGATGCTGGCTGGCGTCACAGCAGTCGCTGCAGCCATCAACTCGGTTGCCGGTGGCGGCACGATCCTCACCTTTCCGGCCCTGGCCGCCATTCTGCCAGCGAGCCCCGCCCGACTTGTGATCGCCAATGCCACCAGCACGATTGGCCTCTGGCCTGGAGCACTGACCGCCGCCTGGGAATATCGCCACGAGCGGCGGGGCCAGCCCCCGTGGGCGGTCTGGCTGATGCTGCCGAGTGTGGCCGGCAGCCTGGTGGGCACCGCGCTGGTCCTCGTGCTGCCACCAGTCATCTTCGACCTGCTGGTTCCCTGGCTGATCCTGCTGGCCGCCAGTCTGTTTGCCATCCAGCCGCGGGTCTCGGCCTGGCTGGCCCGGCGCCGGCAAGCAGACCAGTCGGCCACCACCGACCGGCCCAGCCGCAGCACCCTGCTGCTCGCAGCGAGTCTGCAGTTTCTCGTGGCGGTTTATGGTGGCTACTTTGGGGCAGGCATCGGCATCCTGATGCTCGCCGTTCTGGGCAGCCTCGACCTCGGCGATGTCCACCAGCTCAATGGCGTCAAGAATGTACTCGGCATGGGCATCAACGCCTGTGCCGCCGGCCTCTTCGCCCTTGGCAGCCTGACCGGCACGGCCGTTGTTGCCTGGACCGAGGTCGGTGTGATGGCGGTCGCTGCAGCAGTCGGGGGGATTGTGGGTGCCCGGCTGGCCCGACGGTCCGCTCCCGCACGAATTCGGCGACTCATCGCGGTGATCGGCTTCGCCTTGGCGGGCTATCATTTCCTGCGTTGAAGCCGCCAGGCTACCCTAGGCCCTGTTCCGACCGTTTCCTCGCCACCGTGCTGATGCTCGTCTCCACTGACCACCTCTCGAAGTCATACGGCAGATTTCAGGCGCTTACTGACTGTTCACTGGGAGTCACGCCAGGAGAGGTCTTTGGCCTGTTGGGGCCCAACGGCGCCGGCAAGAGCACCCTCCTGCGGCTGCTGCTTGGATTTACCCAACCGACTGCGGGGTCAGCACAGATTGCCGGCCACGATTGTCATACCGCGTCGCAGGCTGTCCGCCGCAACACCTCCTATCTGCCGGGAGAGGCTCGGCTGTTTCGGCGGATGCGGGGAGCACAGGTGCTCGATTTTTTTGCCGACCTCCGCCCCGAGTGCAGCCGCGCGCGGGCCACCAGCATCGCGAAGCGACTCGACCTCGACTGTCGGCGACAGGTTGCCCGAATGAGCACTGGGATGCGACAGAAACTTGCCCTGGCAATGGTGCTGGCCATCGACTGCCCGCTGATCATCCTCGATGAGCCCACGGCGAATCTCGACCCGACCGCCCGCGCCGAGGTGCTCGACCTCGTTCAGGAAGCTCGGCAGGCAGGCCGCACCGTCATCTTCTCGTCGCATGTCCTCTCCGAAATCGAGGCTACCTGCGATCGGGTGGTCATCCTGCGAGCCGGCCGACTCGTCCACGAACAGTCGATCGCCCACCTTCGGCAGCGTCATCGCATCTCGGCGCGACTCGCCCAGCCCTTGGGTGCGATCCCTGCCGAACTCGCGGAAAGCGTTACGGTACTACGGCAAGCGGACGGTCAGATCGTCCTCGAGGCGGCTGGCTCACTGACAGGCCTGCTCGGCTGGCTGGCCGGGCTGCCGCTGAGTGAACTGCGGATCGAACCGGTCGGCCTGGCGGTGGTCTATGACCGGTACCACCGCAACGCTGATGCGAACGGTCGGCCAGCAGCCGACGCGAATTGATTCCAAAGGACTCGGCTCATGTGGAACACAGCAATCTGGAAAAAGACCTGGGGCGACCAGTTGATCCTCGGCCTCGCCTTCGCCGCCCTCTGGGCTGCATTTCCGTGGATTTACATTGGACTCTCAGCTCAAATTGAGATGAACGCCTTTCAAGATGTTCTGCTCCGGGCAATACCAAAGGACTGGCAGAAACTCTCTGGTGTTCCCTTCGCCGAGGTTGCGACGCATGGTGGACGTGTCGCCCTGGCCTTCGTCGATCCGGTCGTCATTCTCGCAGCCACAGTCTGGGGCGTCACCCGGGGAAGCGACGCGGTCTCCGGGCAACTGGAACGGGGCACGCTAGAGATGATGCTCGCCCAACCGGTCAGCCGCCGGGCGGTCTACGTCACCCAAGCACTGGCCAGCACCGCTGGAGCAGCCTGCCTCTGCATCGTGCTCTACACCGCCGTCTACACCGCAGTGGCCTTCGGGCCCTGGGCCGGCAAGGTTGACCCACTGCTCTTTCTACCGGCGGCCGCCAACGTGTTTGGGTTGATGGTCTGCATGGGCGGACTGGCGGCTGGCGTCTCGGCCTGTGACAGCTACCGCTGGCGAACGATCGGGGTGCTCTGCGGCTTCTACGTATTCTCGCTGCTGACCAAACTGGCCGGCCGCCTCAGCGAACAACTTGGCTGGGTGGGCTACCTGTCGGTGTTCAATGCCTACGAACCTCAGCGGTTAATTGGCGGTGGATGGGACGCCTGGCAGCTGCTGCTGCAGTATGACGGCGTGCTCATCTGCGTGGGGGTGGCCGGCTACATCGCTGGTGGCCTGGTCTTTTCACGGCGTGATCTGCCTGCTCCGCTCTGACTGACGTGGCCCTGGCATTCCCCTCAGGCCCCCGCCCAGCCAAAACCGGGCTTCGGTCGGTTTGATACAATCCGATAGAGTTCGGTCATGCCCGCTACAGGCCGCTGCCGGTCCTGTCGACGGGCCAGTGCCTCTGAGGAGACCACCGATGCCGTCGCTCGTTCCCACCCTGCCCCGTTGCACGTCCAGGATTCTGAACCGCCAGCGGCGGCATTCGCTCGCCCTGCTCGGGCTGGTGCTGCTGGTGGGATTCTGGTTTGGTCAGGCCCCCTGCCCACTGCTGGCGGCGTCTCCCGACGCGGAGGCCACCACCGAGCAAGCCGGCCAGGCCGATCTTGATGCTGCGCTCGAAAAGAAACTGTCTGCCCGCAGCCTCGATGACTTTGAGCAGGTGCTCGACCTCTGCCGTCGGGCAACCCGCAAAGGCCTCTCGGCCGATTCCCAGTCATTCGCCGACAACCTCTTTGTCGGCACCCTGATCGACCGGGCAGGAATGCTGGTTGACGCCATCTTCAATGCAGAACCACCAAATCCGGAATGGCCGCGGATGCGAACCTTCGCCATGCGGGATCTCAACGAGGCGATCAAACGCGACCCTGGCCTTGGCCCAGCGCATCTGATGATCGCCCGGCTTCAAGCCTTGCCGGGTGGCAGCCCAGACCAGGCTGTTGCCGCCGCCAACAAAGCGATTGAACTGCTGACGCCGGACCGAGCCAACCGCCTACAACTGGCCGAAGCCCATGTGGTGCGGGGCAACCTCACCAAAGAAACCGACACGCGGGCCGCCGACTACGACAAGGCGGTGGAACTGGCCCCGGCTGACGCCGACATCCGCCGAACGCGGGGCCTGTTCCGCATGCTCCGGGACGAGTTCGGGCCGGCCCGGGAAGACTTCCATGCGGCCATCAAGCAGACGCCGGATGATGCCGGCCTGCAGGAAGCCCTTGGTATGGCGTACATGCTCGATGGCGATCTGCCAGAGGAGAAACGGCTGGAAGAGGCCCGCAAAGCCTTTGACAAGGCAATCGATGTCGCTCCCGGTGCCGCCGCCCCGCTTCTTCAGCGAGCCCGCGTGCTCGCCCTCCAAGGCGAGCAACCGGAGGCGATTGCCGATCTCGACAAGGCGATCAAAATCTCCCCCAGCAATGCCGTCCCCCTGGTGCTGCGGGCCCGAATCCTTCAGCAGGCCGGTGACAGCGAAGCCGCTGCCGCCGATCTGGCCAAGGTGCTGGAAACCCAGCCCGATCATCCTGCCGCCTTGGAACTCCGCGGGCTGATGGCTGCCGACGCGGGTGACTATGCTGCTGCCATTCGTGACTTCCGCACGCTGGCCGAGCGACAACCACCGGAACCGCTCGTCCTCGGCCAACTCGGCATGCTCCACATGGCGGCCAAGCAGCCTCGGGCTGCGGTTGGCTGGTTCAATCAGGCCCTCGACATCGATGCGGAGCAGTTCCTGAGCCTCCGCGGCCGGAGTGATGCCCTGATCTCCAGCGGCAATCATGCTGCAGCCTTGAAGGATCTTGAGCGGGCGCTTGCCCTGAAGCCCGACGACTCCGGTGTGCTCAACAACCTAGCCTGGCTGCTGGCTACCTCACCTGATGATGACCTGCGGGATGGCACGCGAGCCATCGAACTGGCCACGAAGGCCTGCGAAGTGACCGAGTGGAAGGCCGCTCACATCATCAGCACACTCGCTGCCGGCTACGCCGAAACCGGCAACTTCGCCAAGGCCCGCGAGGTGAGTCAGCAGGCAGTCGATGCGGCCGGCGATGCCGAAGAGATGGTCGATCAACTGAAGCAGGAACTGCAGAGTTACCAAGACGAAAAACCATGGCGGGAGCGACAAGAAATGGCCGAGGCCTCACTGCCGGGCATCGCTGTGCCAGAGCCGACTTCCGAAGAAACACCGGTGGCCAAAACGCCTGCGTCGGCTGCACCGCCTCGCCGACCCTTTGACTGACCGGAACACCTGACTGACGGGAACGCCAGGCATGCTTCGTCAGCCCCGCTGGCGGGCCACAAACTCGGCGTAGTCTTCGGGCGTGTCGATCCCACGGGCGGCGTGGCTCACCACGGCTGCCACAATCGGAACCCCTGCCTCAACGAGCCGAAGCTGCTCAAGGCTCTCGAGGTCCGCCAGCCGCGATTGCGGCAGGGCATCCCACTGTTCAAGGATCGATCGACGATAGGCATAGACCCCAATGTGCTGCCAGAACAGCGGTGGCTCGGCAGTCAGCAGGTCGTCAGTCCAATCGCGGGCCGCCGGCACTGCGGCCCGGCTGAAGGTGATGGCCCGCCAGACTCCCGGTGACGCGGCGGTGTCTTCAGGGGTGAGGATCGCCTTGACGACCGCAGGATTGGCCAGATCAGGCTTGTGTCGCAGCGGGGTGACCAGCGTCGCCACCCCAGCCTCCGGACACTGCCGCAGGCAGTCGATGGCCGCGTCGATCGCCGCTGGCGGTAGCTCTGGCTCATCGCCCTGCAGGTTCACCACGATGTCAGCGGCCGGCAGGTGAGGCAACGCCTCGACAATCCGGGCCGTCCCGCTGCTCGCCTCCGGTGACGTCATCACCGCCCGTCCACCGAACCCCTCAACGGCTACTTGAATCTCGTCGTTGTCAGTCACGACAACAACCGCCGTAGCCTGCGAGGCCTGCGACGCATTCCGCCAGGTGTGCTCAACCAGCGGCCGCCCCGTTTCGTCCAGCAGCATCTTGCGAGGCAGACGCTGACTGGCAAGCCGGGCAGGAACGGCGATGACGGCGGTCGCGGACATTGAGAAGACTCCCACGGTAGCTCAAGCGGCCCCTGGCCAGACACCACGCCGGCAGCAAACGGGCCCGCGAAGCATAGCGAAAAACGCTGGGCAGCCGAGCGATTCCCGCCCCCCGATCGCTGGGATTCCGGCCTTTCCCCGATGCCCTGATCGTCCGTAGAGTCCCTGGGCCACGACCCCAGCGGAGAACCCCAGCCCATGTGTGGAATTGTCGGCTACATCGGATTTCGTCGTGCCTTCGAGCGGGTGCTCGAAGGCCTGCAGCGGCTTGAGTACCGAGGCTACGACTCCTCGGGTGTCGCCGTGCTCGACCACGAGGGGCAGCTGGCGGTGCAGAAGACAGCTGGTCGCCTAGCCCGGCTCGAAGCAGTCGTTGCCGATGGGCTGCCCGACAGTTCCATCGGCATCGGTCACACCCGCTGGGCGACCCACGGCGCGCCAACCGATGGCAATGCCCATCCGCATCTCGGCGGCGGCTGCGCGAACGGCCAGGGGCATTCCGTTGCGGTGGTCCACAATGGTGTGATTGAAAACTATCGAAGCATCAAGGCCCGCCTTGAGGTGGAGGGGTACGTCTTCCAGTCAGAGACCGACTCGGAAGTGATTGCCCATCTCATCGACAGCTGTCTCAAGCAGATTCTGGCTGCCGGCCCTCGGGTCACCGATGACATCACCGACGCGCCTTGCGTCGCCGCCGTCCGTGAAGCAGTCAGCCAGCTGCGGGGCACCTACGGACTGCTTGTGCTCTTTCGTGACGAGCCTGATCTGCTCGTCGCCGCCCGTCTGGGCAGCCCGCTGGTGATTGGCGTGGGTGAAGACGAATACTTCATCGCCAGTGATGCCAGCCCCCTTGCCGGCCATACCAATCGGATCATTTACCTTGCCGACCATGAAGTCGCCGTGATCAAGCGGGAACAACTCCGCGTCGTCCATCGCGATGCCGGCCGAATCGAACCGGCTGTCCAGCCCCTCGACATGGCCGCCAATGATGTCGGCATGGGCGACTACCCGCACTTCATGCTCAAGGAGATTCACGAACAAGCAGAGACAGTTCGGGCGGCCATGCGGGGCCGCATCGACCACGACAACGCCACGGCACTCTTTGGCGGACTCAACCTGACCCCTGCCCATTTGCAGAACATCAATCGTGTCGTCCTCACCGGCTGTGGCACCAGTTGGCATGCCGCCTTGGTGGGCGAGTACATGATTGAAGAGTTCGCCAGACTGCCGGTAGAGGTCGAATACGCCAGCGAACTTCGCTACCGCAACCCACCGATCGACAAGGGCACGCTGCTGTTCGCCATCACCCAGTCGGGTGAAACGGCCGACACCTTGGCAGCCCTCCGTGAGATGAAACGGAAGGGCCACCCAACGCTGGCCATCTGCAATGCCATCGGTAGCACGATTGCCAACGAAGCCGACGGCGGCATCTACCTGCATGCCGGCCCAGAAATCGGCGTGGCAAGCACCAAGGCATTCACCAGCCAGTGCGTTGTTCTGGCGATGCTCGCCCTCTACTTTGGCCGGCTCCGCCACATGAGCTTTGAACAGGGGCTGACCTACATCCGGGCCCTTGAACAGCTTCCCGATCTGATCACCGAAGCCCTCAAGGTCGACACCGTCGTTCGCGGCATCGCCGAGCGGTATCGCAACGCCAACACGTTCCTCTATCTGGGCCGGCAGTACAACTTCCCGCTGGCGCTTGAGGGGGCGTTAAAGCTCAAAGAGATCAGCTACATCCACGCCGAAGGCTATCCGGCAGCCGAGATGAAGCACGGGCCGATTGCTCTGGTCGACCCGCTGACACCGAGCGTCTTCATGATTCCAAAGGATGCGGTCTACGAAAAAGTGGTCCTCAATCTTGAAGAGATCAAGGCCCGCAAAGGCCCGGTGATTGCCGTGGTCAGCCAGGGCGATGACCGCGTTGGGCAGTTGGCCGACGAAGTGATCGAACTGCCGGCCTGCCCCGACTTCCTCAACCCGATCGTGGCTGCGATTCCGTTGCAACTACTGGCTTACCACATCGCCTGCCTCCGCGGGTGTGATGTCGACAAGCCGCGGAACCTCGCCAAAAGCGTGACGGTGGAATAAGCCGACGACTGACTACCGCCAACAGCCGACGTGGTTTGGCTCAGCGTGCGGTTCGGGCGGCTGCTTTCGTGCCACCTGATGTTCCTGCCGTTGGCGGTGGCGGAAGCATTGAGGCAATTCGGCGGCCGGGAGCTGTCATGGCCATCGCAGCGAGTTCACTAGGCTGAACCCAACGCTGCCCCCGCCGCGAACGCGGCCGCTCGCTGACTGTTTGTGCAATCACACGACAGCTCACCCTGTGATGGGTCACGGTATAGTTGACTGCCCCCACCTGCCGCCGGCGACCACTGGTGACAACACCCTCCGGAACCTGGCGGGGAAAATCCCAGAGTCCTTCCCACCACTCGCCGGATTGCCGCTGCTGCACAAGCAGCCGTCCGCCGTGCCACAAGACCAGCGCTGTTTCGCGAAACTCACGAACAGGTCGTGTCGTTGGTAGGTTGGGAATGTCGGCAACCCGATCCTGCTGCCGGGCCAGGCAGGCGGTCGCCAACGGGCAGGCCTCGCAGCGGGGCTGCTGCGGTGTGCAGATGATCGCCCCGACGTCCATCAGTGCCTGGTTGAACTTTCCAGCAGCCCGACGCTTGGGCACCACCTGCCGTGCCAGTTGCCAGAGCGGCTCGTCGCCGCGACTGCCACCGAGTGGCTGGTCATACCCAACCAGCCGGGCCAACACCCGCCGAGAATTGGCTTCGATGATCGGCTCGGGCTGGTCGTAGGCAATTGAGGCAATCGCCCCGGCGGTGTACCGACCAATGCCGGGCAGCGTTCGCAAGCCTGCCGCAGTCTGAGGAAAGACGCCGGCATGCACGCTGACAACCTGCTGGGCCGCCGCATGGAGTTGCCGGGCTCGGCGATAGTAGCCGAGGCCTTCCCAGTACCGCAGCACCGTCGCCTCGTCGGCCGCTGCCAGGTCGGCCACCGTCGGAAAGCGTTCCAAGAAGTGCTGGAAGTACTCCTTCACCCGCTCCACCTGGGTCTGCTGAAGCATCACCTCACTGACCCAGATCGGATAGGGATCGCGGGAGCGTCGCCAGGGCAGATCGCGGCCCGCTCGGCGATACCAGGCCAGCAGCGGCCGCACGACCGCAGCCTGGGTATCAGGCCAGGCCACCAGGCAGGCTGCCGTCGCCCTGGGGGCTGCCGTCCTGCTGCGTTGCCTCGCCACTTGCATTCTTTCCGTGAGTTGGTTCCAACCTGTTGCGGAGGCCCCGGCGGCAGCTGCTGTTCCCTGACTCAAAATCGATCGATGCCAGCGAAACCCAACCGCACCCGTGACCAGTTGCAGGCAGTCCGTCGTGATCTACCTGACGGTCCCTGCTGGGAGTTTGTGCAGTCACGCTGCTCTCGACAACGGCTTGATGATATCGCCGAGGTAGAGGCGATGATCGCGGGCGGTGAGACTGAAATTGCCTACGAGGAATTGGTCTGGCTCTTGTCAGAATGCCCCGACTTTCTCGAGGCCCACCTGCACCTCGGCCTGCTCGCCCTGGAGGCCAGCGACCCTCGGTTGGCCCGGGGGCACTTTGGCCGGGCCTTCGAACTCTGCACCCGGGCCCTCAAGGCGGTAGGCAACCCTCGCCCTGTCCCGTATCACCTGCCGGGGAACCGGGCCTTCCATGAAGCCGCCAAGGGGTTGGTGCACTGCCTGCTCGACACCGGCCGCCGGCCGATGGCAGCCCAGGTCTGCACCCAGATTCAACACCTCGATCCGGCCGACCCGCTCGGACTGAACCGTTTGCTTGGAGCTGCATCATGACTGGGGGACGACTCATCGTACTGGAGGGCATGGACGGCTCAGGGAAGTCATCGCAGGCGGCGGTGCTGGCTGACTGGCTGGAAGGCCGCGGCCTCCGGGTGGTTCGCTGCCATGATCCAGGGGCCACCCCGCTGGGCGATGCCGTCCGCGATATTCTGCTGCACCGCCGGGACCTTCAGCTGGCGAGTGAGGCCGAAATGTTGCTCTACATGGCCGCCCGTGCCCAGCTGGTTCGCGACGTGATCGAGCCGGCACTCGCCGAGCAGGCGTGGGTTGTTTCTGACCGCTTTCTGATGAGCAACATCGTCTATCAGGGGCACGCCGGAGGCATTGACCCCGAGCAGATCCGTGAAGTTGGCCAGGTTGCCACCGGCGGCCGCGAGCCCGACCTGACCCTCGTCCTTCAGATCGACCTCGCAACGGGCGCCCGCCGGCTCGATCGCCCGCTCGACAAGCTGGAGCAACGCGGCGACGCCTATCGCCAGCGACTCTGCGACGGCTATCAGATGGAATCTGCCCGAACCGGGGCGGTGGTGATCGACGCCACGGCTGACCAGCAGACGGTCACGTCAGCAGTGATTGCAGCCGTCGAGGCTGCATTCCCCGACCTGTCGGCCGGACCAGTGGACGGCTGACCGTCACCGGCGACAATGGCGGGCAGTTTAGAGCAGAACAAAAGGTGACTGGGATGACATGGCAAGGGATTGAAGGGCACGACGCAATCGCCGCCCGCTTTGCCGTTGCGGAGGCAGCCGGCCGGGTCGCTGGCAGCTATCTGTTTGTTGGGCAGCCGGGAGTGGGCAAGGCGACCTTCGCCCGGGCCCTCGCCCTGGCGCTTGCCTGCGAGCATCCTGCCGAAGGGCTCACCGCCTGCCGGCAGTGTGCCTCGTGCATCCAGGCCCTGGCTGGCACCCACCCTGATATCGACATCGTGGAAAAGCCACCAGAGCGGGCGACAATTCCCCTAGATGCCTTGATCGGCAGTCCAGACCAGCGGCTCCGCACCGGCTTCTGCTGGCGGTTATTGCTGCGTCCCGCCCTCGCCCGCCGCAAGGTGTCGATCTTACTAGACGCTGACCACCTCTCCGACGAGGCAGCCAACTGCCTGCTGAAAACCTTGGAGGAACCGCCGCCCGGGTCGGTGATCATCCTGGTCGGCACAACCCTCGAACGCCAACTGCCGACCATTCGGTCACGCTGCCAGACGGTGCGGTTCGGTCCCCTCGCCCCCGAAACGATTGCAGCGATCCTCACGCACGAGCAGTCCACCACCGCCGACGAGCCTGGCGTGACTGATCTCTCTGGCATCGCCCAGGCTGCAGGGGGCAGCCTGCAGCGAGCCCGGCTGCTTCTCAACGACGATGTGGCTGTCTTTCGTGACCGACTGCTCACCCTGCTCGCAGGTCAGCCGCTGCCGGGTGTTGACCTGTCCCGGGAAACGCTCACTGTGGTTGAGGCGGCCGGCAAAGAGGCACCCCTTCGCCGGGCCCGGCTCCGAATCATTCTGGAGCAGGCGGTGGAGTTCTTTCGGGCGTCCCTCCGCCAGGCCGCTGGGGGCAGCCTGCCTGCTGACCCGACCATGGCAGCGGCGGTGCAGCGTCGCCAGCTGCCAGGTGAAGATGCCGACACCTGCCTGCGGCACACACTCGATGCTCTCACGGGGATCGAGCGAAATGCCAACCTCGGCATTCTGATAGACGCCTGGTCGGCCAAACTCGAGCCGCAGCCCTCCCGCGGCTGATCCCAGCCTGCCCACACCGCCCAGTCTTTCGCTGCAACCCTGGGCGAGTCCGCTGAGTCTGCGGTTTCTTCAAATTCGGGTGATTTTTCGGGTCGTTTCTGTCGATTCAATTCTTCGGATCGTCATGCCACGGACGCCGCCCACGTCCCGTCCTGGCCGCGACGACACGCCGACAGGTTGAGTGATTCGAGGAATGACCGGAATGTCGCAGAAACACGCCGTCGCCATTTTCGTCGCGTCGTTCGTCGCCGGCCTTCTTGCCACGGTGGTGCTGTTCGAACCGCATGAACTGCCGGCACCGCCGCCGTTCTTCGGGTTTGCTGATGAAGTTGATGGCAATCCTGCCGCCGGAGCGCAGTCCTTCGCTGTGCAGCAGCCGATCGCCTTCGAGTCACCACATCCGGCGGCCCCGGTCCCGGCTGTTCCCTCCTCGGGAGTCACCGAGCGCGACGCGGCCCCACCCCCTGCCGACCATCCTGTCGTGATGGCGATCTCGCCACAGCCGCAGGCTGAAGACGAACCGGCCAGCGAGACACTGGCAGCCTCGGACCCTCAGCCGGCGGACAAAACCGCACCGGTCGCAGCCCGAACACTGCCGCAGCCAATGGCCCTGAGCGACGACGAGATCCATTCTCTTGAGCAGTTGGTTCAGCGCACCGAGGATGCGACAGTCGCCGTGATGACCTTCAGTGAGCAGCCTGACAGCCACCCAGACACGACGCCCGCACCGCAGCCTTCCGACGCCACTACCGCCTCACCACCAGCTGACGCCACCACAACAGCCAGTCGTGCCATGCCACCGGCTGCTCCAGCTGCCTTCGAACCCTCCGTCGCAACGGCGGTGTCCGACGATGCCGATTCCGGCACATCGGCTGCGTCTTCCGCTGATCCCGAAGCATCACACCCAACCGAGCCGCAGGCCACCCCGCAACTCAAGCCCGATACGCTGGCCGCAGCTGAACCGACTGAGGAACTGCAGCAGCCCGCCACGGTCACGCAGGGCCATGTTGGCACCGGCACAGTGGTGGAGTCTCCAGACTCGCTCCGCGCGTTGGTCACCCGGACCCGTCCGGAGGCGACTTCCGAGCCTGCACCAGAACCGGCTGAAGATGCCTCTGCTCCAGCACCCGCTGGCACCGCACACGCCACTGCCCCCGAACGAGTCCGCGAATCAGCCACGCGGGCGGAAGCCACTGCGAAGGGCCTGCAGTCGGCCGCTGCCGCGCTCGAGCGAGTTGAAGCCGCCGCCCCAGTGAAGAGTCTGCTCACTCGGACGCTTGGCCCCACCACGCCGGCACCGCCTCAGCCCGCTGCCGCTGGCCTCAGAACAAGCCCGTCCGAACAGCCGCGGACGCCGGCCAACCCTGAGCCTGCCACAACGGCGTCGCGGCCTGCCCCGGCAGCTCCTGTCGCCAGGCCCCAGCCGCCGGCACCCCCCGCCCCAGCCCGGCTGCCCGAGTTCTCGCTCGGAACATCGGCTGTCGAGGTGAGCGACGAGGTGCCGTACCCGCAGCGGTGGAATGACACGCCTGCCGTCAGCCTGACGCCCCGGCATCCGCGGCAGCGAACGACAACCGCACCGCTCCCTCCCCTGCGAACCGACCTGATCGGAAAGGCCCTCGTCGACCTACCCCGCATCCGGCCGACGGCGGGCGAGTCGTCTTCAACGGAAACCTCAGGGGAAACCTCGTGGGTCGATCCTGACCGTGACAACTGGTCCAAGGCGGTTACCACCAAGCCGGTGCCGGTGGCGAAGCCGGTCGAAAGCCCACGGGAACGCATTGTCAGACGGCTTTCGGAAAACTCCGCCCCAGACCCGGTGAAAGCAGCACCGGCCGCTCCGACGCCGCCGCCCGATCCAGCCAACGCTTCACAACAGGCCGAGCCGCCTGACGCACCCGTCAAACGACTGCTTGAACGGCTCCGGCCGAACGAGCGAATCCGCGATCGGTTCGGACAGCTTCGCCAGAAACCTGAGGCCCGATCGTCAGCAGATCATGGTCCGCAAACAGTCTGGCCACCGCCGACAGCGCTCCTGCGGCAGTTAGATGACCTGGCCGCGGAGGCCTCTCCGCGGCCTTCGGCATATAGGGACATTGAGGTCTGGATTGCGCGGTCAACCGACGCCATCGAGCGGGTGCTGACCACGCACTCGTTTGCCAGCGACGCTGCCGGCACGGCCCTTGGTGACCTCAGCCGCTGTGTTTCAGATGGACTGGCCGTTGCCGACAGCGTGAATGATGAGGACCTCGCCAGCCAAGTCAGACGGGTGGCGTTTGCAATCAACCGCCGCAGCGAGCTCTGGCAGGCCGCCACAACGCTGGCCGCCACTCACGAAGCCACGATAGCCACGGCTGACCAGCCCGCTGACCGCAGCAATACGAGCGTCTACGTCGCTGACCTGCTGGCTGCCGTTGAGCAGTTTGAGTCAGACGCCACCGCTCCGCATGCCGCTGCGGTGCAACAGGCAGCCGCAGCCGTGACCGCCTTCACCCCTGCAGCAAGCGGTGATCTGCTCCTTGCGATCAGCCATCAGTACGCCGCCCCCAATCTTCGCATCTCGCTCCGCGAGACATTTCTCACCCGCTTGATGCCCGAGACCACGCGCCGCACCGAAGGCCTCAATGAAACCGTACTCGGCAGACCCGTCCGGGGCCGCCGAGAGGTCGCGCAGACCACCTCGATTCGCCTCGTCCCTGACAGCGATGAGATCTGCTTCACCCTCACGGTGGATGGAGAACTGAATACCTACGGCATTACCGACGCTGGCCCCATCTCACTGACCTCCAGCGGTTCTGGTTCCTTCACCGTCTGGAAGCCCGTCAAAATCTGTCAGGACGGGCTGCTCGTCGGGCCGGCGACGGCATCGGCCTCGAACCGGGCGCGGCTCATGGACGTCTCGACCAGTTTCGATTCGGTCCCGCTGATGGGCTCCCTGCTGAGGACGCTCGCAAAGAATCAGCACGCTGAAAATCTGCCGGAGGCCAACCGGGAAGTCGCCCAGAAAATCGTCTGGCAGTCATGCCGGCAGTGCAATCGTGAGGCTGAGGAGAAGTTCGCGGCCCTCTCGAAACAGGTTGAAGAGAACGTCTGGAATCCCTTGGTGGGGCTGGGGCTTGCTCCGACACCCTTCATGGAAACGACCGACGAGACCGCCACCCTGCGACTGCGGCTGCACGCCGACAATCAACTCGCTGCCCACACCCCGCGACCCCGCGAGCCGGCCGGCGCCTTGTTCGGCATGCAGGTGCACCAGTCCACCCTCAACAACGCCTTCGATCAGCTCGGAATCGCAGGAGAACGACTTTCTCTCGAAGCCCTGTTCACCCGGGTACTCGAACGGCTCGGTCGTGAACCCAAACTCCCTGACGATCTGCCGGAAGGTGTGACGGTGACCTTCGAAGCCATCGAGCCGATTCGGGTTGAGTTCGCCGATGGGCTGGTCAACGTCAAGGTGGCAATCGACGCGCTCGAAAGCGGCCGTCGTGACTGGTATGACGTGATCGGGCAGGTCTGCTACAAGCCGGTGGCAGTCGGCAACCGGGTGCTGCTGGAGCGGGAGGGCCCGATTCGCATCAGCGGCCCGGGGCATCGCGGACGGATTGAGTTCGCCCTGCGAACGATCTTCGGCAAAATCTTTCCAAAGGAACGGCCGCTGGTGGTGCTGCCCGCCAAGGTGACTGACCATCCCGGCCTCCGCGACCTTATTGCCTCTCAGGCGGTCAGCTGGGACGGCTGGCTGGCCCTGGCACTAAGCGAACCGCTGCCCCTGAAGACTGCCACTGCTGCCGACACGCCCGACCGCCGGTGAGCGGTCGCTTCCTGCCCCGGTCGCGCTAACCGGCTGCCGCCGACGGGTTGAAAACAGCAGGGGACCGTCTGACAATCAGGGGCTCACGTGCCCTGCCTCTGTGCTCTTCTTTCTGAAAGGACCACCCTGTGTCGCAGCCTGCCCCGTCGTTCCGTATTGAATCTGACAGCATGGGCGAGGTGCAGGTGCCCGCCGACCGCTACTGGGGAGCCCAGACCGAGCGGTCGCGAGACAACTTCAAGATCGGCGTCGACCGCTTCCAGTGGGGTCGGGCCGTCAAGCGAGCCCTCGGCATCCTGAAAAAGGCCGCCGCCCAGGCCAACGGGGAACTTGGACAACTGCCAGCTGACAAGGTTGACCTGATCGTCCAAGCGGCTGACGAGGTGATTGCCGGCACGCTTGACGACCACTTTCCGCTGGTGGTGTTCCAGACTGGTAGCGGCACGCAGTCGAACATGAATGCCAACGAGGTCATCTCGAACCGGGCGATCGAACTGGCTGGTGGAACGATGGGCTCCAAGCAGCCGGTTCATCCCAACGACGATGTCAATCGGGGCCAGTCGTCAAACGACACCTTCCCGACGGCGATGCACATTGCTGCTGTTGAGACCATTCACGGCCGCCTGCTCCCAGCAGTCCGTCAGCTTCGGGATACGTTTGCGGACCTCGAGAAGCGGTATGCCGACATCGTCAAGATCGGCCGCACTCACCTGCAGGATGCAACCCCAATCACCCTCGGTCAGGAGATCTCCAGCTGGCGATCCCAACTTGATGATCGCCTCGCGGGGATCGAGCGGGCCCTGCCGGGGCTCTATGAACTGGCAATCGGTGGCACGGCCGTTGGCACGGGCCTCAATGCCCACCCCAAGTTTGGTGACACAGCGGCTGCCTTCATCGCGAAGGAGACGGGGCATCCGTTTGTCTCGGCGGCCAATAAGTTTGCCGCCCTCGCCGCCCACGATGCCCTGGTCGAAGTCAGCGCCGCCGAACGAGGCCTGGCGATGGCCCTGCTCAAAATTGCCAATGACATCCGCTGGCTGGCCAGCGGGCCACGGTGTGGCATCGGCGAGATCACCATCCCCGAGAACGAGCCGGGCAGTTCAATCATGCCGGGCAAGGTGAACCCGACCCAGTGCGAGGCCCTGACCATGGTCTGCGCCCAGGTCTTCGGCAATGATGCCGCCGTTGCCTTCGCAGGCAGCCAGGGCAACTTCCAACTCAACGTCTACAAGCCGGTGATGATTCACAACGTGCTGGAGAGTGCCGACCTGATTGCCGATGGCTGTGACTCGATGCGGCTGCACTGCGCAACGGGCATTGAGCCGAACCTGGCCCGCATTCAGCATCATCTCGATGACTCGCTGATGCTGGTGACGGCCCTCAACACCCACATCGGCTATGAAAATGCCGCCAAGATCGCCAAGCAGGCCCATGCCGACGGTTCCAGCCTGAAAGAGGCCGCCGTCGCCCTTGGCCTGCTCACCGCCGAGCAGTACGACGAATGGGTGATCCCAGTTGAAATGACACGACCGCTGGCGAAGTGAGCAGGCCCCCCCTTTTTTTGGGGGGGATATTTGGTGCGTCAAGCCGAATTGAGTGTGGGTCATGTGTTTACCCGATAGGAGCGGGGTCGTTTTCATGCGATAATGGAAGGGTTGATCGACGGGGTGGTGTTGCGGGGGTCTTCCTCCCTCATCTTTTCTTCTTCCTACTGGGGTGTTGCCATGGCTTCGAAACACAATCTCTCGCGTGAGGGCTTCACGCTCATCGAACTGCTCGTCGTGATTGCCATCATTGGCGTGCTCGTCGGCCTGCTGCTGCCCGCGGTTCAACAGGCTCGTGAAGCCGCCAGAAGAACCGCCTGCACCAACAAAGTGAAGCAGCTCGGTCTTGCACTTCATAATCATCACGATGCCCTGAAGCGGTTTCCTCCCGGAGTCTCGCGGAACCAAACCCCGTACGGAAATGCCGGGGCTAACCCTAGCGGCTGGGGCGGTCGCGGCTGGCTCTGCTACCTGCTGGCCTATCTTGAAGAAGTCCAACTCGGAAGTGATATCGAGACAGAAGCTGCGACTTCCAGCATGATTAATCCCGTAGCTGGAAGAAATATCTTAATCCCGCAAGTCCGCTGCCCTTCAGCATCGATTGCAGAGTTTGATTCGTTCAGCGATAAACACGCCTCATCCTGCTACACGGCGATCTCTGGTGCAGCAGAGGGGTTGATTACAGGATTCACTGAAACACGCGTCAGTAGTGGTGGTGGTCGCAAGGTTTCTCGAGGAGGCGTTCTCCTTATCAACAATCACACTTCGATGAAAGACATTGTTGACGGCACGAGTAACACCATCGCAATCGGTGAGCAAAGTGGTGTGCTCATCGACACAAGCGGTAACGAGCAACACTGGAATCCAAGTTCTCGCTTCGGCATTGCCCTCGGCACAGTCGGCACGAGCCAAACCCAAAACAGTGTCTACAACGTAGCAACTGTTCGATACACGATTAATAATAAGGACAACAACGGTGCTGGCTGGAACACTTCGTCGTACGGGGTCAATAGTGGCAACGGTGGCGCTGGAGCTCCAAACGCACCGCTCAACTCAGAGCACCCTGGCGGCACCATGGTGCTGCTCACTGACGGGGCTGTTCGCTTCCTGAACGAAGGAACCGCCCTGGAAACGCTCGCACAACTGGCAACCCGGGATGACGGCACAGTCGTGAGCGGGCTCTAAAAAATGGTCGCAAGAGGTGACCCGATCATTTCGTGAATCGGCCTCATTGCGGCAGGCGGTCTACTACTGCCATTAACGAGTAATTTCCTAGAAGAACGTCCAACGGAACACCCGAGTCAATGAACAATCCTCGTCATACAAGCTGGGCTTATTGCGTCGTCGTCCTCGCTTGGCTGACAGTTGTCGTGACCGGATGCTCCTCAAATACGTCGGAAAATCCTGAGTCGTATGTCACAGGAAAGGTCACGCTTGACGGGGAGCCGCTCCCTGAGGGACGACTGATCTTCACGACCGTCAAACTGGGGCTGAACGACGTCGTGCCGATTCGTGACGGACAATTCAGCGGACGGGTGGCACTCGGTGACCGCCAGGTGATGATTTCGGTGATCGAACTGATGGACCCGCCGCCATCGACGATGCCAGGAGTGGAGGAGTCAGGCAAAGTGCCGACCGAAACCCTGCCGGCGCGATACAACGCCGAGACGACGCTCTCGGCGACGATTACCGCCGACGGCCCCAACGAGTTTGTGTTCAACCTCGTCAGCGGCGAGGAGTCGACTCCGCCTTCTCCGGAGTCGAAGAAGAAGAAACGCTAGCGATCTGCACGGCCAGGCTTCCACCGGCATCCGACAGATTGGCCGGCGGGTTGTTGATCTTCACATAGAGCGGGCCAGTGGCCGCTGCCGTGATCGTTATCGCCTCGCCCTCCCCCAGCACGGTGAACCGCGGACGACCACCATCCTGTGGATGGTCATCCCATTGGGCGGCCAGCAGCCGCCCGATCGGCCGACCCCGGTACCAGTCGATTGAAATGCCGTTGGCCGTACTCTCGAGGTCGAGCGTCCCGCTGGCCTGCCGGAGGCGGCCCACCCTCACACGGCCAGAAGCCTGCAGCTGATAGCCCCGGCCTGCCTGCACCTGCCAGCCGGTGTGCTGCCAGCCCCGCTCAGCCTGCACCTGGGTCACAGCCCCGGCGGCGGGCACCGGCTGCCCCGGGGCCCAGTCAATCACCATCCGTGACAGGTCGTACCCGTAGTCGAGGGTCTCCGTAAAGGCATCGAAGTCACGGCTGGCAGCGGCTGGATTCCAGCCGGGCTGCTGCCTGAGCCGCTGCGTGAGTGCTGCATCGAGTGGCCCTCGCTCAATCGTGGCAAAGGCTCGGGCATAGCGGGGATGATCGGCCAGAAAACTGACACCGGCCCAGGCTGCTGCATACGAAGAGATCGTGCCATGCAGGGTTGGCCGCAGGCTGAAGAGTGCCTCGAGGCTTGGGCAGGTTTGGGTTGCCCGCAGCCGGTGGATCATTTCGATGCGGCCAAGTTGCTCGACGTCCTCGGGCGACGCCGGCAATGGCGTGTGCCGAAAGCGGGGCGCTGTCGGCTCCAGCCGATGGGTCGCCAGCCACTCGGCAATCCCTTCTGTGTACCAGGTGGGCGTGTTGAGGTTCCGCAGCGTGGCGGTGAAGGCATGCACCCCTTCGTGCAGCAGCAGGTGCCGCCGGTAGGCGGGGTTTGACTGATCAGACAGCCAGAAGCGGTGGTGGTCGCAGTAGCCGTTGGCAAACTCAGGGACGGTCGCAGGCAGCAGGCCGGCCGCCCGAAAGGTCTCGCGATCGACAACCAGACAGCCGCAAGCCCGCCACTGGGCAAGGCTGGCCGGGTCGAAACCGTAGTGCCCGCACCAGACGCCGAAGGCCTCATCGAAGATGGCGGGCAACTCCGCCAGGCCGTCCCCCTGCCGTGGTGGTCGGTCGGTGATCAGCACCAGGTGGCGACTCTGAAAGACCCGCAGCCCTGCCCGCTCTGCCCGGCTGACCAGCGGCTGAGGATCAAACGCCTGGCCTGCCTCGGCACGCGGCGGTGCAGGCTCGGCGGCCGTTGTGCAGGGCATCCGCCCGACGGCAAGCAGGGCCAGCATGACGGCAGCACCACGCGTGAGGAACAGATTCATGATGCAGGCTGCCCTTGCCGGTATTCGTGAGGTTGAAACCAACCAAAAGTCCACTTTCCGTACGCCCACTTGATCAGTCTATCGCAACCACCCGACGGCATCGGATCGGCGATCCCTGACCGGGCGGGCCAGGCAAAACGTCGACAGGCCGGCAACTGGGGCAAGCCATGAAGTCCGGGAAACCTCGAGAGAAAATACCGGCGTGCATTTGGGACGGCTGCCGAAATTATGAGAGCCGGTGTTTCGGCACCCCCCAGGCCCAGCGCTCGCGCGAGATTCCCGTGATACACCGTCAGACCTCACACGAGCCGTTGAGACGAACGCGGACATTGCCACACCGCTGGCTGGCGGTCGTTGCCCTCACCGGCTGCCTGCTGGCCGAGGTCGGTTGGGGACAGCAGGTCTTCGTTGCTCCGCCGCCTGCCCACCAGGTCGTGCGGATGCCGGTCATGCGGATACAGAACCCAGGCTACGTTCCTCCACCGCCAGTTACCCGCCGTCCCTGGTGGTTCACCGTGCAGACGGCCTCTGGCCCAGGCGCCGTACTGCCAGTGCCACACGTCACCCACTACGCACCGCAGCCGTTTCGTTTTCCCGCCGCGGCACCTGTCCTGGCCGGCAAGCCCATCCTGCCCCCTGCTGGCACACCACCGACGCAGTGGGCTGCGGCCCCAGCCGTCATGCCCCCGCCGCCACCTGCCGCGGCCCCGGCGGCCAGCCCAGCCAGTGACTGGGGGGCGAGCCAGCCGCCCGCCGCGTCGGCGGCAGCGCAACCACCGGCAGCCACCCCGCCCGTGGCCGAGGCGGCACCACCACCGCCACCTCGTCCGGCCTCAACTGGCACCTGGGCCACCGTCGCCATTGATGCCAGCCAACCCCAGCCCCATGCGCTGGCAGTCACCATCCCGGCGACCCCAGGGAGCCTGCTCGCCGCCCAGCCCGCTCCGGCAGCCACGCCGCCTGCATCTGCGAGCCCACCAGCACACGCCTCCAGTCCTCAGCCTTCCGGCCAGCCGACAACCGTGGTCGCCTCAACAGGTCCGGCCGCCCCTGCCGTTGCCTGGTGGCGGTGCATCGGCGTCTCTGACGGTGACTCCATCAGTTGTCTCGACACCGCCGGCCGACAGCAGAAAGTTCACCTCGCTGGCATCGATGCTCCTGAACCGGGGCAGCCCTATGGACAGCAGGCCCGCGAGGCACTCGCTGAACAGGTCTTCGGCAAACTGATCGCTGTCGTCGTCCTCGGCCGCGACCCACAAGGGCGGGCAATCTGCCAAGTGTCCTTCGATGGCCGGGACATCAGCCGCGTTCTCGTTGCGGCAGGTGCCGCCTGGGCTGACCCGACCAGTGGCAGCCCACTCAGCGGCGTCCAGGAAGAAGCCCGATCTGCCCGCCGCGGACTCTGGGCCGAGTCCTCCCCGGTTCCACCATGGGACTATCGCGCGACACATCCCGGTCTCAGCCCGATCGGCGCCTGAGCCTACTCGTGCTCGCTGCGAATCATCGGCTCGCCATCGTCGGCAATATCGACGTGCAGCACCATGGGATTACAGCAGACCGGACAGTCTTCGACGTAGTCCTGATGCTGTCCCTCCGTGAGATCGATCGGGACGACAATTTCTTCGCCGCACGAATCGCAGACGTAACGGGCTTCAACATCGGCCGGCAGCGTGTCGAGCCGGTTGGCGGCAAGCCGCAGCCGGTCGCTGTCCCAAGGCATTTCAGCAGGATGTTCCATGATCGCCCCCCTTTGATTGGTGCATCACTGAGACACTCTGTTTCGGCACCGCGGGAACCGCGGCCGCCCCAACGCATACTATGCCGAAGGAGGGGCCTTTGTCACGCAAAAGGAGACCACGATGCCACCAACCAAACTTTGCAGCACATTTCGGGCCAGACCATCTACCAAAAGAGCGTGCTGCAGCGGACGTCCCCTTGCAGCAGTACTTAGGCTGCTTATGTGCCTGCTGATTGCCGGCGGATGCACCCGCCTTTGGTGGAGCCCACCACCAGCGGCCGCTGAGGATGACACTGCCCAAATTATTGAACACGATCTCACCGACCTCACCCCGGCAGAACTTCAGGTGCGGTATGCCGAACGCCAGTTTGAACTGGCCAAGCTCAATCTGGAACGGGCCGAACGGGTGAATCGCTTGGTCGACCGTGCCGTCGGTCCGCGTGAGTCGCACCGGCTGGCCAATCATGTCGAACTGACCCGCCGCCAGCTGGCTCTTGCCAAGGAGCATCCCCGCACGACCGCCCGGCAGACTAATCTGGCTTCAGCCGAGGTGGCCGTTTCCAATGCCCGGGCCGATCTGAAGACAGCACTGCGGGCCAGTGCCCGGACCACAGAGGTCAAACTGCCTGCCGTAACCGCCATCAACATCGATCGACTGCGAACGATGCTGGCGATGGCCGAGATCCGGCTTGAGATGGTAAAGCGACCCGACTACGTGCCGTCGCTCATCGATGAAATGCAGTGGCACATCGACCTGCTCACCAATGAGGTGATTGACCTGCGTCATCAACTTGAGGCTGGTGGCAATCTCATGTTTGGTGCAGAGCGCCCCTGAACGGACTTGCCCCGTTCAGCCACCCCAGTTCAACCACCAACCGCATCAGCACGTAACAGGGTTATTCATCCCCCGATATGCCGAACAGGCAGAGCGGGCGACCGGGTTCGAACCGGCGACAACCAGCTTGGGAAGCTAGTGCTCTACCAACTGAGCTACGCCCGCGACTCATGCAGTCTACCACTCCCCGGCAGCATCGCCAGCAGCCGCACCATCCCTTGCACACCTTTCTGAGCCAGACCTTAGAATCCGGGCGGCTGCTGCCGCAGACTCCTGCCCGGATACGCGGCCGGCCCGGAGCGAACCGCCTTCGCCAGCCAAGCCCCCTCGAAATCCTCCCTCCACGCATGAACGATCAGCC
>WTHB01000096.1 GCA_011523305.1 Planctomycetaceae bacterium | reverse complement strand
TCGCTGGGGCGTGGGAGGGCATAGATCGGCTCTGCCGTCGGCGCGAGGCGAGCCGCTAGGTGCGTGGTCGCATCGACCGCCTGCTGCCCGCGCATGTCGGTCTCCCAGCCGCCTGTCAGCGTCACGCGGTCGGGCATCAGGCTGGTGTCCAGATCAGCCAGTGACTGGGTTTCGACAACCGCGTCAATCCAGACACCTCCGGCGGCAGGCAGCACCTGCACGACCACCCGTTGTCGCTGGGGAGACCACGCCGAACCGGCCGGCAGGCCACTGACGGTGGTTTTTGCTGGTGGCTCCACCCAGGCCGACTCGATCCGCCCGGCCCGCGGTGGCATCGCCGCGAAGTCTGGGGGGATCGTCCGCACGACAGGCCAGTCAGCCGCAATCGTCTGCAGCGTCCGGTCCCAGAGCTTGCCACCATCCCGAGCCGGCAGGAACATGCCATCCGAGGCCATCGGGCCTGCTGGGGCCACCTCCGTTTGCTCCAGCGGCGGCAAGGACTCTTTCTGTGCAGCTGTCGCTACTGCAGAAAGGGTCAGTCCCCACACCCCCAGCCTGCCCAGCCACTGCAGTGACTGACGCCGGAAAGAAAATCCGCGACAGGAAGGAGAATGTGAGACCATCGGGACGGACTCTCCCAGCCTGCCCGAGGTCAATCAAGAGGGGTTTCGGAGGCACAAACGCTCGCCATGGTCCCACGTCTGCACCAGTTTCTCGATGGACGCTCCGCTCACCGTTGAGGCCGAAATGCTATTCTGGCTTCTCAGTAGACACCCTGTGACACAGCAGGCAACGACACAAGGATGAGTCGACGGCGATGGCAAGGCAGGCAGGTAAGGAAGACCCCACGATTGACACTGACACCGCTGCCTTCGCGGATTCCCTGCGAGATACCCTCCGCAGTTGGTGGGGATTTGACACACTTCGCCCCCTGCAAGCGGAAGCCATCGCGGCGGCAGCAGGTGGCCGCGACTCGTTGGTGGTGCTCCCCACTGGCGGTGGCAAAAGTCTCTGCTACCAGCTTCCCCCCCTGCTCGACGAGACCACCGACATCGTCATCTCTCCGCTGGTCTCGCTGATGAAGGATCAGGTCGACGCCCTTGAGGCGATCGGCTATCCAGCAGCAGCCATTCATGCAGGGCTGTCGCTCGACCAACGCCGGCGGGTCTACGACCGGCTGCGTGCCGGTGACCTGCGGCTTTTGTTCACTGCGCCGGAACGGCTATTCAACACCGGCCTGCTCGACACCCTGACGGCTGTCGGTGTCAGCCGCATCAACATCGACGAGGCCCATTGCATCAGCCAGTGGGGCCACGATTTCCGACCTGAATACCGGCAACTAGCGGCCGTCCGGGAACGCTTCCCGCAGGCCAGCGTCCATGCCTTTACCGCCACGGCCACGCCGCGGGTGCGGGACGATATCGCCGCGCAGATGCACCTTCGTGAGCCTGAGACCCTGGTCGGCGTCTTTGACCGGCCCAATCTGACCTACCGAGTGGTGCCGCGGACCGACAAGACCAGACAGACCCTGGAGATTCTTGGCCGCCACGCCGGCGAGGCCTCCATTGTGTATTGCATTTCACGGCGCGAGACTGAGGAGCTGGCCGCCCGCCTCACCGCTGCTGGCCTACTTGCCCATCCGTATCATGCTGGTCTCGAAGCGACGCAGCGACATCGGACGCAAGAGGCCTTCGCCAAAGAAACCCTTGATGTCGTGGTGGCCACGGTCGCTTTCGGCATGGGCATCGATCGCTCGAATGTCAGGCTCGTTCTTCACACGGCGCTACCGAAGAGCTTGGAGGCCTATCAGCAGGAAACAGGACGGGCCGGCCGGGATGGCCTTGCCGCTGAATGCGTGCTGCTCTATTCCGCCGCCGACGTCTTCAGTTGGGAATCTCTGATCCGACGAGGCATGGACGCGACTGAACTCGAAGCTGACGAGGCTGAGCGGCTGATTGAATCTCAGCTCACTCATCTCCACCAGATGCGGCGGTATGCCCAGGCCGCCCGCTGCCGACATGCAGCCCTCTCGGAGTATTTCGGGCAGTCCTACGAGCCGACCTCGTGCGGTGGCTGCGATATCTGCCTCGGCGAAACCCAAAACCTGTCCGATAGCCACATTACCGCACAGAAAATCATCTCGTGCGTGGCCCGGGTCGGTGAACGCTTCGGGGTGCGTCACCTGAGTGAGGTCCTGCGTGGTGCCAGGACAGCCGCGATCGATCGCCACGGTCACCACCGACTCTCGACCTACGGCCTACTCGCTGATCTCGACCAACGCACCTGCGAGAATCTTGTGCACCAACTGCTCGACCAAGACTACCTCTCCCGCAGCAGCGGCGACCGGCCGGTTGTGACCCTCAATGCCCGATCGTGGGAGGTGCTTCGCAACGAGCGGGACGTCACCCTTCTTGAACCCCGGCTGAAGAAGACGGTTCGAGCAAAGAGTGACGCCGATGACTGGGAGGGGGTCGACCGAGATCTCTTTGAGCGGCTGCGGAAATGGCGCCGCACGATCGCCGACCAACGAGGCAAGCCCGCCTGGACGATCGTCGACGACAAAGCCTTGCGGTCCATCGCGAGGGAAAAGCCTACCTCCCCTGCGGCGTTGCTCCGCTGCCGGGGCATTGGCGAAAAGCGGCTGGCCGATCATGGCGCAGCCATCCTCGACATCATCACCAGCAGCCCGTAGCAGACGCCTTCACGGCCCTGCTGCACCCTAGACCACCGTGCCCTCAGCGAGCGGGCTGCCGCTCCAGGAAGATGGTTCGATCGCATGCCTCAGTCAGCGGCCCGGTCGCGCCGGCTGTCAGCACGATTGCCACTCCCCGCTGCTGTGCGTCCCGAAGCAGCATGGCAACCGCCTGTTGCTGGTCGCTATCAAGTCCCTCCGCTGGATCATCCGCCAGGAGCAACCGCGGCTGGATGGCTAGTGCCCGGGCCAGTTCAAGCCGACGCCTGTCAAACCAGGACACCCCTCCAGCCGGCAGCTCACCGCTGTCTGCGAGATCGCACCATGCCAGCCAGGCGTCGGCCTCCTCAGTCGGAGTAGCCCCGCCTCTCCCCGAGCGTCGCTGGACCCAACTGGTGCCGTCTCGCTTTTGTTCGACCGCAACGAGGAGATTTTCAAAGACCGTCATCTCCGGAAAGACCCGTGGCTGGCGGAACGTGCGGGCCACGCCAGCCCGGGCAGCAACCTGAGCGGACCGCCGCCCGCGTTGCCAGAACGCCAACGCCAGGGCAATGCCCAGCGTCATCCCGGCACCAAGGGCGGTCCAGCCCCGCAGCCTGATCAGACGCTTGCCGCCAGCCAACTGAGCAAACGTGGCCTCGTCCAGCGGGAGACGCCGCCGCGGCTCGTTGGCATCCCCCACAAGGTCTGACAGATCAGGAATCGTGCCCGGGCCGGTGCGCCGGGCAGTCACTGCCGCCTGTAACTGATGCCGCAGTTCCCGGGCCTCTTCAAGATCTCGACGAACGGCTAGCACCTTCCGTCCATCTGCGGTGACAATCCGCCAGTTTCCCGCAAGGCGATCGATCGCGAGTTCAGCGCGAAAATAACTTCGAATCCGTTTACCGAAGGTGGCTGGAGTGAATGGCTCATCGACCGCCAAGCCTCGTTTCACGGTAGCCAGCCAGAGTCGATCAACATCAACCGCTGCGGCAGCAGCAAGCAGACCGACGAGCAACCCTGTCCCCAGCACTCCCCAAAAGGTCGCAGCGGTGAATGCTCGCTTCAACCGGTGCCCCTCCACCCGCACCGCCCCTGACGAGGCCGGCCGGATGTTCCCAATACATTCAAGCACTGCCGTTCTTCGGCCACGCCCCGCGTCGAGCAGTGCCACCATACTCCCCTCAGTGACATCAAACTCGAGCTCATCGACAAGCACCGTCTTGTCGGTACGGATCGTCAGCCGACCAACATCCAACAACGGAATATCTGCCTGGGGCAGGGATACAGTCCGACGCGGGGAGGACCGCCAACGGTTCATCGGTGAACCTCATGGAGTTCCGCTGCCAGGCGACGTGAAGGTACGAGCCCCTCAGGGCGAAACCGCATCATCACAATGAGGGCGATCCCCACCAAGGCAAGTCGCCAGCTCCCCAACGTGAGCGGCCCCGTTGTCCAGGCCTGGGGCTGCATCTGCTGGAGCCAGGCATCCGCCCAGGGAATGACCATGATGTCAAACCCAAAAAGGATCGTCACGCCAACCAGCGTCCCGGGAATGCTGCCCAGCCCACCGAGAATGACCGCACAAAGAATGGCCACGGAACGGCTGAAGCCAAAGACGTTGGGGTCACCGGTCGTTCCCAGACTCGCCACCGACAGACAGCCAGCCACGCCGGCCAGTGCCGCCGCCAGTGCGTAGGCCGACAGCCGAACCCGGGTGACCGAAATACCCAGCGTCGCCGCAGCCAACGCGTCCTCCCGAACGGCACTCCATGCCCTGCCCAGCGGCGATCGTTCGACGCCGTGCAGCAGGGCCACTACCGTGGCCAGCACCGCGAGGGCAAGGTAGTAGAACCAGCGCGAATCGATGACGAAACTCCGGCCCAGGTCGATTCCCGCGATGACCACCCCGGCCCCTGGTGGCGGAACCGGCCCAAGCCCCTGCATCCCCCCGGTGATCTCCTCCAGGTTCCGCAGGAGCACCCGGACAACCTCACCAAACACCAGAGTCACGACCGCAAGTGAATCACCCCGCAGCCGGAGCGTCGGGCCGCCCAGGAGCATGCCGACGCAGGTCGTCACCACGAGGCTCACCACAACAGCCGGCAGAAAGCCAATCTCAAGTGGATTCGTGGGCACCGTCAGGATCGCCAGCGTCATCCCGCCAATTCCAATGAAGGCCGCGATGCCCAGATGCAGCAACCCGGCAAATCCCACCATCACATTGAGCCCCAAGGCTGCAATACAGAGGATCAAAACCGAGGTCACCTGCCCACCGAGCCCACCGGCAAACCCAGGAATGGCCAGCGGGGCAACCGCCAGCAAGCAGAAGACAAGCCCTTCTGAGAATGTAGCAGACCGAAGCCAGCGGGTGGCTGAACCTGTGCGTGCCGTGGTCATCCTGCCTCTCCCGCGCGTCGCTGCTGGCCGAACAACCCTTCCGGCCGAAAGGCCAGGATGACAATCAGCATCAGGAACACCGCGGCCGCGGCCCAGCGGGGCCCGAGAGCAGCGGTCGACACACTCCGGATCAGGCCGACCAGCACACCTCCAACAATGGCCCCCGGCACACTGCCAATGCCACCAAGCACGGCAGCAGTCAAAGCATAGAGGCCCGTCTGGTAGCCCGACTGGTAGTTGATGGTAGCGGTGTGAATCCCGGCGGCGACACTGGCCACGCCACCCAGAAACCCACCCAGGAAAAAGGTGGCGGTGAGAAACTGGTCCGCCCCTCCACGCTGCGCCGCGGCCCGAGAGACCGCCGCGACCGAGCGGAGCGATCGCCCGAGACGGGTCCGCCGCAGAAGGAGCGTGAGCCCGCCCCAGGCTGGCAGGACCAGGCTCAAGACCAGCAAATCAGCAGTGGTCACGGGAAGTCCTGCAGCCAGTTTGACGTTCCCTGGAAGCACTTCCGGAAATGCCTGGTCCGTCGACCCCAGCCAGAGCATGCCGACGTTCATTAGAATCAACGACACGCCGACGGCAGAAACCAGCGGGGCCAGTGGGGCCGACTGCCGCAGGGGACGGTAGATCAGCCAATCGATGGCGACATTAAGGCTGCCACAGCAGAAGCCACACCCAAGCGTGACAGCAATGATGGCCAGCCAACCCAGAGCCGGATCGAGGGCCAGCGGTTCCACCAGCGACAGCGCGAACAATGCCAGGCAACCACCGAGCATCACCACATCACCGTGGGCCAGGTGAATCAAGCCGACCGTGCCGTACACCAACGTGTAGCCAACGGCAATCAGGCCGAGCACCCCTCCATCGATGAGGCCGATGACACATTGTTGGAAAAAGGAAGACAGGTTCACGTGTCTGGATCCAGTCCGTGTCGGCAGAAATGACAGCCCCTGAGTCTTACCTGCTGGTGTCTCAGTCGCCCATGCCAGTTGCCGCAATGGTCTCCTCAAAAACAAACCGCCCACCCCGAACGGCGTACACCGAGAGTTCTCGCAGCGTGGTGTCGCCATTGGCGTCCACGCTCCAGCGACCAAGCAGGCCATCCTCATCGCGGGTCGCCAGTGCAGCATCCGTGATAGCCCGACGATCTTTCCTTCCGGCAGTGGCAAGTGCCCGCAGCACCACCCGCATCGCCTCATAGCCATAGACAGCAGACGCCTCCGGCGGGCTGCCATACCGGTCACGGTAGGCAACGAAAAAGTCCCGCCCCCGTCCGGTCAACTGCTCCGGCGGCAGGCCACCGGAGGTCGCAAAGCAGCGAGCCTCGACAGCAGCCTCCCCGGCGGCGTCAATGAAGGCCTGCTCGCAGCAGCCATCAGGAACCAAGAGCACCGCTTCGCAGCCGGCCACCCCGAGGTCCCGAGCCAGCTGCCCACCTTTGGTTCGCGTGGTCCCGCCAAAGTAAATGAGGTCAGGATCAGCCGCGAGAACTGATGCGACAAACGCTTTGAAATCAGTCGCCTGCGGATCGATGGAAACATGTGCCAGCACAGGCATGCCGAGCTCCCGGCAGCGATCGGCAAAGAGGCTGGCCAGCCCTCTGCCGTAACTCCCGGCATCATCAATCACGTACACCCGTCGCAGCCCGCGGCCGAACGCCCAGGTGGCGGCCAACGGCCCCTGCAGGTCATCTGCGGGCACAACCCGAATGAAGTTCAACCGCCCGGTGGGGCGATAGATAGCTGGCTCTCCTGGCATCCCCAGTCCGGGTTTCGTCAGGCCAACAGCCGTTGTCGCCGGCGAAACCATCAGCAGGTCGGCATAGTTGAGGATCGGCATCGAAACCCGGGCAGCCCCTGAGTTCAGCGGGCCAATGCAAGCCATCACGTCGGGATCCTGTGCGGCCCTCCGAGCATTGGCTGCTTCCCCGTCGCTGGTCCACCGGCCAGTCGCCGCGCTGGCGTTATCGAGGTCGAGATATTCGACTTCAAAGCGGCCGACGCGGCTGTTGACCTCGTCAAGCGCGAGGCGAATGCCGCGGACAATCGACTCCGTCACCTGCCGAGCTGACCCGGTTCGGGGCAGGCTGGAAATAACCCGCACCCGCTGGGGATCGGGCCGATGACAGCCGCTGCTCAAGAGCATGGCCCCTCCCAGCAGTCCGACGACCAGACTCCTCAAGCGGCAACGCCAGCCTCTGGTCGCACCACGCTTGCCGGCTGCCCCGCCAGGCTTGACCAGACGCCTTCGAGAGCCGGTGGAAGTGGCCATTTCCTCACCCTGTTTTGATCATTCGCCAAGCCCGGTGGATTCGAGCGTTGCGAAAGTCCTCAGGAATCGTCTGCCGGGTGATCTCCCGAACGGTATATCGGGAGGCCAGCAGGTCTTCTGCCAGTTTGAACCGGCGGAAGTTGGTTGAAAAGTAGACAATGCCGCCCACAGCGAGGTTTTCGGCAACGGCATTGAGCAGATCGGCATGGTCGCGTTGCACGTCCCAAGCATCAGGCGCCTTCGCTGACCGTGAGAAGGTCGGGGGATCAACGACCGCCAGATCATAGGGCGGCTCACCGCGGCGGCCACGATGCTCGAGGAAGCCGCGGGCATCGTCACGAACGATCCGGTGCCGCTGGCCATCCCCAAACCCGTTGTTCACAAGATTTCGCTTGGTCCAGTCGAGATAGGTGTTGGAGAGGTCGACGCTGGTGGTCGTTGCCGCTCCTCCGGCCGCTGCCGCCACGGAAAAACTGCCGGTGTAACAGAAGAGGTTGAGCATCCGCCGCCCCTGCGCATCGGCCCGGACAAGCGCCCTGGTCGAACGATGATCAAGGAACAGGCCGGTGTCGACATAGTCAGACAGGTTGACCGCAAACTGCAGGTCACCTTCGGCCACAGAGAGCGTCGCCTGCCGATCATCGACTTTCTCATACTGGCCACCCGCCCGTTGCCGACGCCGGGTCTTGAGAAAGACACGATCCGTGGCCACCCCCAATTCCACCGCCGCTGCCTCGACCATCCGGTCGAGCCAGACATCATGCTCAATGGCAGTGCGTTCATGCGGCCGCTCGTACTCGGCGGCATGCAGCCAGTCGCCGTAGCGGTCAATCACCAAGGGAATCTCAGGGATATCCCGATCGTAGAGGCGATACGCCTCAATCCCCTGACGCCTCGCCCACCGTCCCAGATGCCGCGACCGCTTGGCCAGCCGCCGCCGAAAGTCACCGACCTGATCGGTGACGCTGCGACCGGTGACAGGCACACTGGCTGGTGCAGGCTGGGGGGCTCCGGTGACGTCGCCCGACTCGCGGGCGTGAATCTCAAGTTCAATCAGGCGACAGTCAAGCGGGCCGTTCCGCACCGGCACCCGCCGCCGAGGCTTGAGCCCAATTGCCTTTGCTTGTTCGACCGGGGTCAGCACCGCAGCCCGCCAGCCCCCGCATCGCTGTCGCAACCAATCCCCCAGCCGCCGAAAGATGGCGGCCGCTCGCGGCAGGGGCAGCCGCTCGCCATAGGGCGGGTTCGTGAGGACAAGCCCGGGAGCCCCCTCCGGCACCGTCTCTTCGAAGTGCCGCTGGGTCACCTCAACCCAGTCAGCCACCCCGGCGGCGGCAGCTGACTGACGGGCAGCCGCGACTGCGGCCGGATCGAGATCGCTGGCCTGAAACCGTCCGGCAGGAGCCTGCACGCGGTCTTCCAGTTCACGAACGAGGCGGGCCACAAGCTCTCGGTCAACGTCGTGGAAGCGAAACAGACCGTGACCCCGACGGCGGGCCCGGGGCAGCCCCGGGGCAATGCCTGCAGCCTGGGTTGCCGCCTCGACGACAAGCGTCCCCGACCCGCAGAACGGGTCGAGCAATGGTTCGCCCGGCTGCCAGCCGGCAATCCCGAGCAGGCCAGCGGCCAGCACCTCTGAAAGGGGCGCCTCGACCTCGCCCTGCCGCCAGCCCCGCTGATGGAGCGACTGCCCGGCCGCATCGCGGAACAGCGTGGCGGTCTCCCCGACCAGATGCAGCGCCAGTCGCAGGCTCGCCCCGTGCAGACGCACATTCGGCCGCCGACCGTGGACCTCCCGCAGCCGATCAACCACCGCATCCTTGACAACCTGGGCGGCATACAGGGAATGGTTCACGAATGAATTGTGCACCACGGCATCAACCCGCAAGGTCTGCGTCGGCTGAAGATGCTCAGCCCAATCAATGCTCGCCATGGCCCGGTAGAGCGACTCGGGCGAGTCAGCCCGAAATCGGCCGAGTGGCTCGAGCACCCGAATAGCCGTTCGGCTTTCAAGAACGCTGCGATAGAGCGTTTCGGTCGTTCCCGCAAACTCCACCGTGCGTCGACCGATCCGGATATCGTCCGCCCCCAAGGCTTCCAACTCGCGGGCGAGCAGCCACTCAAGGCCATCAAGAGTCCGGGCGGTCAACTGCGGCGGCTCAGCCGAATCAGGCGGAAGCAGGGGCCGGGGTGGAGGAGGAACGTCGGGGAAAGGATGGGCCATGGAAACTGCTGAGCAAGGCCTGAGAAAAAACCCCGCTCTCACGGGGTTCATGGAGTGGCTGACGTCGCCGCCGTTGCAAAGCGGTCCTGCATCGCCTGCACCTTCAGCGGCGCATTCCGCAGGCCTTCCATCGCGCCCACACAGGCCTCGGCTGCTGGCAGGGTGGTGATGCAGGGCACACCGTAGAGCACGCTGGCCGCCCGAATGCGTCCCTCGTCGGTGCGAGCTCCTTTTCCACGCGGTGTGTTAAAGATCAGTTGCACCTTCCCGTCAATCAGGTGATCAATCAAGTTGGGGTGTCCCTCCTGAAGTTTCTTGACCGGCTCAACCGGCACACCCGCCTCCGTTAGGGCACGAGCAGTCCCTGAGGTTGCAATCAGGTGGAAACCGAGCGTAACCAACCGTCGCGCCAGGCCGACCATCGCCTCTTTGGCTGGCACACTGGCGACACTAAGGAAGATCGTCCCCTGTTCCGGCAGAACCGTACCAGCTGCAAGTTGCCCCTTGGCAAAAGCGAGGCTGAAACTGTCGCTGACGCCCATAACTTCGCCGGTACTCCGCATCTCCGGCCCCAGAGCAATATCGACGCCCGCAAACTTCACAAACGGAAACACGCTTTCCTTTACACTCACATGCGCAGGCACCGGATCGGTGGTCACCCCCTGCTCGGCAAGACTCTGTCCGGCCATCACCTTGACGGCAATCTTCGCCACCGGCACACCGGTCGCCTTGGCCACAAAGGGAACGGTCCGACTGGCCCGCGGATTGACCTCGATCACGTAGAGCGTCGGCCCGGCCTCCTCGCGTTTGACTGCAAACTGGACATTCATCAGACCAATCACCCCAAGGCTTTTGGCCAGTCCAGTTGCAGCCCGCTTGATCTCTGCAACCGTTTCGGGGGCGAGGTGATGCGGCGGAATGCAACAAGCCGAATCACCGGAGTGGACGCCTGCCTCTTCGATATGCTCCATCACGCCCGCCACGATGACGTCGGTACCGTCGCAGATGCAGTCGACGTCAACCTCAGTGGCATCCTCCAGGAAGCGATCAATTAGCACAGGCTGTCCCTGGGCCACCAAAAACGCTTCGGCCACGTACCGCTCAAACTGAGCCTGGTCGTAGCAGATCTCCATCGCCCGGCCACCCAATACAAAACTTGGCCGCACCAGCGATGGATAGCCTATCCGAGTCACCTCGCGACGGGCCTGCTCAAGCGTCCGGGCGATTCCACTGGCGGGCTGCTTGAGGTCAAGTCGCTCGAGCAACTCTCGAAACTTCTCCCGGTCTTCCGCCTCTTCAATCGTATCGACGCTCGTGCCGATGATCGGCAGCCCAGCCGCTGCCAAGGCCCGGGCCAGGTTCAGCGGCGTCTGCCCACCCAGTTGCACAATCACGCCATCGGGCTGGATGCGATCAGCGATATTGAGCACATCTTCACTGGTCAGAGGCTCAAAGAACAGTAGATCACTGGTGTCGTAATCGGTGCTGACTGTCTCGGGATTGGAATTGACCATCACGCTTTCGATGCCCATCTCGCGGAGGGCAAAACTGGCGTGGCAGCAGCAATAGTCAAACTCGATCCCCTGGCCGATACGGTTGGGTCCACCGCCAAGGATCATCACCCGCTTCTTTCCGGCAGGCTTGGCCGGCGTTTCGTCCTCGTCTTCCCAGGTGGAGTAGTAGTAGGGGGTTTCAGCTTCGAATTCGGCAGCGCAGGTATCAACTGCTTTGAAGGTGGCGACGATCCCCCGTGCCTTGCGATCTGCCCGCACATCCAGTTCGGCTTCGCCCAACATCATCGCAAGCTGGCGATCAGCAAAACCGGCTTGTTTAGCCCGCCGCAGCAGGCCGTCTTCAACCGCGGCCAGACTGCCCGCAGCCCGCACCGCCTTCTCAATGTCAACAATCTGGGACAACTGATCGAGGAACCAGCGATCGATACCGGTCAACTCATACAATTCTTCAAGGTCCATGCCAGCAAGCAAAGCATACCGGAGGAACCAGACCCGATCCGGGTCAGGCCGAGCAACCCGACCGCGAATGTCATCGAGTGACGGCTGCTGGGGGGTCCCCCAGAGATCCTTCCCGTCACAGCCAAACCCAAACGAGCCCACCTCAAGCCCACGCAATGCCTTCTGGAAGGACTCCTTGAACGTGCGGCCGATCGCCATCGTCTCGCCGACGCTCTTCATCTGCGTCGAGAGTTTGCTGTCCGCCTCCGGGAACTTTTCAAAAGCGAACCGCGGGATTTTGACCACCACATAATCGATTGACGGCTCAAAACAGGCCTTCGTCTTCCGGGTGATGTCGTTGGCTAGCTCATGCAGCCGCCAGCCGACTGCGAGTTTGGCGGCAATTTTTGCAATCGGAAACCCCGTCGCCTTGCTCGCCAACGCTGATGAGCGGCTGACCCGGGGGTTCATCTCAATGACAATCATTCGGCCGGTTTCAGGATTCACGGCGAACTGAATGTTTGACCCACCCGTCTCAACACCGATGGCTCGGATGACTGCGAAACTGGCGTCTCGCATCTGCTGATACTGCCGGTCGGTCAGGGTCATCGCCGGCGCGACTGTGATTGAATCGCCGGTATGGACGCCACACGGGTCAAAGTTTTCGATCGCGCAGATGATGACAGCGTTGTCGTCAGCATCCCGCATCACCTCCATCTCGTACTCTTTCCACCCCAGGATCGACTCCTCAACAAGAACTTCGCTGACGGGCGACAGGTCGAGCCCCCGCTGAACCTTCTGATCAAATTCCTCCCGGTTGTAGGCCACACCGGATCCGGAGCCACCAAGGGTGAAACTTGGGCGAATCACTGCGGGCAGGCCGATCTCACTGAGAATCTCCCGGGCCTCAGCCAGGCTTTTGACGAGCCGGCCCCGACAGGTGTCGAGCCCGATTTTCTCCATCGTCGCCTTGAACTGCTCGCGGTCTTCCCCGCGTTTGATCGCCACGGCCCGGGCGCCAATCATCTCAACGCCGTATTTCTCCAGCACCCCGTGACGTTCCAGTTCCATCGCGAGGTTCAGGGCCGTCTGACCGCCCAGCGTCGGCAGAATGGCATCGGGTTTCTCCTCGGCAATCACCTTTTCAAGCATCTGCCAGGTGAGTGGCTCGATGTACGTCCGGTCGGCGGTCCCCGGATCGGTCATGATTGTGGCCGGGTTGGAGTTGACCAGAACAACTCGATAGCCGTCGTCCCGCAACGCCTTGCAGGCCTGCGTTCCCGAGTAGTCGAACTCACAGGCTTGACCGATGACAATCGGCCCTGAACCAATCAGCAAAATGGTGTGGATGTCGTCGCGGCGAGGCATGGGCGAAAGCGTGGGCGAGGGGGGGTGGCAAAAAACAAATTTTGCCGAGCCTAGCATCCTTGCCCCCCCTGATTCAATCAGCGACTACAATCTGCGGGCGGAAGGCCCACCGGACCAATTGACGCTTTGGAGATTTTCAGCATGTCGATCGACACCCCCGCCCTCGATGCCCTTCGCGAGACCCTGCCCGAAGACCTCAAGGACATCCGCCTGAATCTCTCGGCTGTCCTCAGCGGCGAAAACCTCGAGCCCGCCCGGGCCCTCGGCGTGGCCTTGGCGGCCGCCCAGTTCATCCGATCACCACAACTCGTCGAGGCACTCACCGCCGATATCACCGCGGGGCTGGGCGAGGCTGCCGCCGGGGTCTTCGCCGATGCGACTGCGGCCGCTGGCGTCATGGCGATGAATACCGTGTATTACCGGTTCCGGCACATGATCGGAAAGGAAAGCTATGCCGCCCGGCCCGCCCGCTTGCGGATGAACCGAATGAATCAGCCGCAAACATCCAAGGCCGACTTCGAACTGATGAGTCTGGGCTGTGCGGCCCTGGCAGGATGCGAGATGTGCCTGCAAAGCCATGAGGCGAGCCTGCTGAAACTCGACGTCAGCGAGGACGCCTGCCACGACGCCGTCCGGATCGCAGCGGTAGTCAATGCAGCGGCCGTTGGGGCAGCGGCCGTCGGGCTGGCGTAACCATCGCAGCCGCACGCTCTTGCTACGCCAACTCGCGTAGGTACTCAAGCGTATAAATGCCGCTGTCGTGCCCGTCAGAGAAGACAATTTTGTAAGCATACTGCCCCACCGGCTGCATGCCGCTGATTGTCAGCGGCGCACATTCGGCAGCGTCAAGAACGGCAAGCGGGTTGGGCTCCACCGGCGCGGCCCGCCGGTCCCGACAGGTGGCACAGGGACAGGCGTCACGGAGCAGGCGAGGCGTGTAGCCCGCCGCTACTCCATCACTCCAGTCAATTTCAATAGCCCCGTCATCACGACGGCGGATCACCTCTGGGCGTGGCTGGGACATCTCGCTTCTCCTCGATCGCTGGCGTTATCCGTCTACTGGGGAACCCACGCCAATGTTGCATGTCAGGCAGGGCGGTTGTCTCTCACGCGTCGACCTTTCCCCTCGAATCGGGGCAGGCTGCCTGCGGGCACCAAAGTCACCTCGACCCGCAGGCCGAGCCGTCGCTTCAATTCCTCGGCAACCCGCTCCGGCATCTCACGACGATCTTCAATCTCCAACCCAAGGTAGTCGAGACTCCCGCGCCGGCCCACCGTCAGGCGAAATTCATCGACCTCGGGAAACCCGCGGACAATGTCTTCGATCGCCGAAGGAAACACATTGAGGCCCCGGATAATCAGCATGTCGTCGGTGCGGCCGAGCACGCCTCCAACCAGCCGCACCCAGGCCGAGCCGTCGCCCGCCTCGGCCGCTGTGGGCCAATGAGGCCTGACGACGTCACCCGTCCGGTAGCGAATGACCGGACAGCCAGACCGCCCCAGCGTGGTCAGTACCAGTTCTGCTAGGTCGCCGTCAGCGGCAGGGCGATCGGAGTCGAGGGACAAAAACTCTGGATGAAACCAGTCTTCAAGCACCTCTAGCCCAGGCGTCTCTTCACTTGGCGCAACCAGTCGCCCCACGCCCCAGGGGCCGATCTCGGTCGCACCGGCATGGTCCAGCACACGACTTCCCCAGGTGGCTGCGATCCGGTTGCGAACCGCGGGGATCGAGCCGCCTGGCTCCCCGGCGACAATGACACAGCGAACGGGAGACGCTGCTGGGTCCATGCCTTCCTGCTGCGCGACCTCGGCAAGATGGAGGGCGTAACTCGGCGTGGCCACAAGAATGTTCGCGGCTGACCGCCGCAGCAGGTCAAGTCGCGCCATGCTGGAGAGCCCGCCAGCGGGAATCGCCCGGCCGCCGCTGGCAACCGCCCCTTCAAAGGCGCTCCAGAAACCGACATAGGGTCCAAACGAGGCGGCCACCAGCACCGCGTCGCCCGGCTGCAGACCAGCCCGGGCATAGATCGTCTGCCAGCAGCTCATCCACCAGTGCCAATCCGCAGCAGTATCCCAAACCTGAAGCGGCTGCCCACGGGTGCCACTCGTTTGATGAAACCGCACGTAGCGACTGGCCTCCCAGGTGCGATTCGTCGCCTGCCCATCGCTGCCGAGCAGTTCCGCCTTGGTTGTCAGCGGAAAGGCCGCCAGGTCGGCCAGCGAGTCAAGTTGCGTCGGGCAACCTGCGGCCTTCGCGGCGTAGAACCGATTGGCCGGCAGCACCGCTTTGAGAAGTGCATTGAGCCGAGCACATTTCAGCCCATCAAGCTTCTGACGGGCGGCGTCGATGTCTGGAGGCGTCGGCTGGGGCATGCCGCTATTATGCCTGACACGCCGCGGACCGTGGTCCGTAAACAGTCATCTGCGTCAACACGTGGCTTCCGCGCTGCGGTGGCCAGTCAACGAGGAGGAAACGTCGGCCCGACGGCCGGGGGTGGCAGCGGCTGGGGCGGCGCAAGCGGTGGGGCCGCTGGCGGAGGTGGGCCAGGCAGCGGCGAGACAGCAGCTGCTGGTGGTGGCACCGTGACCGGGGCAACCGGCAGCGGGGGGCCACTCCCAGCTGACCGCCTGGCCAACTCAGCCCGTCCCACGACGGCCTCTGCCGGCACCTGGCCAGCCGGCACCATGGCCAGATCAACGACACGCTCGTCTCGAATTTCCCAAGGCCAGACCGTTTCGGTGACAAAATCGAGGGGAAACACCTGATACCAGGGAACCGGAAATGGCTGGCGAACCGTCAGCGTCTCGTAGCCATCTTTGATCAGGCGAATCTTCCGGGTTCCGTAATAGACAAAATCAGTCGAAACGGGGGTTGTCCCGACCTGGTAGTCATCCACGTAGACGAGCGCCCCGGGCGGGTTACTCCGAATGGTCATCCGCCGCTGCACACAACCAGTGAGCAGCCCCGCCGACAGGAGCACGGCCACCAGCGCTGCACGGTCAGCCCACGGCCCACCCGCCCAGAGTGCGGAAGGCTGCTTCAGCCGAACGCCCAGTTGATGAGAAAAACCCGATGCCATGGGGGGAACATAGGATTGCGTCCCTGGCAGAACCAGAGCAGCTAGGAGGGCTGCCAGCCGACCTCCCGCCCAAGTGACGAAGGAATTTTCCGCCCATTCGTGCTACATTCCTCAGTTTGACGCCCTGACGACGGGCGTTTTCAGGATCAGGACACCGGTTGGGGCAGGCTCACGAGGCGACCAGTGGGACAAGGCAATATCCTGCAACATCATCTGCGATCCCATGTCGGTCGGAAGCGGTCGAACAATCAGGATTCTGCCACCGTCGTGCCGGCAGAAACGACCAAGGCGTTTCGTGACCACGGGTGGCTGCTGATTGTTGCCGATGGCATGGGGGCGCATGCTGGCGGTGAAGAGGCCAGCCGGCTGGCCGTGTCACTCGTGCCCCAGTTCTACGATGACGCCAATCCGCAGCAGTCACCCCCCCGGGCGTTGCGCGTCGGCTTGGAAGAGGCCAACCGGACAATTCATGCCACCGGCGAGCGGGACCCGGCATACAAAGGCATGGGGACCACCTGTTCGGCGCTCGTCCTTCTGCCGCAAGGATGCCTCGTTGGTCACATCGGAGACAGCCGCATCTATCGGGTTCGCGGCCGCACGATCGAACAGCTCTCCCGAGACCACTCCCTCGCCTGGGAGATCGCCGCTGCGAGCGGGCCGACCTCCAATGGTGGCCCTCCCGCTGTCCCAAAAAACATTATCACCCGCTCGATGGGGCCACACGGTGACATTCATAATCTAGTCGATCTGGAAGGTCCCTTTCCCGTTGCCGCAGGGGATCACTTCGTGCTCTGCAGCGATGGTCTTTCTGGCTGCCTGACCGACGAGGAAATCGCCCTATTCGTCACCGAACTGCCTGAGCGAGAGGCGACAGCGGCCTTGGTCAATCTTGCCTTGGTCCGCGGTGCTCCCGACAACACCACAGTGATCGTGGCCACTGCCGGGGCCGAAGAGGCCACTCAGACCGTGCGGCGGCAGCGGGCCTGGCCACTGGATGATGAGGCGACAACCAGGGGGACCCAGAATCGCCCCTGGATTTTCCTTGGCGTGGCGGCCGGAGGGCTGTTTCTCGCCCTGCTGCTTCTAGGCAATCTCCCCAGTGCCCCCGACGAACGAATCAAGTCTCCATTTTTCCTCGGGAGCGTTGCTGCCTTCGGACTGACTGTGGGCTGCCTGGCCGCCGCCGCCATTGGCTTCATGACCGCCAAGCCCTCCAAGCGAAGCCGGGTGTTCACCCCGGGCCACGGCCAGCAACTTGGGAAAGGCCCTTATCGCCGCTTTGATGCGACCCCTTCGCCTGATCTTTTCGCCAGCATTGTCGTCTCACTGGAAGCCGCGCGTGAAGAACTCGCTCAGGATGGTAACCAGGAAGCGTCCCGGTGCGTTCACGACGCCCTCCAACAGGTCCGCGGGCTGATTGAACAGGGCGACTTCTCGGTGGCCACGCGACAGGCGGCTGAGGCGCTTGCCAGTTTCGCGGCAGCAATTCCCGTGGCTGACCGTGCTGCGGCAGGCCCCGCGAGCGAACCGCTGCCAGAGTCGACCTGAGCGAGGCGGCTTCGGCATCGGGCCAGCAAGGGAGTGTGGCCAATGAAAATCATGACCCGCTATGTGCTGTCGGAAATGCTCCAGGTATTCCTGGTGGCACTGACAGCGCTGACTCTTTTCATGCTAGTCATCGGCCTGGCCAAAGAGGCCCAGCAGCAAGGCCTTGGGCTGCTGCAGATTCTGGCTCTCGTCCCGTTTGTCTTGCCTGATGCAATGCGGTTTGCTGTGCCGGGCACCATGCTCTTCGCCGTCGCCAGCGTGTTCGGCAGGCTTTCCAGTTCCAATGAGATCACCGCCCTGAAGGCGGCTGGCATCACCCCGCTGGCGGTCATCTGGCCTGTGGCAGGCTTGGCGATTGCGGTCAGCATCGCCTGCGTCTGGCTCAATGATGTGGCCGTCTCCTGGGGCCGAGATGGGGTCCGCGGTGTCGTTGTCCGCAGTCTTGAAGAAATCATTTATAGTCGGCTGCAGCAGCAGCGTTCCTACAGCACCACACAGTTGGCGATCAACGTGAAAGGGGTCGAGGGCCGACGGCTGATTCGTCCGACGATGTCCTTTCAGCCGAACAACTCCAGCCCTTCGGTCACCCTCTCGGCGATGGAGGCCGAACTCAAAACCGATGCCGACGCCGGAAGCCTAACGGCCATCTGCCGCAATGGCACGGTCCGCGTTGGCGATGTTGAATTCGCCTTCCCGGACACCATCGAACGAGTCATTCCTCTCAATGCGATCAACGGGAAGGGGCTTCACGAAAAAAGCCCATCGGAAATTGGCATGGCCGACTTTGCGGCAGCCCGCCAGGAAACCCTTGGCCTCATCCAGCGACTGGAGCAGAAGGCCGCCGGCCGACAGGCGACGGCGCTGCTGACCGGGCAGCTTGGCCTCACCACCCCGGCCCATACTGCAGGAGAACGGAACTATGTCAATTCGCTCTGGGGGCGAATCCATCGGATCGACATGGAACCTTGGCGACGGTGGGCTAACGGCTTCAGCTGTCTGGCTTTTGTCCTCGTCGGCGCACCGATGGCCATCCGCATGCGGAACGCCGACTTCCTCACCAGTTTCTTTCTGTGCTTCCTCCCGATTCTGCTCGTCTACTATCCCGTCTTCATGGCCGGGGTGTCACAGGCCAAGGCCGGCGACCTTCCCCCAATCGCGGTCTGGGGGGGCAATCTGCTGATCACGCTCTGGGGCCTCTGGCTACTCAGAGGAGTCATTCGGCGGTAGGGCCGCCACCCGTCGCTCCCGCGCGACACGCGGCCAAAATGGCCCCAGCAGACAGCCCCCGCCGGTGCTGCGGGTTTGCAACCGGCACTGAATCTGCGAAACTCCGGTGGCGTCGGAGGGGATGGTCTCGTCCACCAGTTGAATCGCTGCCTCCGCTCATCAGCCTCAGCCACATATCCTTCAGGAGATTTCATCGATGGGTCGTCCCGTCACGCTCTTCACCGGCCAGTGGGCCGACCTGTCACTCGAAGACCTCGTCCGCAAGGCCCGCGAGTTTGGCTACCACGGCCTGGAACTGGCCTGCTGGGGTGATCACTTTGAAGTCGAGAAGGCAATGGCCGACCCCGGCTACTGCGCGGCCAAGCGTGAGCTACTTGAACAGCACGACCTCACCGTCCACGCCATTTCCTGCCACCTCGTGGGCCAGGCAGTCTGCGACCGGATTGACGCTCGCCACCAGGCGATTCTTCCACCAGCGGTCTGGGGAGACGGTGACCCTGCCGGTGTGAATGAGCGGGCCGCCGAAGAGATCAAGCAGACTGCCCGCGCTGCCCAGAAACTTGGCGTCTCCGTGGTGAATGGCTTCACTGGATCGAGTATTTGGCACCTGCTCTATTCGTTTCCGCCCGTCCCAGAATCAATGATTGAAGACGGTTTCAAAGAGTTTGCTGACCGCTGGAACCCAATCCTCGATGTCTTTGCCGAATGTGGGGTCCGGTTTGCGTTGGAAGTTCATCCCACCGAAATTGCCTTCGACATCATCACCGCCCAGCGGGCCCTCGACGCCTTGGGCAACCGGGAGGAATTTGGCTTTAACTTCGACCCCAGCCATCTGCACTGGCAGGGCGTTGACCCGGTCGAGTTTATCCGGGCCTTTCCCGACCGGATCTACCATGTGCACATCAAAGATGCCGTCGTCCTGCTCAACGGCCGCGGCAGCATTCTTGCCAGTCACCTCAACTTCGGCGATCCCCGCCGAGGCTGGGACTTCCGCTCGCCGGGCCGTGGCGGTGTCGATTTTGAGGAGATCATTCGAGCCCTCAACGAAATCGGCTATGACGGCCCGCTCTCGGTGGAGTGGGAAGACTGCGGCATGGATCGCGAACACGGGGCGGCAGAAGCCTGCGAGTTCGTGCAGAATCTCGACTTCGCCCCGAGCAACCGGCAATTCGATGCCGCGTTTGACAAAGACGACTGATTCTCGCCAAAGGCGTCTGTCCCGTCCTGGGCGGGTGGGCCTGCTCCTGACTACTGGGCTGCTGACCGGAAGCCTTCTGGTCGGCACCGTTCTCGGGGCAACTCCACCAGAGACCGCTGCAGTTGGAGACACCGACTGGCAGTCGGCAACTGCTGCCTTGGTTGCTGCCGCGCGGCAGGCTGGCGCGACGCAGCTGGTTGGCTTGATTGAGGACTGGCCGCTTCCGGATGAAAGCACCATTCTTGATCGACAGGTCATCGTTCCCATCGCCGAGCGACTCCAGCCGCCCATTGAACTGACGGCAGCCACGCAGCCGCTCTGGGAAGCATTCGTGGCCCTCCGCCGCCAGCGGGCAGCAAGGTTCTTCGACCAGGCCACCGACGCAGTGAACTGCCTGCGGCGGGCAACAAGCACTCACACCCCGACGACCACCAGCGAGGCTGTCCGCCTGCTTTTCCGCACCCTGCGGGAGGACCCCGACCACGCGGACGCCCGCCGGGCGGTGGGCTATGTTCGCCGTGATGACTGCTGGGTCTGGCCAAATGTGGCCCGCCGCCTGAGCCGCCGACAAACCTTCATCAAGAGCCAGGGCTGGCAACCACGGGGACGTCTCGCGGCTCCGGCGAATACCCCCAAGACAGTCCCCGGCCAGGCTGTTCCGCTTGCGCAGGCCGACCGCTTCGCGTCAGCCCATTGGGAGATCCGGACAACCGCCGGTCTGGAGGCAGCGGGTGACCTGGCCGAACGTCTGGAAGCCACGCGGTTGTTTTGGCTGCAGGCCTTTGGTGGCTTCGCCTATCTACCAAGTGAACTCCAACGGCGGCTGGCAGGCCAGGCACGACCGCTTCCGACTGCCGACTTGAAGGCCGTGCTCCTTGCCGATCGCCGCCAGTACATCGCCGAACTCGAACTGCTGGAGCCGCGGATTGCCCAGACCCTCGGGATCTACTGGACCCCAACGCAGACGGCCTGGTTCTTTCTCGGTGATGAGCCACCAGCACGCACGGTCGAACACGAGGCGACCCACCAACTGTTTGCCGAAAGCCGGCGAACGAGCCCCGCCGCTGGCAGCCGCCACGGCATGTGGGCCCTTGAGGCCGTCGCCTGTTACATGGAAAGCCTTGAGGCAACACCTTTTGGCTTCACTCTGGGCGGCCGAGCAGCTGGCCGTGTCCCGGCTGCCCGCGAACGGCTCCTCGATGACGGGTTTTTCGTGCCGTTGCGAGAACTCTGTCGCCTTGATCGAGCCAGCCTGCAGAACGACCCTCGGCTTCCCCAGATCTACAGTCAGCTCTCTGGGCTGGCCGACTTCTTCCTCAATGGCGACCGCGGCCGTTACCGCGATGCATTCCTCGAGTATCTCATCGGGCTGTACCGCGGGACTGCCGACTCCGACACTCTCTGGAGACGCTGCGATCGCACGCCTGAACAGCTCGACGACGCCTATCACCGGCACCTTGCCCCCTCGTGAGCCGTTGACGGCGATTTGCTACACTCAAAACCCAGCAGCGACTGCTTCCTTGCCAGGGCATGACCGGAATCGGTCGCGGCTAAACCCCCCCCACAACTTTCCCGTGAAAGACCATTAATGTCCTCTCCCTCGACAACCATCGACCTCGATCGCCTCGCCATCGACACCATCCGCACCCTGTCCATGGACGCCGTGGAGGCGGCCAAGAGTGGTCACCCAGGTACACCGATGGCCCTGGCTCCGGTGGCGTACACCATCTGGAAGGACTTTCTCCGTTACGATCCACTCGACCCGCACTGGCCCAACCGGGACCGGTTCGTCCTCTCCTGCGGCCATGCCTCGATGCTCCTCTACAGCCTGATCCATCTGGCTGGCATCCGGCAGGATGGGCCCGGGACCGCTGAACACGACGCGCCTGCCGTCAGCCTCGAGAGCATTCGCCAGTTCCGCCAAATCGGCAGCACCTGTGCGGGACACCCCGAGCACCATCACACAACTGGCGTGGAAACCACGACTGGGCCGCTCGGCCAGGGCTGCGGCAACTCCGTCGGCATGGCAATCGCATCGCGTTGGCTCGGAGCCCGTTACAACGGTCCGGATGCGACGCTCTTCGACTTCGACACCTATGTGCTCTGCAGCGATGGCGACCTGATGGAAGGCGTTGCCACCGAGGCCGCATCGTTGGCCGGCCACCTGAAACTTGCCAATCTCTGCTGGATCTACGACGACAACCAGATCACGATCGAGGGTGAGACGGACCTCGCCTTCACCGAGAATGTCGGGCAGCGGTTCGAGGGGCTCGGCTGGCGGGTGGAACGTGTCACTGATGCCAACGACACCGCAGCGTTGGCTGCAGCCCTGACCCGGTTCCGGGAGGAAACGGAGCGGCCCACGCTGCTCGTTGTGAAAAGCGTGATTGGGTACGGGGCCCCGAACAAAGCAGGGTCTCATTCCTCACATGGTGCTCCGCTGGGAGCAGATGAAATTCGGGGTGCGAAGGAAGCCTATGGCTGGCCTGTTGACGAGTCCTTCCGTGTCCCCGCGGAAGTGCCCGAACAGTTTGCCGCAACGCTGGGCAGCCGCGGCAGTGCTGCCCGCTCAACCTGGCAGGAAGCCCGACAGGCCGCCGCGACGACTGCACCGGAAGCGGCCGCGGAACTCAACGATCTCCTCAGCGGCACATTGCCCGCCGGCTGGGAAAATACGATCCCTACTTTCCCGGCTGACGCCAAGGGCTTAGCCAGTCGGGTCTCCTCAGGCAAGGTTCTTGAATCGCTGAGTGCTTCCATCCCCTGGTTCCTCGGCGGTTCTGCCGACCTCGCCCCCTCGACCATGACCCTGATCCCAGGAGCCGGTGATTTTTCGGCTACCACACCGGCCGGCCGAAATTTCCACTTCGGCATTCGCGAGCATGCCATGGCAGCCGCCTGCAACGGCATGGCCCTCTGTGGACTGCGACCGTATGGGGCAACCTTCTTCGTCTTCTTCGACTACCTCAAACCATCTCTCCGGCTTTCCGCCCTCGGCGATCTTGGAGTGATTTACGTGCTGACCCATGACTCGATCGGCCTGGGCGAGGATGGCCCGACCCATCAGCCGATTGAACAACTCGCCAGTGCCCGGGCGGTTCCCAATCTCTCAGTCTTCCGGCCAGCCGACGCCAACGAAGTAGCCGAGGCCTATCGGGTAGCCATCCGACGCAGCGACCGGCCGTCGGTGATGGTGCTTTCTCGCCAGAATCTACCGACCCTCGACCGCACAGGGCTGGGGGCGGCTGCCGGTGTCGCCCGTGGCGGATACGTGCTGAAAGAGGCGGCTGGCGGTCAGCCCGATTGCATCCTGATCGGCACCGGCAGTGAAGTGGAACTCTGCCTGAAGGCAGCTGAGACACTGGCAGCAGTAGGCATTCAGGCCCGCGTGGTCAGCCTGCCTTGCTGGGATCTTTTTGCGGAACAGGATGCGTCCTACCGTGAGAGCGTGCTGCCGGCAGCCGTCACTGCACGCGTTGCCTGCGAGGCAGCCAGCGGCTTTGGCTGGGAGCGTTGGATCGGCGACCGTGGCCGATTCATCGGCATGGAAGGCTTCGGAGCATCCGGGCCCGCCAAGCAGCTCTATGCCCACTTCGGTATCACTGCCGATGCGGTGGTGGCAGCCGCGCAGGAACTGCTTGGCCGTTGATCATGCGGTTGAAGAATCGAACCACTTCCGCAAAGGCGTCGCTACGGCTGGTGGTGTGAATCACCGATGACGGCATCCTCAACGTCCTTGCCTGCCGCAATCTTCCCGTCATGGTTGCGGTAGAGATGATCGTCGCGGTGGAGCGAGTCGAGACCATCCTCGGTGACAACAATCCGCTCAACCCGGCCATCTTCGTAGAGGATGTGATGAATGCCCTCGGGATGGTTACTGCTGCGTTCGCCACTGGCATCGGGCGCGTCAGCCATCAGGGGATGATCACCCCGGCGAAGGTCGCGAATCGGCTGGAGCATGCCATCAGCGGCCCGATGGCCGAGCGTATAGCCGTAATCCCCTCCCATCATCTCGACAACCTGCTGGAATCGGTCAGTGCCAACGGCCGCCTCTACCTCCTCCAGCGTAGGGATCTGCGCGCCTCCTGCCGCGTCCGCAGAAGACCCCGGATAGACCAGCAACCCTGCGTCGGACTTGAGACGGTGAGCAGACACCAAGGTGGGAGCATAGAGCCCGGCCCGCGACAGCGGACCTTCAGCCGGTGGTGATGGCAGGAGCCGCTTGGCATCGGCATAGCCATGCAAGGCTCGGCCGACCTGATTGAGATTTCGTTCAGCCCGCAGCGCTCGGGCATCGTCCAGCGCCTCGCGGAGCAACGGTGCCACCAGAACCACAGCCGCCACCGCAGCGGCTGCCAGCATGAACCGATCCACCCAGGCCCGTTGCCGAATTGCCGGAACCGAATCAGCCGCTGGAGAGAGTACCGGGCCCGATGGCGCAGCCTGTCGAGCCGCAGCGATCGTTCGATCAGCCAGCCCCGCTGGCGGCTCAATCGGCTCGGCGTCATGCCGCAGTGGTTCGAGTGCCCGCCGCAGTTGGGTCAGATCGCTTTCGAGTGCTGCCGCCAAAGCAGGCTGCTGAAGGGCCGCATCGATCTCGGCCCGCTCCGCCTCATCAAGACTGTTGAGTAGGTAGCCGACCAGGTTGTCGCGGATGCCGCTGGGGATTTCAGGCATGCCCCCCCCCTTGCCGTCTGCACAGCTGCTGCCGTTCGCCACTGGTCTGATTCCAGCCGTGTTGTGTTGTCGCAAGCATCATCCCTGTGACTCCGCATCGGCCGTCATGGCCCAAGCCTGATTGAGTTTTGCCAACGCCGCATGCAATCGGCTCTTCACGGTACCGACTGGAATCCCCAGCACATCGGCTGCCTCGCGGTATTTCATGCCCTGGTGATAAACCAACACAATTGCCACCCGCAGGTTTTCCGGCAGATTCTCCACTGCTCCACGGACCCAGTCCTTGGCCTCTTCTGCCTGCAACTGGTCGATCGCTGTCGGTCCTTCTGCGGAGAGCACTTCCATCAGCCCGCCCCCTTCGGCATCAGTTGCCGTCTGGTCGAGGCTCGCCATCCGATGGCGGCGGTTCCTTCGCTGTGCATCGATCGCCTGGTTGGTGGCGATCGTGTAAAGCCAAGGCCGGAAACGACGCCCCTGCTCAAACCGATCCCGCTTGAGATAAATCTGGAGAAAGGTCGCCTGAAAGACGTCTTCGGCCATCTCGGCGTTCCCGAGATACCGGCGGAGGTACCCAAAGAGTTCATGTTCGTACCGTCGCACCAGCAATTCGTACGCTTCCGCATCTTCGGCCGAGCAAAAGCGTTGCAGGAGATCCTCATCGGTCGGCTCCACCGAGACGTCACTGATCCGCGACCGTAGCCCGTCCGCACCCGATGCGTTCATCATCCCACCGTCAGAGGTGGATGACGCAGCACCGGAGCGTGTCTGGTCGATATCCATGACGTTCTACGTCTGCCGCCGTTCACTGGTTCGTTCTACCGCAGGATTTCGCTTCATTTCCCGCCGGCCAGCGCTGACCGCGGCTCGAAGCCGTCGGGAACCGGAAACGCTTCTGGGAACTCTTGCACCCAGAAACCACCCGAATCGTGGGGGCACATCGCCCGTCTCCCGCAGAAGGAGTATAGTCGGCGGCTGCAGGGTCCGCGACCTCCTGTCTCACGCTATCCTAGGGGGGGCAGGCCACCTTCCGCCGCTTCACAGGCTCAGCATGCCTCCTTCCCCCACTTCCACCACCTGCTACCGCTGGCTGGCCGCGGGGGACATCAATGCCTTTTTTGGCCTTTCACTAGACAATCTGGCTGACCTGACGCTGACCGTGTCCCTCTTGGTTGCGGTCTTTGGGTACCCGCTCGACTTTGCCCTGTCGCATTTTGTTCCCGGAACGGCGATCGGGGTGATCGTTGGCGACCTGCTCTTCACCTGGATGGCATTCCGGCTGGCCCGAAGTACCGGTCGCACAGACATTACCGCCATGCCACTGGGGCTCGACACCCCCAGCACCTTTGGCATGGTGTTTTTCGTGATCGGCCCGGCCTACGCCGAGGCGGTCGCCCACGGACTGGCCGAGCCCGAGGCGGCCCGTCAGGCCTGGCACATCGGTATGTGCAGCATCGTGGCCAGCGGCATCTTCAAACTCAGCGCGGCCCCCCTGGCCTCACTGATTCGTCGGCTTGTACCCCGCGCCGCTCTGCTCGGCAGCCTTGCAGCAATTGCCCTGGCACTGATTAGTTTCCTGCCCTTCCTCGAGGTGCTGACCCAGCCGCTCGTCGGCCTCGTCTCGCTGGGAATCGTGCTGGCGAGCCTGACCGCCAGGGTGCCGCTGCCAGGCCGGCTCCCTGGGGCACTCGCCGCGCTTCTGATCGGCGGCGGGATCGCGGCTGCTGCCACGACCTTCGGCTGGCTCCCCACCGGTGACAAGCACGCCAGTTTTGTCCCGACTGCCGCGCTTTGGCCAACTGGCTGGCTGGACGTGTTCGATCTGTCCTGGCTCGCCGCCTGGCCCCTGACTGTCAAATATTTGCCCATCGTCATCCCCTTTGCCCTCGGCACCGTGGTTGGCGGCATCGATTGCACAGAAAGCGCCGCCGCTGCAGGTGATGAATTTGACACCCGACGAGTCATCGCCGTGGAAGGCTTCGCGACCGTGGTGGCCGGACTCTGCGGCGGCGTGATTCAGTCCACCCCATACATTGGCCATCCCGCCTACAAGTCGATGGGCGGCCGGGCTGGCTACACGCTGGCCACAGCGATCGTCATTGGGCTTGCCGGCCTGACTGGGTCATTCGCCCTTCTCTATGAGTGGATCCCTGGCCCCGCCATCCTGCCGATCCTGATCTTCATCGGCTTGGAGATCTCCGCCCAAAGTTTTCAGGCGACGCCGCCGCGGCACTATCCGGCAGTCGCCATCGCCTGCGTCCCTGCCCTGGCTGCGTTGGTCGTCATTCAAACCGATAAACTGCTCGCTGCGGGTGCGACACCCACTGCGGCCCTCGCAAACGAGCTGTTCAGCATGCGTCTCCTTGCGTCGGGCTTCATTCTGACCAGCCTGCTCTGGGCCGGGCTCACTGCTGCTCTGATCGACCGTCGGCTTGGTGTTGCAGCGGGGTGGTGCCTTCTGGCTGCCGGCCTGACGCTCTTTGGTGTGATTCACTCACCCTTTGCCGATGGTCGTCTCTTCTGGCCGTGGTCGCTCGGTGACCTGCCGGCCACAGCAGAAGGCCGGGGGCCGTTTGACTTGGCCTCAGCCTACCTGCTTCTGGCTGCCATGTTCGCCGCCTGGGGACAGTGGCTCACGAGCCGACCGGCTCATTCCAAGCCATAGGCCCCTGCCACCGGCACACTGCTTGGCGACCCACCGATTGCCGAGGTGCCTGCGGCTGATGTCCCGAGCCCGCCACCATTGCCGGCAAACTGGGTCCCCGAGAGGAATCGCGGCTCAATCGCAAAGGTGACACCGACGTTCTGACGGCTGAAGTCGACATTGAAGCCAAAGCTCATCAGGAACGACTCCCCGATCCGCACAAGTTGGAACCGCTGACCGATGTTCCGGCCGGTGAGGTCGACCGAGGACCCAAACGAACTCGCCCACTTGGGACTCATCCGATAGGTATATGAGCCGGTCAAGACGCTGGCTGAAATCGGGCCACCGAATGACTGGTAGCCCATGTAGACGCTGCCTCGAGCCGAGCGATTCAGTAGGGCGCCAACCGTGTAGAGCTGCTGGCCACCCGTAAAGAAATCAATATCAGCGGTGGACAATACCGTGGTGCGGTCACCAATGTGCCAGCGAAAGTCGTACTGCCACAGGCCGAGCACCTGCCCAAAGTTCTGGCTGGTGGTGGGGAAAAACTCGCCGTCAATGTCGAGCACGATCCAGTCAACAATCCGCCGGTCGCCATACGGCCCCCGCTTGGTCTGCCACCGCTGCCGGGCACCGACCCGGAAGGCGGTCAGGTCATTGACCAGTTCGGACGGGCCAGTCACCCAACTGCCGATGCCCCGGCGGATGGCGTAGGTCCGTGGGTCAAACCGACCGTTATTAAAATTGGGGACACCCGTGAAGAAGTCAAACGGCGAGAGGGCTCGGTAATCTGGAAGGCCAGGGTTCTCCGGGTTGTTAAAGTCGAAGAAGGCAATGTTTCTCCGATACTGATTTATTGTGTCGTCATCGATTTGGTCATAGAGCGGAAATTGATCGAAGCTTTTGGTTGCATCGGCATACGAGAACTCGGCTTCAAAAATCACTTTGTGGGCCAAGCCGTGAAGGTTCCAGAGGCGACTTTCCACGGCATTGTTGGCCGTCCAAATCGGCAGGCTGGACCGAATTCCGACCTGCCCGTAGGCCCGGTCAATCGGCTGCTGGTTGATGTCTTGCCCCCAGTGCCCCAGTTCTCCAAGGGCATACGGCACCAGTTTGACCGGCCCTGCCTGGAAGGGCAGGTCGATCTCCTGCCGGGTGACCAGCCGTTCACCAATCACGTTGTTCTCGTACGGCAACAGCGTCCAGATATTTCGTCCAGCCTGATTCTGCGGAAGCCGGCCACTCCCCGGAAAGATCGGCGGTGCCTGGGGATCACTCTGTCGAACATAGCTGATGCTGGAATGCTCGTACCAACTCAGGGCATCGCGGACTAGCGGCTGGGCAATCCAGTGATGGTCAAGTCGGGGCCACCACTCGCTCTGCGTGAAGAAGGGATCGACCCGTAGGCTGGTCAGCAGCCGTAACTGACGATTGTCTGTTGGCCGCCTGAGGTCGAGCCAGGTGCGTTGCTCGTAGCCCTCTTCCCATTCCGACTCGTAGTATTCCTCCAAGAAATTGAAGTCGCTGATCCAGCCCGCCGCTCCACGTGCCTGCCAGCCCCCCAGGAGATCCTGCCGATGCCGCCAGAACGCACGGCCACGGAAGGCATCGGGGTAGTTGGCATAGATGTAGTCGTTTCGGTACAGGCCGAGTTTGTCGATGCCGTGATCGACAACGAACCAGGCATCGGCGATCCCGTTGGCCGGCGTCGCCAGGCCGAGGAATTGCGGCCGGTTGTAGAGCAACGACGTGCCCAGGCCGGGGCCGCGGAGGCTGAGATAGTCGGCGTTGAAATCCCAGTCGACGCCTTGGGGCGCCTGGCGGATGCCAAGCACCTGGAACACATCCCAACTGGTCAGTACCTGCGTTCCAAAGATCTGGTCATTCTTCACCTTTAAATCGTTGATGTAAAAGGTGGGTTTGCGAGCGTTGGTTGCCAGCACCGGCCACCAAAGCACCGGCACGCCGCCGAGTGTGACCGTATTACCCCGACTGGTGACAAACTGCTGATGCTCCACCGCCGGCTCGCCAGTGAGTGGATCGATCAGCGGCATGCCGAACGGACCAGGCACCGGCAACTGTTCGTCCGTCAGCGTGAGTTCACGGGTGCGGAACTCCCACGTCGGCACGCCCATCCGGCTGGTTGTCAGGCCGGCCCGCTCGGCAACGAACCGGCTGCGATCCACCTGACGCAGCACATCGGCCCGCAGGCGAATCAGCCCGGCGTAGCTCTCAACCGGGGTCAGAACCGAAGCCCCGGTAATCACGCCACTGGAGCGGGGCACGTCGTAGAACATGCTCACCGCCTCGATCACCCGCTGCCCCTGCCGGAAGACAACATTGCCTTCCATATAGAGTTCCAGCGGCGTGTCGGCTGACTGGCCAGCCTCGCCAGCCAGGTCGGGCTGCCGTTCACTCCGCGTCCAGATCACCATGCGGTCCGCAGAGATGTCGAGGGGGCCGGCTGGGTCGACACCGTCAACGACAAGATTGATGCCGGAGGTGATCACGGCAATCCACTCGGCGCCCGATGGACTTGGGAACCATTGCACTGCCAGGGGCAGGCTCGAGCGAGGGAAGGCCCGCAGCCGGCGACCACTCACGACGGGCTGGGTCACCGGTCCGCCCGCGGTGCCAAATTCAGCAAATTGCGCGGGAACGATGCCCTCGGGTCCCTCGCTGCCCGCGGCTGATACCTCACCGGTCACCGGGGTTGTCGCCGCCACCAGGGTGATGTCACCAGGCACCGCCGGCGGCACCGACGCCGGCGCCTCGTAGATGGCAGGCTTCTTCCCCGCCGACACAACGCTGGCAAAGTCAAGCTGCGGGTCTCGAATCACCCAGAATCGCCCCGCCCAGCGGTCATCCCGCACGACTGCCCGC
>WTHB01000065.1:3684-6379 GCA_011523305.1 Planctomycetaceae bacterium | reverse complement strand
GCACGCTGACATTCGCAGCCGGTGATACGTCAAAGACGGTGACGGTGGCAATCACAAATGACGGCATCTTCGAGGGTTCTGAGAACTTCAGCCTGGTGCTGTCAAACGCTGCCAACGCGACGATTGCCGACAACACCGGCATCGGCACGATTGTTGATGACGGTACTGGGCCGGGCGGTACTGATGACGATCGTGATCCGGTTGCTGTCGACGACGCGCTCAATGCGACCTTAGGAAGAGTGACATCAGCGAACATCATCCTCCGGAATGATGTCCATCGCACCGGCGATGTTCTTGGTGTTGCCAGCGTCGACAACATTGCATTTAGCAATATGTCGCAAAGCATCAATGCAACGTGGAGCGGTACGGATGGTTGGCGGTCGGTAGATCTTGAACACGGCACTCTTTACCTGCGCGGTGATGGCCAGTCGCATTATCAGCACCACGGGAGGGCGTTCACTGTCACGCCTCAGGCGTTTGAGGGTGTGCTCGAGTACGAGCAGGCGGGCACCGGTTGGAGTGTGGTTGGCACTGCCTTCGAGATCACCCTTGAGGAGATAGCAGACGGTCGTTTGCGGTATACGCCGGCAGTTGGCGAAGTAGGGATGGAAGGGCTGGTGGTTGCCTCGATTGAGGAAATCGACACCACGTCGGAGTCTTTCGTGTACACCGTGACTGACGGTGTGCATCACTCGAATCAGGCAGCCGTCACCTATGCGGTAGGTGACCCCGACAATTTGCTTGATAGTCCGCTTGGGCAGGGTTCGGATATTGACTATGACGGCATTGCATCGCACGTTGAAGCAGCGCTGGCGAGTCGCGTGGTTGGTGTCAGTGGGCTCGATGGCGGACGCTCGTATCTCATTGATCTTGCCAGTGTTCTCAGCGTCGATGGATTCGCTGGTGAGGTCTTCCGCGTCAGTGCCTATCAGGATGGTGATCTCAACGTCGACGGCGAGCCAGATGCAGAGCAAAACGCCGTCACAACGTTTGCCTGGATTAATAGTGAAAATTTTGATGCTGCCAATAGCGACCCGAACTCTCTGCCTTCAGTCGCTCCAATCGTGAATTTGGTGGCTGAGGAAAGCAGCAGCTCGTTCAGGCAGCCGCATGAACTCGTTCAACTTGAAAACATCCTGTCGACTCCACTGACGCCACAGCAGGACGAACTGCTCGACCCGATGTTCGACTTCGCGCCCAGTTGGAGTCCACTTGGCTTCTCGGCTCGGCTGCTGGAAGGAACCAGTCTGGCCGGCCTGACCGCCATTGACGTTGATCCTGTGCGAGATGGTGTGCAGTGGCGGTTCAGCATCGATATTTCTAGAACAAATGAATCGACCGACTCGTTCGTCGCCTTCATGAAATGGATCGACCAGGCGACTATTGATCGATTTGCGGATGCCGGCCTTGAGTTGCGAGGTCTGGACGGAGCAATCATCACCGATGTTGGCTGGCACGATTTCACCCAGCGGGTTCCAGGCGGCGATGGCGTTGCCATCGGAACCGACGGGTCGCAGGTGCTCTATCTCGATTACATCATCACCGACAACGCCTTTGGTGACAGCAATCCGGCAGTAGGCTTGGTCGATGACCCAGGAATACCGATCTTTATCAACTACCTCAACGACAATCGTCCAATTGTCGTATCGAGCCCGACGGTGAATGAGTCAGCGCCATATGCTGAATTCACAGTCAGTGGTGCCGCGAAGCAGTTGCTCAACCTGAGTCTTGTCGATGGGACGGCCGAGGGCGAGGGCACTGACTATGGAGTGGCTTCCGGCTCGGGGCTTGAGTATTCCAGCGACGGCGGGGTCACATGGAGCCCGTACAGTGGCGGGAATGTGGCGATTCCAGCATCGGGCGTCATGCTTGTCAGAACCCCGCTCGTTCAGGATGGCATTCCAGATGACGGTGAAACGTTCCAACTGTCCGTACAGACGACCGGCGGCAGTGTCTTTACCGGCACAGCGACCATCGTTGACGACGGCAAGGCTGAGGACGATCGTTCAACCGCCTACGAGCAGGGCGGGAACCTCAATCCAATGCCCTGGCGAGCTGCCATTGGCAATGTTCTGAGCAACGACGACAACACCCGGGGCGGAACCGTCACGGCCATTCGAACAGGTGGAGTCGAAGGGCAGGGTGCCGCAGGGGTGGTCGGGACGACACTGCAGGGCCAGTACGGGGTGCTGAACATCCGCTCGCATGGGGCGTTTAGCTACACGCTCGACAACAACAATCCGTTGGTTGATCAGTTGCCGGAAGGCGGTCGGCTTGTGGAGCAGTTCAACTACACGATGACCAATGGCGAATGGTCAGACATCGCCGTGATCACAATCGACATCATCGGGGCAAACGATTCGCCGGTCCTGCTTGAGTCGGAAGTGAGTCTCGGTGAGGTGCCGGTCAACACAGGTGTCACCGAGTCGCCGGTGGGGCCTGTTGGTGTGGTGGTCTCGACGGTTCTCACCGATGTGGGTGAGGCCGCCAATGTTTCGGATGTTGACCTTGGTACGAGTGTCGGTTTCGCAATCACGGGCATCGATCAGACAGACGGCACCTGGTGGTACTCTGAAAATGACGGGGTGACCTGGGCGCGGATGGCGCCGGTGTCGGAAGCGGCACCGCGGCTGCTGACATCGACGGCGCGGGTCTATTTCCGGCCTGATCGGAACGTGACCGGTGAGATTCCGGT
>WTHB01000065.1:0-3584 GCA_011523305.1 Planctomycetaceae bacterium | reverse complement strand
CGACGGCGCGGGTCTATTTCCGGCCTGATCGGAACGTGACCGGTGAGATTCCGGTTGGCTTCACGTTCCGCGCATGGGACCAGTCTCGCGGTGATGCTGGTCGGACTGCGAGTGTAGGCAGCCTTGGCGATGCCCTATCGGTCATTCAGGCGGCAGCTGGGCTCAACATCGCGATGCCGGGGGCGACGCTGCTTGAGTACGGCACTGACTCAAGCCTGGTATCACTGCGGCAGGCAGCACCGGCGGGTGATATTGCGGTGCGGAATGAACATGTGGCTCCGGCTGTGATTGATTCCGTGACTCCTGGGGCGCGGGTCGTCACGCTTGGAACAGGACCGGTCAACATTGTCGCCCCGCAGGGTGATGTCACGATTGGTCGTGGAGGGACTGGGGTGCTGACCGTTAGTGATGTTCCCGTCGGAGCGATGGTGAGCCTTGAGACAAGCTTTGGCGTGGTCACCTTTGACCACACTGGGCGGCTGCTGACCGGCCTGACACCGCACCAACTTCTTACCCTCAGCCGAATCACCGAACTCACGGTTGGTGTAAGCGGCGCGGTCTTCCGGGTAAGCGGCACGGTGTAGCAGGGCAAGGTGTTGCGTGATGGATGATCTCGGGCTGATTACTCGCCGATGATCTTCACCAGCACCCGTTTGGGGCGGCGGCCGTCGAACTCGCCGTAGAAGATTTGCTCCCAGGGGCCAAAGTCGAGCCTGCCCGCGGTGATCGCCACCACGACCTCGCGGCCCATCACCTGCCGCTTCATGTGAGCGTCGGCGTTGTCCTCGCCGGTGCGGTTGTGGTCATAGACCTTGGGGCTGGCATTGAAGGGGGCGAGCTGCTCAAGCCATTTTGCATAGTCACGATGCAATCCGGCTTCGTCGTCATTGATAAAGACGCTTGCCGTAATGTGCATGGCGTTGACGAGGCAGATTCCCTCCTGCACGCCCGACTCAGCGACGAGTGCCTCGACGGTCGGCGTGATGTTCTCAAAGCCCATCCGGGCAGGGATATTGAAGGTGAGATGCTTGGTGAGCGACTTCATGGTTTGCTCCAGAGGGGTTTGCCTTCTTTGATCGTTTCGACAACTCGGATGTCTTTGAGGCGATTTGATGGGACCGTCAGGGGGTTCTCGGAAAGAATCACGAGGTCGGCCAGTTTTCCCGGTTCGAGCGTTCCCTTGCGGGCCTCCTCACGATATTGTCGGGCGGCGTTGATCGTCAGGGCCTTGAGGGCCTCCAGCGGACTGATCCGCTCAGCAGGCCCCAGTACCTTGCCGTTCCGCATGGTGCGGTTGACAGCGGTGTAGACCGTGAAGAGCTGGTCGAGCGGCACCACCGAATAGTCGGTGTGGTTGGTCGGTTGCAGGCCGAGGTCAAGGGCTGAGCGGAATGGGGAGAGGTTTTGGGCCTGGTCCAAGCCGCGGTTCGCTATGTGGGTCTGGCCGAAGTAGAAGGTGTGCACGGTGAAGAATGAGGGTGTGATCTTCCAGTCGGCATACCGCTGCAACTGGTCGTGCCGGATGAACTGGCTGTGGATGCCGATCGTGCGGCGGTCCTTTGCCAGATCGTCGGCTGCCGCATAGCGGTGAGCGTCCAGGAGCGTGTCGATCGCGGCATCACCGTTGCAGTGAACAAGCACCTGAGCGTTGTTGTCGTAGGCCTGCTTGACCATCGCGTTGAGCTCGGCCTGCGGCTGCGTCGGCTCACCCCGCCAGTTCTTCTGCCCAGCCGGCCCATCGTTGAGATACGGCGTGGTGAAATAGGCCGTTCGGCCCTGTGGTGACCCGTCCGTCAACAGCTTGGTGCCGCCTATCCGGAGGCGGCCGCTGTAGTTGGTTTCTGTACGGGGCGTCTTGAAGCCGGTGGCTGCCTCAAACTCCTGAAATAACGGATACGAGATCACGTCGATATCGAGCAGGCCCCGGTCGGCGGCGGCCCGCAGCAGTTTGTACGACCCCGCGCTGGTGGCGCCTTCTTGGGCGGTGGTGATGCCAGCGGCAGCATAGACCGGCTGGCCCTGCTTGAGCAGATCGAGAAGCCGGTCGAGCGGTGGGATCGGCAGCTTGGTGAAGATCGGGATGAAGGCCGTCTCCATTAACAGTCCGCTCGGCTCTTGTGAACCGGGCAGGCGGCTGATCACGCCCCCAGGAGGCGTCTTCGTTGCCGCCGTGATGCCAAACTTTTTCAGTGCCTGTGAGTTGAGCACCGCTCCGTGGCTTGAGACATGCAGCAACAACACCGGGTTGTCGGGGAAGGCGCCGTCGAGATCGGCCTTGGTTGGATGCCGTTTCTCTGCCAAAAGGTCGGGATCGTAGCCGTAGCCAAAGATGAATTTGCCCTTGGGGGTCTTGAACTCCTGCTGCTTCGCCTGAAGTTGTTTGACAATGTCGGCAATGGACTGGCAGGGGCCGGCCGGTGGGGACGAGCAGTTGGCCTCCAGCGGCATGAGCACGCACTGAAAGAAGTGGCTGTGGCCGTCGATAAATCCCGGCAGAAGCGGTTTGCCGGCAAGGTCGACCAGCCTCGTGTTGGGGCCTTTGGCTGCGAGCAAGTCGGCCTTGCTGCCGACGGCACTGATCGTCTTGCCGGTCACCGCGAGCGCCTCAGCCTCGGGCAGGGAGTCGTGCATCGTGAGGATTGGGCCGCCGAAATAGATGGTGTCGGGTGGGGCAGCAACCGAGGCAAACGGCAGCCAGGCGAGCGTCAAAAACCAGGCACAACGCACAGAGCACCTCGCAGTATAGGATATGGGAAGGTCAGGAAGCCGACTCGTCATGATACCGGTCAGGCGATAGGCTCACCTGAGTTTCATGCCACAGGAGCACCATGCATGCAGGTTGAGCGCGTCAAGTATCTGATTTGGGCCGCAGACACCGATCGGGCCGTCCGGTTTTATGAAATCCTCTTCGGGGCCAAAGTTGTCCGGCAGAACCCGGCGGTGACCGACCTCGACATCTGCGGTGCAATCGTTGGCATCCACAGCGGTGGCGAGGGCAAACGAACCTGGACTGGCCTGAGCTTCCAGGTGCCCGATGTGGTGGCCGGTGCCGCCGAGGTGACCGCCGCTGGCGGCATCCTCACCCATGAGCCCCGCGAGGAAAACGGCGAGCCACCTCACCTGGCGATGTGTGCCGACACTGAGGGCAATGAGTTCATGCTCTCCCGCAAGCGGGGTTAGCGACTGACGTCGAGGCAGGTAAGGGTCGCGTCGTCTCGCAAATAGAGCCCACCGTTGGCCAGTGCGGGTAGGGCCCGCAGGGTTCCGGGCAGCGGGCGAGCCCTGGCGAGTGTCTCAACACCGGCAGGGGAAGGCCGTAGCAGCAGAAGCTCACCGTCAGTCTTTGCTGCCAGCAGTTTGCCGTCGGCAGCCAGCAGCGTGCCGTAGCCAAAGTTTTCCTGCTGCCAGCAGACTTTGCCGGTTGCGGCCTCGACAGATTTCAGTGTTGCCGGCGGCACGTCGTCGCGGCCGTCGATGCAGTAGAGATTGCCATCCAGCAGAATTGGCGTGCAATACTGGCTGGCGAGGCTAACGTCCCCCTCCCAGACGGGCGTGGCAGCGTGGTCATCAATCTGAGCGCAGAC
>WTHB01000057.1:20973-30879 GCA_011523305.1 Planctomycetaceae bacterium | reverse complement strand
CTACGCCACCGCGGCAATCCTGCCACTCGCCCCGCTCCTCAAGGCGGGGGCGATCGAGTCTGACGACATCATCGTCGATGCCAAAAGTGGCGTGAGTGGTGCCGGTCGCACCCCAAAACTGATGACTCACTTTCCCGAGTGCAACGAAAGCCTGTCGCCCTACAACGTCGGCCGCCATCGCCACACCCCTGAAATTGAACAGATCATCGCTAGGCATGCCACCAGGCGACCCGAGGTCATTTTCACCCCGCAACTCGCCCCCATGGACCGGGGCATCTTGGCAACGATCTACGCCAAGCCCGCTGCAGGCGTGACCGAGGAACAGATCACGACCATCTGGCAGGAAGCCTATGGCAGCGAGCGGTTCATCCGTCTCGTCGATCATCTGCCCGGCACCAAGGACACCGTTGACACCAATTTCTGCGACCTCACCGCTCGGGCTGTGCGGGGCCGCGTCGTCCTCATCTCCTGCCTCGACAACCTCGTCAAGGGCGCTGCCGGGGCGGCGGTGCAGAACTTCAACTGCATGCACGGCCTCCCTGAGTCGCTCGGTTTGCTCTAACGCCTCAGCCCGCTCCGACAGACTGTTCTCCCCCTCATCTCTCCGTCACGCCGCCCAATGCCGATCGCCGAAACCCCCCTCACCGGCCCTGTTCCGAGCCTTCCCCGCGGCTTCAGCGTTGCTGGGCTCCATGCAGGCCTCAAACGCAACCCGACCCGCGAGGACATCAGCCTCGTGGTCTCCGACCGGCCTGCCACCGCGGCTGGCGTCTACACTCAAAACCTCGTCTATGCCGCCCCGGTTGCCTTTGACCGCGCCCGCACCCCGGGAACAGGGTTTCGCGGGGTTGTGATTAATTCAGGCAATGCCAACGCCTGCACTGGCAGTCAGGGGGAGGCTGATACAGCGGCCATGGCCGCCACTGCAGCAGCGGCCATTGGCAGCCTTGAGGGCAGTGTTCTGGTGATGTCGACCGGCATCATTGGTGAGTTTCTTCCGCGCGAAAAAATCGAGGGGGGCATCAAGGATGCCGCCCTGCAGTTGGGGACCGACGAGGCGAGTGTGGTTCGGGCGGCTCGGGGCCTGATGACGACAGACACCCGGCCCAAACTCGCTGGCGACTGTTTCGGCCGGACCGCGGGCGGCGAGTCCTATCGGCTGCTCGGGATGGCCAAGGGGGCTGCCATGATCGGCCCCAAGTTGGCCACGATGCTCGGGCTGGTGATCACCGACGCCGCGTTGACGCCAGACGATGCCCAACGGCTGCTCAGCGAAGCCGCCGACCTCACGTTCAACTGCGTCAGTGTAGACGGACACATGAGCACCAATGACACGGTTCTCTTGCTGGCCAATGGTGCGGCTGACGAGCAGCCCCTGACGGGCGACAACCTGGCGGCCTTCGGCGAGATGCTCACCACCACCTGCCAGACGCTCGCCCGAGAGATTGCCGATGACGGCGAGGGAGCCACGCATGTCATCCGCGTCGATGTCAGCGGCGCTGCAAGCCGTGATGCTGCCCGCCGCGTGGCCCGGGCGGTGACTGATAGCCCGCTTGTCAAAACGGCCGTCAGCGGTGCCGACCCCAACTGGGGCCGCATCGTCTCGGCGGCCGGCTACGCGGGGGTGCCGTTTGATCCCGCCCGCCTGGTGCTGCGGCTCAACGGGATCGAACTGTTCCGCAATGCCTCACCTGTCGCCTTCGACGCAGCCGCTGCGTCGGCCTCCATCCGGGCTCAGCGGGAAACGGTCATCGAACTCGATCTCGGCGACGGTCCCGGCACCATTCGCTTTTTCAGCAGCGACCTGACGGCTGAATATGTTCGGCTCAACGCCGACTATCACACCTAGGTCCCCCGAAACCCCCTCGCCAGGAGGCCGCCCTTCCCTGCGCAGCCCAAGGCGTATAGTTTTCCTATTCCGCAGGGCCTTAGTACTGCTCCTGCCCTGCTCTTCACTTCCCTCAGTGAGGCCTTTGACATGCTTGCGTCGCTCGAAACGTGCCCGCCATCACGTCCCGCGTGGACCCAGCCATTTCGCCCGCTGAGCACGGTTTCAGCCCCATGCCTCCCGCTGAGCAGCACCTCTGCCGGAAGCCTTCAGCCACGGTTCCTGGTCGCCGGCGATGACAGCAGCGATGACGATTCCGACGCCGGCGGCGACGATGACCTCGAAAACATCGACCCGCTCGACGACGAAGACGAGAATTTCGATGATTTCGATGACGATTTTGACGATGACTTTGAAGTGGATGAGTCGGACCCAGACTGGGATCATCCGGACGACCTGCGACCGGAAGCCCCACCACCGGGCAAGCCGGCCAGTGGCAAGAAATAGCCCGACGGCCCCCGCAGCCGGGAGGGAACCATGACAGGTGCCAACGCCCCGCAGAACAGCAACGCCACGCTTCGGCGTCGTTGGTTCGGCACGATGTCGCAACTCGATTTCGATATCGAGTTCTTCGAACAGTTACTCAGCCGCAATGAAGCCGCTATTGAGGTGCTGCGGATCCTCGCCGAACTGGTCTCGAAGAAGGGCCAGGTGAAACGGGCAGTTGAACTCGACCGGAAGCTGACTGACCTCCTACCACACGACCCCCTGGCCCGCTACAACCTGGCCTGCTCTCTCGCTCGTGCCGGCCGGCCGAAAGAGGCCATCGACACCCTCTCACAGGCGATCCTGCTGGGGTATGATGACCTCGCCCATCTCGAGGTCGACCCCGACCTCGATTCGCTGCGCAACGACCCCGAGTTCCTGGAACTGCTTGATCAGTCTTAGGCAACCGCTCGTTGTACCGCGAAGCAGACGTCTGGTTGCCGGACGCCAAACCGATCGCTGTGATCAGCGACGGCGTGCGGTCTGTCACCGACGGGTTTGATGGGAATGCTGCCCCTTTTAATGATCCGTCTAGCCCCTGCTTGAAAGCCTGCCATCATGCTCGACCAGTACGACCAGATCACCGCTGCCTGTGACGTCATTGCCCAGCGGTGGCCGCACCGCCCCAAGGTAGGCATCATTCTGGGAAGCGGGCTTGGCGAGGCTGCCAGCGGCGTCACGGAGCGGGTTGAGATCCCATACGAAGACATCCCCCACTTTGCCCGCTCCACCGCTCACGGGCATACCGGGCAACTGGTCTGCGGCATGCTCGAGGGCGTGCCGGTAGTAATGCTTGAGGGCCGCATGCACGCCTACGAGGGCTACCCACTGGCCCAGATCACTTTTCCCGTGCGGGTGCTCCAGCGGCTGGGCGCTGATCTGCTCGTGGTGACTAACGCCTGTGGCGGCCTCAACCCGCACTATCGGGCCGGTGACATCATGCTGATCGACGACCATATCAACCTGATGCAGGACAACCCCCTGGTCGGCATCAACGACGAACGGCTCGGCCCGCGGTTTCCCGACATGTCGGCTCCCTACACCATGCCGCTCATTGATCGGGCACTTGAAGTCGCCCGCCGTGAAAACTTTGTCGCCCACCGCGGGGTGTATGTTGCGGTGACAGGCCCGAATCTGGAAACCCGTGCAGAGTACCGCTTTCTGCGGGGGATCGGTGCTGACGTTGTCGGCATGTCGACCGTACCGGAGGTGATTGTGGCGGTGCATGCAGGCCTGAAAGTACTAGGCATCTCGGTCGTGACCGACATGTGCCTGCCCGATGCTCTTGAAGTGGCCACCGTTGAAAAAATTCTCGATGTCGCCCGCTCCGCCGAACCGAAACTGCGGGCCCTGATCGAAGCCGCTGTCCGTGACGCCGCAGCTGAGGCTGGCGTGATCTGATCGTTCAGTCAGTAATGCAGACAAGCCGGGTCTGCGGAAGAGCCTCTCGCAGCCTGGCAACGCCCGCATCATCGACCGCAGTCCGGGCCAGAAAAAGCTCCCGCAGCGTCGTCAGCCCAGTAAGCAGCGACACCCCGGCATTCGACACTGCTGTCGAACCGATGTGGAGGGTCTCCAGTTGGCCCATGGCTTCCAGTGCCGTCAGACCCGCATCTGTCAGCAGGGTATTGTCGAGGCTGAGCCACCGCAGTTTGCTCAGCGGTTCCAGTCGAGCGATGCCGGCATCACCAACTGGCACCCGCCACAGATTGAGTCGCTCAAGCCCGACCAACCGCCCAACCGGCTCAAGTCCGTCGTCATCGAGACTGGCGCACTCGCTCACATCGAGGTCCCGCAAGTCGTCAAGGCTCGTGAGCGATTCAAGGCCAGCCCCTGTTACGGGCGTCCGTGCCAGCCGGAGCCGACGAAGTTTGGTGAAGCGGGCCACGGTGGGGAGCGACTCATCCCCAACCAGGGTCTGGGCCAGCGTCAACTCGGTCAACTCCTTGAGTGGCGTCAACGCCTCCAGTCCCTCTTCACTGACCCAGAGAAAATCAAGCATGACGGTCCGCAGCGACGCCAGCCCGGCAAGTTTTTCCATGCCGCCATCATCAACCGCCGTCGCGCCCGACTCACCGGAGAACCGAATGGCAGCCAGGTTTGTCATCCCCGTCAGGTGAGTGAGCCCAGCGTTGCTGACCGGGCAGCCCCGCAGGTCGAGGTTTCGCAACCGGCTGAGGTTGCCAATAACAGCCAGGTGTTCATCGGTGGTGTCGGTACCAGCCAGCACCAGGCTTCGCAGTTGCGGCAGGCTGCTCAGCGTCTCAAGAACCGCCTGCGTTGGTGCGGCACCCTCCAGGCGGACGTCCGTGATAAAGCCGTCGCCATTCCGCGTGAGCACGCAGCCGGCCTGATCGAGAGCCTCTACCAATGCCGGTGGATCAGCGGCCGCTACAGGACTTGTGAGGGCCGTGAGGCAGGCTGCAAGCGTGAAAAACAGAGCAGCACCGTCGAAACCGCCGCATTTTTTCAAAGGTGGCATAATAAAACTCAAGAGGGAAAATCTGTTCGTGTTGCTCGCTGGTTTCACGTCTTAATCGTAGCAGGGCTGCACATCGATCTCCCGCTCTGTTTTATCCCGCTTCGACCGGAGGCTTCCATGCCCAGCGTAAATTCCCAGACCAGTCGCCGCCGCTTCCTGCAGACCACCACCGCAGGGGCCGCTGGCTTCTCAGCAGGCGTGTTCAGCAGCCTCTCACCTCGCCCCTCGTTGGCAGCTACCGACAAACTTCAACTTGCCTGCATCGGCACTGCCAACCGGGCCCGGGCCAATATCGGCGGCGTGCGGGGGGAAGAGATCATTGCCATCTGCGACATCGATGAGACCTATCTCGACAAGGCGGCCAAGCAGTTTCCCGAGGCTCGCCGCTACACCGACTACCGTGAGTTAATCGACCAGGAGCAAGGCCGGGTCGATGCGGTGGTGGTCAGCACCGCTGATCATCATCATGTGCCGGCGTCACTCCGAGCAATCCGCAACAAGATGCATGTCTACTGCGAAAAGCCGCTGGCCCACACGGTGGCCGAGGCCCGGCTGGTGACCGACGAGGCTCGTGCGGCTGGGGTGGCCACACAGCTCGGCACCCAGATTCATGCCGGCGACAACTATCGCCGGGTCGTCGAGCTCGTGCGGTCGGGGGCAATCGGCGATGTCACTGAAGTCCATGTTTGGGTCGGCAAGGGCTGGGGTGGCGGTGACCGACCGATCGAAGCGGAGGAGCCGCCCAAGACCCTTCACTGGGATCTCTGGATCGGGCCAGCTCCGGAGAGGCCCTACGCGGCCGGTCGCTACCATCCGGCCCAGTGGCGGCGGTGGTGGGACTTTGGCAACGGAACCCTCGGCGACATGGGCTGTCACTTCATGGATCTGCCGTTCTGGGCGCTGGAACTGAAGCATCCGACTGCAATTGAGGCAGACGGACCCGAGGTTCACCCCGAGACCTGCCCACTGGGGCTGACCGTGCGGTATGACTTTCCAGCCCGTGGTGGGCGGCCTCCAGTCCGACTCACCTGGTATGACGGCAACATGACCCCGAAGGAAGTGGGCGGGCAGCGGGTGCCAGCCAATGGCGTGATGTTTGTCGGCAGCGAGGGCATGCTGTTTGCGGACTACAACAAGTACCGCTTATTTCCCACCGAAAAGTTTGCCGACTTCACGCCACCAGCCAAGACCATTCCTGACTCGATCGGCCACTACGCCGAATGGCTCAAGGCCTGTCGGGAGGGGACTCCCACAACCTGCGCGTTTGACTATTCCGGTCCACTGTCAGAAACCGTGCTGCTCGGCACCGTCGCCTACCGCACCGGCCGACCGCTCACCTGGGATGCCGAGAAGTTGACGGTTGTCGGTGATGCCGACGCCAACGCCCTGATCGCAAAGGCCTACCGAACCGGCTGGGAACTGACCCGACCAGCCCAGCTGGCGACGCCACTCACGGACATCCGGGCCCAACCGATTCCACTGCCCTGCCAACGCCGCCGGCATCCCCGGCGGAGGGTTCGGCGTTGGCGTCAGGACCGGAATCGCTGAGGCGATCCGAAAGGCTCGTTTCACAGCGGCCCGGGGCCTCGCGGATGCCGAAACGGGACTCGGCGATTAGAGTAGGGGCTCAGATCTTTCGCCCGCTGTGGGCCAGCCGCCGCAGACTCATTTTCCGATCGCCGCCCCCATGTTTGAGCCCGTTCGCGGCAGGCCTGACCTGCCCGCCACTGAAGCTGACGTCGCCGCCTTCTGGAAGGAAGCCGGCATCTACGAGAAAGCCCTCGCCAACCGCCAGGGGGCCCGCCGGTTCGTCTTTTTTGAGGGGCCACCCACTGCCAACGGCATGCCTCATCCTGGCCACTGCCTGACCAGGGCGATCAAGGACCTCTACCCCCGCTATCGGACGATGCGGGGCGACTATTGCGAGCGGAAGGCCGGCTGGGATACCCATGGCCTGCCCGTTGAGGTCGAGGTCTGCAAGAGCCTCGGCATTCACTCCAAAGCCGAAATCGAAGCCTACGGGATTGAGCCCTTCATTCATCGCTGCCAAGAGTCTGTCTGGCGGTACATGAAAGAGTGGGAGACCCTCACCGAACGAATCGGCTTCTGGATTGATCTCTCCAAGGCCTACGTCACCTACCACCAGAGTTTTGTTGAGAGTGTCTGGTGGGCATTGGCTGAACTATTCAACCGCGGGCTGCTCTACCAAGGCCACAAGATCGTCTGGTGGTGGCCGCAAGGTGGCACCGCCCTCTCCAGTGGCGAGGTTGGTCAGGGCTATCGACAGGTGGCCGACCCCAGCGTCTACGTCGCCTTTCCGCTGCTTGATGAAGCCGGCCAGCCCAGCAGCCGCAGCCTGATCGCCTGGACAACGACGCCCTGGACGCTGCCGTCCAACCAGTTTGCAGCCGTGAAGGCTGATCTCACCTACGTTGCCGTTCACTTTGCTGATGAGCCCGAGCGAGAATATGTTCTGGCCGAACCCCTCGCCGCCGGACTGGCCGAGAAGAAAAAGACTGAACTCGAAATCATCGAGTCGTTCCCCGGCACAGCCCTTGTTGGCCGCTCGTACCTGCCCCCATTTGACTGCTACCGACCGGCTGGACCGCCAGCGATGGCCACGACGACAAGCGGCAGCAGTGAACCGGTCGCCTGGCGGGTGGTCGCGACTGACTTCGTGACGACCGACTCTGGCACGGGTATCGTCCATATTGCCCCCGCCTTTGGCGAGGTCGACTATGGCGTGCTTCTCGCCGAACGCCAGCGGTTCCAGGGCGAAATGCCACCCCTGCTCAACTGCGTCGCTCCTGACGGAACCTTCACAGATGAGTTCCCGTCCATGAGTGGTCGATTCGTGAAGGAATGCGACCGCGACATCAGCCGTGATCTCCGCGACCGCGGGCTCCTGGTGCATCAAGAGCAGTACCTCCACGACTATCCCTTCTGCTGGCGGGCTGACAACGACCCGCTGATCCAATACCCCCGCGCCAGCTGGTTTATCCGCACCAGCCAGTTCCGCGAGTCGATGCTCGCCAACAACGCGAAGATCAACTGGCTTCCCGAGCACATCAAGGATGGCCGCTTCGGCAACTTCCTCGAGACCAACGTCGACTGGGCATTGTCGCGGGAACGGTACTGGGGCACGCCACTGCCAATCTGGGTCTGCGAGGAGACCGGCAAGGCCGAGGCGGTCTGCTCCTACGCCGCGTTACTCACCAAGCCCGGGGCGAGCGGGGCTGAAGTCTTTGAGCAGGCCAAGGCTGCCAACCCCGATTTGTCGGACGATCTGCGTGTTCACAAGCCCTACATCGACGCGATCACCTACGACTCACCCTTCGCCGCCGGGGCCCGAATGCGGCGCGTGCCTGAGGTGATTGACTGCTGGTTCGACTCAGGCGCCATGCCGTTTGCCCAGTGGGGCTGGCCCCATACTGGCCAGGAGGATTTTTCCCAGCAGTGGCCAGCTGACTTCATCTCAGAGGCGATCGATCAGACGCGGGGCTGGTTCTACAGCCAACTAGCGATCAGCACGCTGCTGTTCGGTCCCGATTCGACAACAGACGCCAGGACGACCAATCCGGCGACCGTGATGCCGACGCAGGACTATCCGCACCCCTTCCGCACCTGCATTGTGCTCGGCCACATGCTTGGTGAGGACGGCGGCAAGATGTCGAAAAGCAAGCGGAACTACAAGGAGCCGTCCGAGATTCTTGACCGGTACGGCGCTGATGCGCTGCGTTGGTATTTCTTTGCCGGCCAGCCCCCGTGGAACAGCATCCGCTACAGCGAACGGGCCATCCGCGAAAGCGTGCCAGAGTTTCTTCTGCGGCTCTGGAACGTCTACAGCTTCTTTGTGATCTACGCCCGCATCGACGGCTTTGATCCAGCAAGCGGCCTGACGAACCCCGGCCAGCTCGACCATAAAAGCCTCGCTGCCGGACGCGGCTGGCGGCCACCGCGCGAGCGGAGCGAACTCGATCGCTGGATGCTCTCGGAACTGCACGCGACGGCAGCATTGATGGTCGACCGGCTTGATGCCTTTGATCATTATGTTGCCGCCGGGGCACTCTCGAATCTGGTGGATGCCGTCAGCAACTGGTTCGTCCGCCGTAGCCGCGACCGGTTCTGGGCCAGCGGCCGGGCTGATGATTCACCGGAGGGCAACGCCGACAAACTCGATGCGTACTGGACGCTCTACGAGGTCCTCGCGACCACAGCACGGCTGGCCGCGCCGTTCGTGCCGTTTGTCAGTGAAGCAATCTGGCGGAATCTGGCCGTCGCGCCGTTTGCTGACACTGTTCCCGAGAGCGTCCACCTCACCTACTATCCGACGGGCGACCCCAGCCTGGTCGACCCGGACTTGGGCCGGCAGATGGGCCTGATCCGCGAAGTTGCCTCCCTCGGCCGCGCCGCTCGAGCCCAGGCGAAACTGAAGGTGCGGCAGCCCCTTTCGAAGGTTGAGGTGATCCTCGCGCATTCCCACGCTGACGACGCCGTCTGGCTCACCAGTCACGCCGACCTCGTGTGCGATGAACTCAACGTCAAGGCATTCGAAATCTGTGGTGAGCCCGACCGCTATATCACCCGCAGCCTGCTGCCCGACCTCAAGAAACTGGGCCCCCGTCTTGGCAAAGACCTGCCCAAGCTGAAAAAGGCTCTGGCGGCTGCCGACCCGGCTGCCATCCTGGAGTCCTTTACCGCGAGCGGCTCAGCGACGATCAGCCTCGACGATGGTACGGCCGTTGATATCTCACCGGATGAATGCCTGATCCGCACGACGGCCCGTGACGGCTGGGCTGCGGCCGAAGGTCCGCAGGCAGTTGTCGTCATCGCCAGCGAGTTGACCGCTGAACTGGTGGCCGAGGGACTCGTCCGCGAAGTCATTCACGCGGTGCAGTCGCAACGGAAAACGCTCGATCTGGAGTTTACCGACCGCATCGCACTGGGTCTGGTCACTGACTCCGCTGACCTCCGTGCCGCACTGGAGGTACATAGGCCGACCATCGCCGCCGAAACCCTCGCCGTTGATGTCGGCTTTGCTCCACTGCCC
>WTHB01000057.1:0-20873 GCA_011523305.1 Planctomycetaceae bacterium | reverse complement strand
GCCGACCATCGCCGCCGAAACCCTCGCCGTTGATGTCGGCTTTGCTCCACTGCCCAATGCAGCAACTGAGCCACTCGACATCGACGGCCATGCTCTGACAATCAGCCTGCGGCGGACTGACGCCCAGCCAGCCACGTGACACGTTCCCAGGGATGCCGACAGCGGTGAACGCCACTTCTCCCAACAACCAACTCTGCTTGGCCGTCCTGATCTCAGGCTCAGGCCGGACACTTGCCAACCTTATCGAGCGGTCGGCTGCGGGTGCCCTGGCAGCCACCATTGATCTCGTCATCGCCAATCGATCAGAGATCCGCGGCCTGGGAATTGCCCGGGCGGCGGACATCCCTGCCGCGATCATGCCCCAAGGTGACCAACCAGTGGCAGCCTGGAGTGAGGCGATTTTCACCAAGTGCCGCGACGCTGATGTGGACCTCGTCGTGATGGCAGGCTTCCTCCAGCTGCTGGCCATTCCCGCTGACTTCGCCAATCGTGTGATCAACATCCACCCCTCCCTCCTGCCGGCTTTTGGCGGCAAGGGGTTTTACGGCCAGCGGGTGCATCAGGCTGTTCTTGACCGGGGCTGCACCGTGTCGGGATGCACGGTTCACTACGTTGACAACGAATACGACCATGGCCAGATCATCCTGCAGGAAGCGGTCACCGTGATGGCAACCGACACCGCGGAAAGTCTTGCGACGCGAGTCTTTGCAGCCGAATCGGAAACCCTTCCAAAAGCCATCAACCTCCTGGCTGAACGCCACCTGCCGCCTCCCCCGTGGCGGGACCACGTCGACGAATTGACGCACTGACTCACACCCTGAAAGAAGGTTTCTCGTGCCACGCCTGCCCGGTGACATCATTGCTGACTCACTCGAATCAGCCCTTGGCTATGCCGAACGACTCCTGCGGGACATGCCGCTCAACGAGGCCGCCCGGTTCGCCCGCCCGGGTGGCCAGACCGTTGAATCGAACCATCCCTGCTTCATCATCGGGCACCTCAGTCTGTATGCCCCCAAGATGCTGGAGCAACTCGACCAGCCCGGCCTTGCTATCCCAGCAGGCTTTGCTGAAGTGTTCGACAAGACCGCCGTCTGTCAGGACGACCCTGACGGCACGATCTATCCACCGTTCGATGCTGTGACCGCGTTCTTCTTGGCCGGACACCAGCAGTTGGTCACCGTCCTCCGAAACGCCGGCCCCGTTCTGTTCGATCGCGAGAACCCCGCCGAGGGCCCCCTGAAGAAGCGGTTTCCCACGCTTGCATCCGTGCAGGCCTTCTACTGCGGAGGGCACATCATGATGCACCTGGGACAACTCTCAACTTGGCGGAGAATGCACGGGCTTCCCCCGGCCTAACCTTAGGTGCAAGCCGCAACTCACCGTCGGTGTTTCGCGCATTCGTAGTGGCTAAGAATCGCTCCGCACCGGCCCGTTCCACCCTGTCCGCGGCAGTAGCTGGGAATAGTGCCAAGTGAGGTGAATCCCATGATGCGGATCACCCGTAACGCATCTCGGTGGTACTCGGGCGTAATACCGAGCAGCACGTGCAGCACGGGCTGGCCATCTGGCCGCCGCAAGCCACACCAGTAGTCCACTGCGGCACGGCCAACACCGCGACTGAATGGCCCTATCAGCGCGTAATGCACAAAGGCCGTGCCCCCACTGATATTGGTCAGCCAGATGATGGCTCGCACCTGATTTGTTTCATTCTCAACCACCACGCAAACATGCAGGTCCACACCTTTAATATAGGCAAGAAAGTCTTCTGGGGTGTTGATGCCGCCGAAATAAAACAGCTGCTCAACCTTGCCCTCGGCGACCAACCGGCGCCAGATGGCCACAAGCGCGTCGTCCCCAACCACCTGCTGGCCTGCACCGTCTCGTAAAGGCACGATCCTGTATTGCATGCTGATACGGTAGCAGGTACGTCACAAACCAGAGTGCCAGCGTTCTTTCGACTGTAGAAGACGACCATCGCCGTGATTGGGCCTTCTAGAGTTTCGTACGGCCTCGCGGCGGGTCAGAGGATCCCGCCCCGTCCCCGCTCGCATTACCCTCGACTGCCGTGAAAAAAGCGCTTCGCAACGGCGGAACGCTGCGAATTACGGCTTCACCCAGGACCGCCCCCCACGTTTCCCTGGAAACATTGCCCTTTTTGGCTTTTTCTGCGAGGATCTTTGAATTCTTGTAGCAAGGAGTGCCGTCTCGGGCCTGGCGGTGAAATCGGGGGTCAACGCTGTCACCTCGACACACGTCAGTTGAATTGTTCTGCAGCAGTTTTGTGCACCTGCAGCCTTAGGTGATTCTGGCTTCGGGCGTTCATGCCGATTGGCACACACGGCTTGCTCTCCTCAATTGGTTGATGCAGCGCTCGGGCAACGCTGCCAAGACCGCATTAAATCCAGAACTCTTTGCTGGATGTTCAAAAACCACTCTGGGGTCCCCCTCGCCCCAGGCACTGCATCTTTCAGCTCCCATTTCTTACTCATCCACATAGCACCTCATCTCGAGCGTCTTCTATGAAACGAACCGAATGGCTCAAGAACCTTCAGCCAAGGCTCTACACCACCTTCGCCCATCAGCGTCACCGACAGGCTGCGATCACTCGGAGGATTCGCCGGGCAGAGCGTGCCTATGAGCGGGGCTACTCATTTGAGCCCCTTGAGCAGCGAACCATGCTTACGGCTGATCTCTCGTATGCAACTGCGGGAGACCTCAAAGACCTGACGTTAACCTTCGACACCGGGACCAACCAGTTCCGTCTCATCGATACAAATTCGGAAGACATCGTTTCGTCAGCTCAAGACGCGACCGACTCCAACAGCATCCGAATCACCGGCACGACAAACGATGATTTATTGCGGTTGGACGTCACGAAGCTGAGTTCAGCGGCATCGACGATCTCCATCACGTTTCTTGACGGCGTTGATCCCAGTGACACCGACACAGTGGTCATTGCGCAAGACGAAAACTTTGCGCTAGTGGGATCAACGCTTACTGTCGGCTCAACGTCTTTTGCTTTCACCGGCGTCGAGAGGCTCGACCTTGTCGGAGGTGATTCTGCCAACACCTTCACGTTGGGCGAAACAGACATTCCCGCCGTAACCATCACCGGTGGCGATGAAAATGACACACTGATTGGACCAAATACTGGAAACGCGTGGGAAATCGGCAGTGGTGACACCTTAGTTAATTCAGGAACGCTTAACGATCGGGTTTCGTTTACGTCTATAGAAAACCTTACCGGTGGAACGGTTGACGACAGTTTCTCTTTTGTCGACGGCAGTTCGCTCACCGGCTCAATTGATGGTGCCGCAGGATTCAACTCGCTTGACTACGCTGCTTACGAATCCGCCGTCACAATCGATCTTTCATCGAATACTGCTTCTCACACGCAATCAATAGCGGCTATTTATGCTGCCACAGGGAGCAGTGCCACAGACACGCTTATTGGCCAGACAGGGGACGCCGTCTGGTTTGTCCAGGAGGCTAACACGGGAGAAATTGATGGTATCTTTGAGTTTTCTGGATTTGAAAACCTCACCGGATCGACATCTAGAGACACCTTCATAATTGAGTCTGATGGCAGCCTGTCGGGCAAACTCGACGGTGGCGGACCCGGCCCTGATCAACTGATCGTTTACGCCGAAGACGGTAGCTTTTCGTTCGTGAACCCCAAAACATCGCCGAATCTCAGCACGGCGACGGTTCATAATAAAGAAATCCACTACAAAAACCTTTCTTCAGTTATCAGCACTGACTCGCAGACGTTAATCACAACTGTCTCAGGCACTCCCCTACCGGACCTTTGGTCAGTAAGTGAGGAAGTCGTGGCTGGTGTCACGAGACTCGTCCTAACAAGTACTGCAGGACAATTCTATGATGATGCTCTCGCAACGCCCGGGCTCGTCAATTCCCTGGTAATCGAAAAGGCCACTGGCCCATTCATCATTGACCTCCGTGCTGGCAACGACGAACTTGCTATCGGCGAACTGACAACCGACAACGTTTTCACCACCGCTATTTTTGGTGGCCCCGGGCACGACATAATCTCGAGAGATTCGTCTTTGCCACAAACCTGGAACATTACCTCAACGTATGGGGGAACTGTCGATCAAAATGGGCTCAACGCCGTTTCATATGAACAAATCGAAGAACTCGCAGGAGGCATGGCCGACGACGCATTCATATTTCACGATGCAGCGGCCAACCAGGCTAAGAATTTAAGTGATGCCATCACAGGAGTCGGTGGCGACACCACCATTCTGACTTTCGCAACACCTCACGGGTTTTCGAATGAACAGTATGTCACCTACGAAACAACACTTCCTCCCGAAACCGACACGAGTGGATTAAAAGCCGAAACGTTGTATCAGGTCCAATTAATTTCCGAAATGGAAGTTCGCCTTTTTCCTGCGGAAGATGATTCCGCACCAGCTTCTCTCGCAATTGCCGCCTGGCTATCGAACTCTCATGTGAGCAATTTGATTTCAGCTGACCGCATGATCGTGGGTGGTGGCGAAGAAGGCTTTGACAACATCGATTACAGCAACGTTACCACGAATCTAACCCACGCTCTCAGCGACCTCGATCCTTCAATTGATAAAGTATCCGGTGGCACCGCAACCAACACACTCCTTGGGTTTAGCGGAGTAAACTCCTGGACCATTACAGGACAAAACCAAGGCCATCTTGCTAGTTATCGCAACATCACAATCCCGCTTACCGGATCCGAGACTTTCATTACCGAAACGGGGACAATTGAGTTCGAATCACCGCATGGACTTTACGAAAAACAGCCCCTCCGATACGAAACAAATCTTCCGGGTGAATCAGACACGAGCGGCCTCACCTCTGGTCATACTTATTTCGTGCAGGTAACTAATGACTATGCCATCCGGCTACACGAAACAGCTGACCTAAACAACGCTCAGCCAATGCATATAAACCCCTGGGCAACTCCGTCTTCTTTTCAAACCCTTTCGGACAACAGCGAATATAACGCTGTTTTATTTGAAGATTTCCAAAGCTTAATCGGCAGCACAGATGATGATAGCGTTTACCTCCATGATGGCGCGGAGCTGACCGGAAACCTTGAAATGCTACTTGGCACGAATAGGATCGACTACTCTGCCTATACAGCACCTGTGACAGTCAACCTCAACGGCAACCCAAGCACAGGTGCTCAATCCGGTCTTTTCGGCTTTACATCAATAGTCGGTTCCACGAGTGCAGATGACGTCTTGCACGGCCGCGACGAAAAAGCATTCTGGTCGATCACAGGTGCTGACGAGGGAACCATCGATTTCGCGGGACAAATCAATGACGTTCACTTCATAGGTTTTGAGAATTTGCACGGCTCCGATGTTGAAAGTGATGGCTTTACCATCCTCGCCGGCGGATCGCTGCGCGGCAAAATTGCAGGGGGTGAGGGGAAGGCTGACGGACTCGCTGTAGAAAATATCTTGGACCGCGGAAATTTCGCGCTAATTACGCCGTCACCTGACCCTACCGCGTCAATTACAGCAAATCAGATAACCGACTTCCATCATGGTGCAATAACGTACACAGGAATAGAGCAGCCGTTTGCGATCACGTCCGAATCACCAACTGAAGTTAAGGTCCACGCCGGGATTCTCGCTGATCAAATAAGCGTCGCATACACCGAAGACGAGCTAACAGTATCCAACGACACTGCGACGACGATCGTTTGGGATGATGTAACAAAGACAACCGGGGAAAATACAGTCTCCACACCAGGATCAAGTCAATGGACTGAAATTCTCGTAAGTGCTGATTCAACTGGAACTGTTGCGATAAAAGCTGTCGAAACCGCTGGAGCTGACTTCATTTTTGACCGCTCTGAGGCGACCTACACATTCGAAGAAAATGTCAGAACATCGGGCGGCTCCATAACATTTGCAGCATCTCTTTTAGTTGCTGTAGAGGCATATCTCCCCGCCAAGTATCCAGCCGAAATAGTAGTTAGCCCGGGAGTTGTGCTTGACACACGCAATCTCGACACTAGTGGGCAAGCTATTGGCAACTCCGGCGACATCATTCTCCGAGGAAAATCTATTACAGTGGGCAGTAATGCCCATTTGATCGCTGATGATGTGCGGACTGCAGATCCTTCCGAAGGAATGGCGAGCGCTTTGACCCTTGGAACCTCAACCGACAACTGGGCACCCGGTCGTGCACATCGATCTGTTCCCGCAGAGGGTGGAAGCGGTCAGGGACTGACACTCGATATATTCACCGATGCCCAGGGTCGTATTGCACACTCCGTTATAAGCTCCAAAGGCACTGGCTACCAAAAGAACGAAGTCCTCACTTTTAATGAACCCGGATTTTTCACAAACGGATCGGCAACATATACCGTCAGCGAGATCTCCACATCCGGTGGGACGATTGTTCTGGATGCACGAGACGAAACAACTGCGTTGGCGTGGGGAGCTACAAGCGCAACAGCCTCCGTAAATCTTAATGAAATGAGCCTTCTTCGCGGCCGGAGTGTCGAAATTACTTCAACCGCAGATAATGACCGCGGGTTTTCAGCCAATCGAAGCAGTAGCATACCCGCGGACTTCGACATCCGCGACAAAATCGAATTTAGTAGTGCCGAGGGAGTTGCAAAAAAGTTTCTTGACTATTTCCTAGAGATAACACGACAAATAAGGTTATTCGGAAGTTATCAAAAGAACAGTTCGACTGCAACGATATCAACTACTGGAGCCACGGTTACAGCAACTGACGGCAGCGTCAATATTCAAACAGAGGCTGTATCCAGCGCAGAAAGCAGGACTTATTCAGCCCTACTCGGCGTGGGCTATGACAACTCAATAACAACCTCAAAAATCACGATCGGAGGGGATACACAGTTACGTGCGACAAAAAGTATTCTCGTGCATTCGTACGATAGAAACACGGTTTCTACGCGGGTTTCCACACTTTTAGGAGGAGGTGGCCCTTCGCTAATACAAAAAATAAAAAACCAACCAATTTCAGCCAGCTTATCCTTCGCGGATTTAACACAGGCGAACACGGTAGACATCTCTCAAGGGGCATCGTTAACTGCAGGACGGGATGTTGATATTCTTGCAACAAGCGATCGCCGCATCACTTCTAAAGGATCGGTGAGCAGCAAAAACCAATCGCTTGGTCTCGCTTACGTCGTCGCGAACACGAAAGCCGACGTCTCACTCACCACAAATGGGCAGATCAAGGCGAGTGGAAACACCGTAATCTCAGCGACTGCGACCTGCTCCACGAACGAGGTAGTTGCTAAAGTAGAAACCGGAGAAAAAGACCGACAATCCTGGTCTCAAAAAAGAGCCAAACTAGGGAGAGCCAGCACCAGTTTAGTCGGAGCGGCTTCGGCAGGCGCAGCCGGCAATATTAATACGGCATTTGCTCACCTAAAAGACGCTTTTTCTGCGATAAGACCACAACAAAAAGCTGCCGAAATAAATAAGAACCAGAGGTCGACAGACACAACCCGCGGCATTGGAGTCGTCGCCAGCACCGTTGCACTCCAACAGACGAAGGTTACGACCGAGACCGGGGGCACAATAACAAGCGGCGGTCAACTCAAAATCTCATCGCATTCTTTTGACAAGCCGAACCACACAAGTTTAGCGAACGCCAAGGTTTACCTGTCTCCCAATGCTGGCAGTGATTTTTCCGAGGACAAGAACAAGAGTGTGCTAAGCGTAGCACTGTCTATAAACTTCACTAAAGTAGCTCCCGAAACCTACGCGACGGTAGGCCCAAATGCGAGAATCACAGCAGAGGGCGACATCGACGTCTTAGCAGAAACAGTGATATTACCAAACGCTACTTTTCTGGACTCCTTTTCACTTGATCGCCCGTTTAGCAAGGTGCAGAACAGCTACATCGAAGGCTTGCTCAGTTCATCAGCTGGGGTCCGTAAGATACTTTCATCCTATGCTGGAAGTTCTGCTGAAGGAAGCAAACTCGGTTTGGCAGGCTCAGGTAGTGTTCTTATTCTTAAGCCCCAAGCACATGCGACAATCAGTGAAGGCGCGACAGTAAATCAAAACACAACTTCCCCCGGCAGTGTTTCTCTTAAAAGCAAAATTCAATCGACAGTTAATAATGTCGCCGGAAGACTTGACGGCTTACTTAAAGTCAAAGAAAAAATCGCAGGAACTGGCAATCTGTTCGGACTCACATCTTCAAAGGGAAGGTCTTTTGCCTCTGGAGGCTCAGTGGGTCTTATCCGGGAAACCGGGACAGCCAAATCCTCAATTGAAGGTGACGCACAAGTACATGCAGATGAATTAGAGGTAGACTCCGACATCGACGGAACGACCGGGGTCGTTGCTTTAGCCGCCGCAAGCGGCGAAAACAGCCTGTCCGGTACTGCTGGACTTACGATTGTTACCAACACAACATTAGCGAGAATCGACGAGCAGGCGAAGATTACCACTGCCTCACAATCAGAGGGAGTCCTGGTCGACGCGAGTGACTCGCTGCTCTCTTTAAATTTCAGCGGAGGACTATCCGTCGCGAAAGGTCTCGCTGGTGGTTTCACCGTCGGATTTAACGACATCACCCGTACTACAGAAGCAATTGTCGGCGAACAAGCAGTCCCGATTTTTAAGGATGATCGCACACAGAATCCGAGCGACATCGGAATGCTTGCTGCGGGCATCGACCCCATTAGTAACGAGATCAATCTCGGCTATGCTCATGGGTTCCAAGATGGAGACGCAGTGGTCTACGCAACCACGGAAGACAATAAATCACTTCTCGGATTAACAGATGGTGACAGCTATTACGTTCGTGTAATCGATGAACAGACAATCATGCTTGCTCGATCTGCTGCCGAAGCTCTCAACCAGGCACCGACTTTTACAGCGACTGCCGTTAATGACAGCAGCAGTACGATCGATCTTGGTTATTCACACCGCTTTCAACCCGGTGACCGAGTGCAATATCATACAGACGGTATTTCGCTTCAGGGCCTCGTGGACCAAGAGGTGTATTTGATTTTAGATTCGGATACAACGACCATTACGCTTGATGCCGACCTCAAAGCCGATAGCAACAACACCAGTAATCACTCGCTCAAACTAGATATCCAAGAGTCCGAGATCACCGATGGAATCCCCCCAGCTCGCACAAATCACATGATTGGCCGATCGTTCTCCCCAACGGCGGTCACAGGTTCGGTGGGGAGCATCCACCTCGACCAACCGCATGGTTTCAGTACTGGGCAGGCTGTAGTTTACCGGACTGGCGCGGATCAGAACTCTGCAATAGGCGGTTTAACGGATGGACAAACCTACTATATTATCCCAAACCCTACGAACCCCACCATCTTTCAGGTCGCCAAGTCGAAGGAAGACGCACGTAACGCTGTGCCGATCGATCTCACAGGGTTTGGCGTTGGCCAAGGGCATAGCTTTGCTGTCGCTTTTGACCCAACGGAAGCAGTATCAGATAGCACTGACACGATTGACTTAGGATATAATCACGGCCTCAAAGGTGGTGATGTTGTCGTATACGACAATGGCGGCGGCGTAAGCATCGAGGGCCTAACGCAGGGAGGCTCCTACGCCGTTACTTTGGTTGGTGACACGTCCGTAAGGCTTACCCACAGCCCAAATGCCGCGGACCTTACCAGCACTGTGTGGGGCACCGGCCAAAGGACGATTGCCTCATCCAGCGGCGTTACGCTCAAGATGGATTCCGATGTAATCATCGACGCCGAAGATAATTCGATTCTTTTTCCAACTCCACACAATCTTAAAGATAATGATTTTGTTACATATTCTTTTTCCGGAGACAACGACGGCAGTGGCCTTCGAGACGGCAAATATTACATCCTCATCGTTGACGCACTAACCATCAAACTTCTTCCGTACGACTTAGCATTTATTTCGATTGATGGCGATCGGGCGACGGGCACCAGCCACTCACTGCGTGTGCCATTTACCGCTGGTGAAGGGTCCGGCTCAGTCAGCATCCTGCCGTTGACAGCAGTCAATACAATTGACCTCGGCTATGAACATAATTTTTATGAAGGACAGGCTGTCTACTACAACAACGGTGGTGGTTCGAGCATCGGCGGACTGGCTAACAAGCACAAATACTTCGCTTATCCGGATCCGATCAGCAGTACAAGGCTTCGACTTGCCAAATCACTGGATGACCTCGCCAGCCTAAAATTTGTTGACCTCGATGCATCGCAAGGGTTTGGAGACAGTCACGCTCTAAGTCCAGCATTTAGTTCCTCGAAGATCGTGACGCAAAACGCAATCCGCTTTGAGGCACCGCATGCGATGCGGAACGGTCAGGCAGTCGTCTACAGCAACGGTGGTGGCACCAGCATTGGTGGCCTGACTTCCGGGCAGATTTATTTTGTTACAGCAATAGACGATTTCACCATTGGACTCTCCACATCTGCCACCGACCTCGACGGCACACGAAGAACGCTTAATGCTGCGGTTGCGCGTGGCAGTAGACATTCCTTTACCACGACCAGCCTCTCTGCCGAGTCAATTAGTTCAATTGTATCGACCAAGACCGAAGTGAAGGCCAAAAACACCGGAACCGTTATAACCGGCACGATAGCAGCAAGTTACGTCAAGAAATCGACCCAGGAATCGGGGGATGTCTCAAAGAAAGCATCCGAGACTGCTGCGGGAAATAAGTGGGGCATTGGGGTATCTGGAAGTGTTTCCGTCGCAGTTGCTGATGACACAGCCAGAGCCTTAATTAAGAGAGGCGTCATCACGGGCGGAAAGGTGGAGGTCACAGCAGATAATGACACCGACATCTTTTCCATCAGTGGTGCGGCCGCTGTTGCGACCAATCACAACAAATCATTAGGCATAGCCGGGGCTGGGTCAATCAACCGGCTCGATACCACGACACACGCTAAAATTAGTGAATCGCAGCTTACCGACGTGGGTGCCGTTGCTGTCAAAGCGACCGCAACTGGCGAAATCAGGGCCATTGCCGCAGGCATCGGTGTTGCAACGACTGGATTTGGTATTGCTGGCTCAGTTGCCATTAACGAATTGTACACGGACACGGTCGCAACCGTTTCCAGTGGTGTTTTGCGAGGTGGAAGCCTTAAGATTGAATCCACCGACGCAACCTCAATCTTTGCGATTGGAGGCGCGATCGCCTTTGGTGGCAAGGCTGGCATTGGTGCGGGCTTCGCCTACAATCGGATCGAAGGCGGAGCCGAGGCCGTTCTCGATGGCACTGATGTCGACGTCTCGGGGGAAGTGACCGTCACGGCCACCAACAGCTCTAAAATCACTTCAGTAGCTGCTTCAATCGCCGCATCCTACTCAAATCCAAGCATTGACAAGCTCAACACGAGTCCCATTCGTGGTCAAAGTTCAAGAGCGTTAGCCGCCGCCGTAAGCATCTCCATCAATTCGGTCACAGCCGATACCAAAGCGGAAATCAAGAACACTGGCACGGACGCAAACCCGCTCAATGCAGGAAGCGTAATCGTCACTGCAACTGACACCGACTCAAAGGTAGTTGGCTTTGGCGGCAGTCTTGCAGCCGCCCTTTCACTCCCTGGCCGAGGGGCAGGCAGCTCGACTGCAGGTGCAGCCGGTGCAGCCATCGTCCTCAATGAAATTGACCAAGACATTGATGTACTCATTGAAGACGTAACGTGGCACGTTGCTGGCGATGTGACTCTTACGACAGAATCTGCTGCTGAGATCAACGCCTACGCCATTGGCGTGGCACTTGCGGTTGCATCGGGCGCAACCGGAACGAGCGCTGGCGCCACGAGAGCCTTCAGCGGTGCCGGCTCGGTGACGGCCAACACTATTCGAGGCAACGCTCACTCAAGAACAAGGCGTTCGAAAATCACGACGACGGGTACCGGCCGCTTTCAGACGAGGGCAGTTGACTCCCGCACTATCACTTCTGATGCAGGTGGCGTGGCTGTCTCAGTCGCGTTTGGCAAATCGGGGCAGAGCAAGAGTACAACTGCTGCCATTGGCGCTGCCATCGCACTAAACACAATTGAACAAACGACAGTCGAGGCGTCTGTCGCCGACTCAACAATTACCACTGCTGGTGCGACTGAGATCTTCGCATCGTCCACCACCGCTATCGACGCCCTCGCTCTTGCGGGTGCCGCAGCAGTGGGTGTCTCTTCCAAGGGCGGCACCGCCTTCTCTGGCGCTGGTGCCTACACCGAAAATGATATCGACGTCGATCTGACTGCAGCAGCCACCAACAGCACACTCACTTCAAGTGCGGTCAGCCTTACAACGCTCAACAACGCCACCATCGACGCCGAAACCTATGGTGTCAGCATCGGAGTCGGAGCTGCTACTGGCAAGGGCACCGGTGGCGCCCTCTCCGTGGGCGTGTCACTTGCCTACAACACGATCACCATCGATCAGGAATCCTTCGCATCAGGCTCAACACTTACAGCGAATACCGGCAGCATAGATATAACAGCCACAAATACTGCCGCTATTGACGCAGTAAGCGTGGCAGCATCGGTTGCGGCCGGGTACGCCAGCAACGGCAGCGCCCTCGCGCTCAGTGGTGGCGGCGCTGAGGCCAAAAACCAAATACAAGGCAAAGCGAATTCCTTCGCCACAAGCAGCACGCTCTCAAGTGCAGACGCAGTAAGCGTGACGACGACGAGCACGACTTCAGTCAGTGCTCGCGTCATCGCTGCGTCCGCTTCGCTGGCCATTGCAACGACCAAATCGGCTGGCAGCGCCTCGGTGGGAGCCTCGCGGGCGACAAACCGCATTGGCTCAGCAAACGACAAACCCGCAGAGGCACGGGCTTACCTAGAAAACACAAGCGTTTCTGCCTCAGGTGCTTTGACTGTTGCCGCCACAACAGACCAAACCATTAACGCATCCGTATCGGCACTGTCTGCTGCTATTTCCATCGGCAAAAGTGCGATCGGTCTAAGTGGAGCTGGTGCAGAAACTACGAACACCATCCAGATGCTCGTTGAGGGCTCAATTGACGGCAACGGCACGGGCATAAACGCTGGCAGCATCGCGGTCACTGCCATTGACTCATCCCGGATCGACACCTTCACTGGTGCTGCATCAGTCGCGGTTGCCATTGCTGCGGGCAACAGTGCCCTCAGCCTGTCAATCGCTGTGGCCTTGGCAGAGAACACCGTTGATAACGACGTACGTGCAGCAATCAGTAATGCGAACCAGGTAACTTCAGCCGGGACGATTACTGTCGACGCCCAGTCGGCCTCACGGGACGCGCCGACGCCAGACTTCGTATCTGACCCCGGCGAAAAAAACCTTCGTGTCGGTGACACCGTTCTCGTGACTTCCGACCATGACGCCGGCGGTGAGCCGGGACGCATCTATGAGTATCGAGGCTTTACGGCTGACTTTGACGCGGAACTTGCTGATTTCAGCAAGACTGACAAGGTTCAACTGATTGGCCGCGGCGACACCGTCAAAGTCAACGGCAGAATCTATCGTTATGCCGATGACGATGATGGAGGAATCACCCTCGACCTTTCCGCGATTGACTTCGCCGATGACGACAACTGGGAGCGGACCACTGGAAGCCCCTTTCTCTCCTGGCAGAGTCGGTCACAGCGTATTTATGATGGCATGAAGGTCCAAAGCCGGTCTGGACTTACTTACGAATACATTGGAGACGACGATGGCAAGCGGCGTCTCAACCTTGCCAATGAAGATTACACCGATGATGATCGCTGGGAGCCTGCAGATGTCGGGCTTCATACCGGAAACGTCGTCAAAACCGGCAGTGGTTCCAACACCAAGTACTACAAGTATCTTGACGAAGATGATGACGTCGACCTGAGCACGGCCCGCTACACCGATACGGCTCGCTGGAAACAAATCGATCCTGATACAGTCGACCTTGGCTCCCAAGACTTCACCAACACTCGACGCTGGAAGCTGGCGGACGGTTCAGTCACTGCAACTTCTGTCGCAGCCTCACTTGCCGCAAGTGTCTCAGGGAAGGCTGGGATCGCCGTCAGTGGAGCAGGTGCCGTCTCACGGAACGTCATCCTTACACGCACCAACGCCTACATCGATGCAAGCAGTCTCACCGACGCCAGTGCCGTCACTGTCACCGCAGCGAATACGGTCCGGATCAACGCCACCGTGGCGGCAGTTTCAATTGCTGTCGGTGTGGGCGGCAAGGCAGGTGTTGGTGCTTCGATCGGGGTGTCTATCGCTGAAAATTACATCGGCTGGACGGCGGAAGACCTGAGATCACCGGCTGAGGTTCAGGCTTTTATTCGTAATTCCGTTGTCCAGACCAACGGCAAACTGACCATCAAAGCAGAGAACAGTGCCACAATTGATTCTTGGGTGCTCGCCGGTTCGGCAGCCATCGCTGCCGGCGGAAAGGCAGGCGTTGGGTTAAGCGGTGCTGGAGTAAGCGCGACGAACAAGATTACGACTCATGTACAAGCTTTCGTTGAGGGCAATGCTCTTCCCAACTCGGGCCCAGCCATTCGCGCCGGAGAAATCTCCCTGCAGTCGTATGATAGCGGATCCGTTACTGCTTTTGGTGGGGCTGCCACAATTGCTGCCGCCTTTGGAGGGAAAGCCGGAGTCGCACTTTCTGTCGGCGTGTCGCTCGCGCAGAACCATATTTCAAATCACGTCGAGGCGTTCATTCGCGGCGTCGACGGAACCCTGGAATCCCGCAATGGTGATGTCGTCATTGATGCAAAGACTGTTTCCAAGATCGATGGCCTGACCTTTGCAGCGTCATTGGCTATCGGTGGCGGCGGCATTGCCGGTATCGCCGTGAGTGGTGCCGGGGCAGTCGCAAGAAACATCATCCTCAGCCGTACCAATGCCTTCGTCGATGACGGCAGCGTCATTATCACCGCCGGCAACCTCGATATCGACTCCCAGAGCAACTCAATAATTAATGCCAATATCATAGCTGCCAGCGCGGCCATAGGTCTGGGTGGAACAGCTGGTATTGGTGCATCGGTTGGTGTGGCAATCGCACGCAATTTCATTGGTGTTGACCCAACTACTCAAACTGCCCAGTACACAACGGCGAATATTCTGCAAACCGTAGTACCGGGCACCACCGTTAAAGCCCTGTCAGGTCCCCGTAAGGGTGATGTCTATCGCTATATCGGTAGCGAGCCGAAAACAAATTTCCACGCCACGTCGACAAACACGTCAAATGTCTACCTCCAAAACAACGATGATCTGGAAACTCGGGTAAAGGTTGTTGACGCGTTCTATCCAGATGATCCGACCCGAGCAGCCATTTACGTCTGGCAGGGTGATAATTGGGTCACCAAAAACCTGAGTCGGATCCCGCGATCAGGATACGATGGCTACGAAGATGAGGACGGAGATTGGCAAGAAAATGAGGACTGGCGATTGGAGCGTGTGGCGACCCTGGAAGGCGAGGACTTTGGAAATCCAGAACTCTGGCAACTTGTTCTTCCAGAGGGCCACGCTGATGCCTCCCAGGTTCAGGCTTACGTAAAAGACTCTTCAGTTTCTGCAGTTGGGGACCTTACCCTTGACGCAGAAGCCGCGGGTGAAATCAATGCCATCACGTTCGCCGGTTCTGTCGCTGCTGCTGCCGGCGGAACCGTAGGCGTTGCGCTTGGCGGGGCAGGTGTTGGCGTCGAGAATCGTGGCCGCACACAGGTAAAAGCCTATATTGATGGCGATGCTCAGAAAGGGATTCAGGCTACTGACATCACGCTTACTGCGGTCGACACCACACGAATAACAGCCGATGCCGCAGCGGTCGCTCTTGCCGGTTCGGCAGCTGGCGCTATCGGCTTTTCCATCGCCGTCGGCATTTCTACGGCCCTGAATGAGATTGGAAATACGGTTGACGCGTCGATCTCAAATACATCGGCTGTAAATGCAACCGGTGCCATTACTGTTTCTGCACAGACCCTCGGTGGGGATATTCCCGCCCCCACCTACACCACTGAAACAGCCACAGCCAAGATCAAATTAGAGGCTGGTGATACAGTCCGACTCGCCTCTGACTACACCACAGGTGGTGAGGCTGGTCGTGTCTATCGATACCGCGGCTTTGATGCCGACTACGTCTCGACCAATGGCCGTGGTGACCCCGACACTGATGAAGATGACGAAGAAACCGAGGTGCAGGCATATGACCCGGACGATGATGAGGGCCGGTACGGCACAACGGTGCGTGTGGCACGCGGCCATCGGTATGGTGGCGTGGTCGGTGCTTTCTACGAATGGATAGACGACGATCCAGGCGACTCAACTGACGTTGACCTCTGGGAGGAAAACTTTGCTGACACCAGCCGCTGGAAACGCATTTACCCAGACCTTCACACCCCAGCAATTACAGACTACTCCGACACCGAACTTTGGGAACTTGCCGACGGAACGATCACTGCCCGAGTCGGAGCGGCAGCCCTCTCTGGCGCACTAGCCGGCGTGCTTGGAGGTGCCATCAGCGGCGCAGGCGCCGTAGCCACAAACATTATTCTCAGCAAAACAACTGCCGGCATTCACAATAGTAACGCCGAGGCAGATCAGGACGTTTCAATCACAGCGACAAATAGTTCTCGGGTTGTTGCAACCGTTGTTGCTGCGTCGGCAGCCATTGGAGTTGGCGCTATCGGCGGTGCCGGGCTGTCCATCGGTGCCGCTATTTCTCAAAACCTGATTGGCTACGATCAAACTGGAACGAAGCGGGAGGCTGGGGTATTTGCCACAATTACTAACAGCAGTATCACGGCGGGGAAAGCCCTAACGATTTCAGCAACCGCCACTGAGACCATCGATGCTTTTGTGCTGGCTGGCTCAGTCGCAGTTGCCGGTGGATCAGTCATAGGACTGGCTGGCAGTGGTGCCGGAGTCAACGTTGTCAACAAAATCGGCCACGAGGTAAAGGCGTCGATAGACGGTGACAGCCGCCTTTCAGACAATTCAACCGCAGGCATCACCGCCACTTCTATTTCACTGCTCGCCTCAGACAGCTCCTCAATTACAGCTGAAGCTGGTGCAGTCTCAGTTGCCGTATCGATTGGCTTAGTTGGTGCGTCGATAGCAGTCGGTGTCGCAACGGCCACCAATGAAATGAACAACGCTGTTCTTGCACAGCTCGACAATGCAGCCAACGTCCGAACGACCGCTGGTGATGTGACCCTCACCGCAGAGGAAATTGGCAGCATTACCTCGAACACCTACTCATCTGCAGCGGCGGCGGCGATCTCGGCCTTCGGGCTTGCCGCTGCGGCCGGAATCACAACTGCCGAAAACATTCTCAACGGTGACGTAGAAGCATCTATGAATGATGCCGTTGTCTCCAGTTTTGGAGATGTCAATCTTTTGGCAACTGATACATCAACGGTATCTGCGGAAATCACATCGTGGGCCCTGAGCGCCGGCCTCGTCAGCATTGCTGTGGGCAAGACCGACGTAAAGAACGAGGCCAAGAACCGCGTCCTCAACGCAATCAGACGCTCGCAGGTAACGGCGGCCGGCCCGGGGGGCATCAAGGCTCACTCCAGTGCCAGCCCAACGATCAATTCCGAAAGTGTTGTAGGGGCAATCGCGTTTGGTCTTGGCGGTTCTGGGGCTGCAGCGTCTTCGGAAATCCATATTAAAAGCGCTACAAGTGCCTTTATCGACTCAAGCTCACTGAATGCTTCTTCAGGCGTCGTTGAATTTAAAGCCACGTCTACCTCTTCTACAGAGCCGACGATCCAGGGGTTGTCTGCAGGCCTCGTATCGGTCTCCGACATGACATCAAATGCCACCATTGGTGGCAGCACATCGGTTTGGCTTGAAGGCACCACAACAATTGCAGCCCAGTCAGTCGACCTCACAGCTCAAGACACCGCTACCGCGGCGCCTGTCACCACCACCGACAGTGGAGGTGCAATTGATATTGTCTCGACAAACACGCTCCTTGCGATCACCAGAAAGACGGCCGCAACGATTAAGGCCGGCAGCGACATCACCGTCGGCACAAGTGATCTCAATCTTCTGGCCACTTCTCAGACATCAGGGATTGGCGACAGCCAATCGAAGTCCTTTTCTGCAATTGGCATCAGCGACTTGGTTGTTAACTCAAAGGTTGACAGCACCACACTCGCGGAAATAGCAGGTAGCGCAACGGTACGTTCGGCTGGCGGCCGCGTCACGGTCCGGGCTCTGGCGACCGACAATAATGCCAAGTCAACCGTCTCAAGCCTTGGCATTGGCGCGCTGAGCGTTCAGGACAGCACACCAAAGGCGGTCGTTACGGCGACCACCAAAGCTGGTGTAGGGGGTGATATCGTTGGAATTGGCCAAACCCTTCCTGGCAACATTGAGGTACTTGCGCAGGCGAACGACCGGGCCGAGGCCGCTTCCCTGTCGCTGGGTGGCGGCCTGATCAGCGTTCAGTCGTCGACCGTAACCGCTGAGACAACATCGACCATTACGGCAACGATCGGAGGCCGAGTGGAGTCTGCCGGCACCGTGTCTGTTACTGCAAACGGACGAAGCGACGCCGACACATCATCGCTTAGCATTGGCGTTGGTGCAGTTGACGTGAAAGATCTGGTAGCGACTTCCACAGTCACGCCTGCGGTCGCCGCCGAAGTAAATGCCGCAGCCGTAGTTGAGGCCGCTGGTGACATCATCATTTCTGCCGAACACGGCCAAACGCCCCCGGAATATTCCGACGGCACCTTCGATGCCCCAACGGCGGTCTCGACTACCGACAATACAATCGACTTCGGTAAGGCTCACGGGCTTCGAACGGGAGATACGATTGGCTACGACGCCAAAGAAAACACGAAGATCGGCAGTCTCGAGACGGGTCGCACCTACGGCCTTATCGTGGACAAGGCTTTCGATGGCCAGAACAATGAAATTCTGCCAACAAAGTTACAACTTGGAGTCTTATTTGGCAGCACGATCACCAGCCGCTCGAAGAATTCAGATGGCAAAATAGTTGAGACGAGCACTGAAGCCGTTCATGTCAACGAAGACACGATTCGTTTCGCCACTCCCCACAACTTCCTTGATGGCGACCAGGTCATCTACTCTACCGAAGCGGGTGCCGCGGCCATTGGCGGTCTGAACGCCGACGGCACCTACACCGTCAAATGGGTCGACGCATACACCATCAAGTTGCAGGACAGCTCGTTCAGCACGGCAACGCAACAACTCAGTGGTGCTGATGTTGATGGCACTGGACTGATCACCGCGACCAGTCATGGATTTGTTGACGCCCAGCCAGTCACCTACCGTGCCCCCGCCGCCACGACCTTCGGTGTTTTGGCTATCGGCGATCCGACTGACACATCAGAGGGCGCTAGCACTGCGGCAGATACGATTGAATTCGGCCGCTCTCACGGATTTTCTGCCGGCGAAGAATTAATCTATTCAAGCTCCGCTAGCCCAATTCCTGGCCTGACAAGCGGTACCTCCTATTTCGTCATTAAGGTGTCAGAGACAGCGATCAAACTTGCCGACTCTGCCGACTTAGCCCTCGGCGCAAACGGGCAGGCAGTGACCCCGCGGGCAATTAGCCGATCGTCTAGCAATGAAGGAAATGAAACCCGTCACGCACTTCGCAAGCCCGTAAATCAGCCGCTCGCTGGGCTGGTCGATGGCCGCACCTATTACGTCCGTGATGTCAGCGACAATTCCTTTCGGCTGGCGGAAACGAGCGGAGGTACGGCAATAGTCGTCACGGGCACCATCAACGATGTTGCCCTCACCGGCACAAGCACACTGGGAACCGAAGGCGTCGATCTCGCTGACGCTGGCAGCGGAAATCATCGCCTTGTTCTTAACCTGACTACGACAGGCACCGGTTCTCAAAAGTTTGACGGGGTTGGAGGAGCCCAGGCATTTGCTGGTGCACCATCCGGTGATGGCGTAGCCACGGCATCTGCGACGGGTGCTGGCGGTGGTCTGGTTTCAGCTGGGACATCCGCCGTTACCGCGACGACAAAGCCCACAGTAACCGTGAGCATTGGTGAAGCAGCCTCCTTGACCGGCCAGAACGTTTCAGTGACCGGACTTTCGCTGGCAAGTGCTGTCACATCCGCCTCGATGAGTGGTGGTGGCCTAGTGGCTGTTGGCGACGCCGAAGCGACCCTGAATGCAGATGCTTCCTCAGCCGTAACGATTGCCAGCAACGCCAACATTGTTGGTCGGACCAACGTCGATATAACCTCGACGGCGAAGCACGACGTTGCTCAAATCGCCCGCAGTGTTGGCGGTGGCCTCGTGGCGATCGCCGACGCCGATGTAACAGCCACCCTCAACCATACTGCCACAATCACAGTGGCAGCATCGGCGAACATTGTTGCCGAGGATACGCTGACCGTTGCTTCCGCGAGTGAGGGCCGCATCAACTCACGAGCCATCACCCTGGCCGGAGGCCTGGGGGCTGACGTCGACACCAACGCAGGGGTGACCGTGGGCAGCGTGAACAACCGCAGCCGTACCGGCATGGACATTGCCGGTGCCTTGCAGGGCACCACGGTCAATCTTTCCTCGATGGGCACGCTGTCAGGGATTGCTTCCGCCCGCGCCAACTCTGGCGGACTCTATGCCGGGGCCGATGCCAATGCGACTCTCGACATTTACGACCAGGTCGATGTCACGCTTGCCAGCACCGCCCGCGTGACAGGGGAAGTCGTCTCGATAACCGCTGCGCACGACACCATGGCGATGCAAAGCATCGCACGGGCCTATTGCGGCGGCTTGTTCGCTGAACCTGACTCCCTCGGCCGCACCACTTACGACAGTATCAACACGGTTGACGCCGCGGCGGGGGCTATTGTGTCGGCAGCCGACCTGGTTGTCTCGAGCACGCAAGGCGTCTCACTCTTTGACCGTGACCCACAGAACGATGCC
>WTHB01000138.1 GCA_011523305.1 Planctomycetaceae bacterium | reverse complement strand
CCCCCACCCTTCTCCAGCGTTCGGTTGCGTCGGCTTGCATGGCGGTTCTTCTCGAGATCAAAAACGCCTCAAAACGATACGGTGATCAGGTTCTCCTCGACGAGACCTCAGCCACCATCACCGACGACGGCAAGGTTGGCTTTGTGGGCCGCAATGGCGCTGGGAAAAGTACGCTTCTCCGCGTGATCCTCGGCGAAGAAGACCTCGATGGTGGCGAAGTGGTGCTGCACCCGCGGCTTCGGATCGGCTACCTCCGGCAGCACGACCCCTTCCTGCCCGATGACTCCGCGCTCTCGTTCCTGATGCGGGACAGTGGCCAGCCCGCCTGGAAGTGCGGCGAGGTGGCCGGCCAGTTTGAACTCAAAAACGATGCCCTGCACGGCCCGGTTAGTGCGCTCTCTGGCGGCTGGCAGACGCGGGTAAAGCTTGCCGCCCTCTTGCTTCACGAGCCGACGTTGCTGCTGCTCGATGAACCGACAAATTTCCTGGACCTGCGGACCCAAATGCTGCTGGAGCACTTCCTGCGGAATTTCAAGGAAGCCTGTCTGATCGTGTCGCACGACCGCGGCTTTCTCACGGCTACCTGCGATCGCACGCTTGACCTCTCCCGAGGAAAACTGACGACCTATCCAGGAAAGATTGACGGCTTCCTTGCTCATCAGCAGGAGCAACGGGAGCACCTGCAACGAGTAAATGCCGCAACGCTGGCCAAAAAGCGGCAGCTTGAGCAGTTCATCGCCAAAAACCGGGCCAAAGCCTCGACCGCATCGCAGGCCCGCTCGAAGGCAAAGCAACTGGAACGGCTGGAATTGGAAGAGATTGCCAGCGATGCGCCCAAGGCCGCGATTCGCTGCCCAGAAGTGGAGCCCCGGCAAGGGGCCGCGATCCGGTGCCTCGACCTCGGCATCGGGTATCCCGACCATAGGGTGGCTGACGGCGTCGCCTTGGAGATTGACCACGGCTCCCGAACAGCCATTGTGGGCGATAACGGGCAGGGGAAGACAACCTTTCTGCGAACGCTGGTCGGCTCGCTCGATCCGCTGGGCGGACGGGTGAAGTGGGGCTATGGCTGTTCCGTCGGCACCTACGCCCAGCACGTCTACACCACCCTGCCCGAAGATGAAACGGTGCTCGGCTATCTGGAGCGGGTCTCGGCCCTCGGTACCAAGACGCAGCGGATTCTCGACTTGGCCGGGGCGATGCTCTTTCGGGGAGCGGCAACGGAGAAAAAAGTGCGAGTGCTCTCCGGTGGGGAGCGGGCCCGGCTCTGCCTGGCCGGTCTCCTCCTCGGCGGTTCCAATGTCCTTGTCTTGGACGAACCGGGTAACCACCTCGATGTTGAGACGGTTGAAGCATTGGCCGCTGCCCTGCGAGACTATGCTGGCACCGTCATCTTCACGAGCCATGACCGCACCTTCGTGCGTGCGGTTGCCACCAGTGTGGTCGAGGTGTCAGCCGGCCGAGTGGTCCAGTACGCCGGCTCGTATCAGCAGTATGTCGAGCGGATGAACGCCGATATCGACAAGGCGGAGGTGGCCCGAGCCCCGGCCCGCCCCCGAGCGGTCGCGGCAGGCCAGCCGCCGCAGGCTGACGCCAACGCGGACCGGAAACTGCGGAAAGAGATTGCGAACCTCGAAAAAACCGTCGCTCGCCTGGACGCTGAAAAACGCCAGGTCAACGAGCAGCTGCTGAAGGCAACAGACCCCGAAACAGCTGTCACCCTGCATGCGGAACTCACCGCACTTACTGACCGGCTGGCAGCGGCAGAGGATCGCTGGCTGTCCCTGACTGAACAGCTGGCGGGATAACGGATGAAAGTCACCAAGCGAAGCGACCGCTACCGCGGCTCGCCTGAGGCAGGGTTGGGGACGGAGGTCCAGCGCAATGGGTGATCCGCGGGAGGAAGCCGCCTTTGTTCGGCTCGTGCACCTGCTTGAGGTGCTGCTGACAGCGGACGGGCCGCAGTCCATCGCCGAACTGAACCGTGCCCTGCAGGAGCGGTTCGGCCTGCGAGACGCCACTGAGAACCAGATCCGCCGCGATCTCAGCCGGCTGGAAACCTTTGGCTACCAATTGGCCCGCACGAAGAAGCGATCGGCCCGTGGGCGGGCATGTTTGGCGGTTGTCCTGGACCCGTTGCCACGAGGGAGACGCCCGGCAGTTACCGGCATGAGGCTGCTTGATCTGCTTGCCTTGGCCGTCAGCCGCGACCTGCTGACACCCCTTGCCGGAACTGTTTTCTGGCCCGGCCTCGGGGCATTGCTGGCCCAGGTCGATGCGGTCGTAACCCCTGGGCTGCTCGACGAGGCTCGGCTGCACCTCCAGGGCATGGTGGTCCATCCTCAGCCGCCGTCTCCCGCCCAGCAGCCGACGCTGGCCGCTATCAACCGCGCCATCCGGCAGCAGGTGGAGCTTCAGGTCACGGTGCATTTGGCCGGCCAGCCACGTCCGCGGAAGCGGGTCCTGCAGCCGACAGCGGTGGTCGCCCACGGCGCACGCATCTTTTTAGCGGCGTTCGTATCCGATGAAGCAGCTGCCCAGCCGAAGCCGCAGTTCTTCGCGATCGACCAGATCACACGGGCCAAACCGACAAACCGTTTCTGGAGTCGTCCCGCCATCAATCTGTCGGAGAGCCTCGCCGGTCGCACCACGCTGTCCTGTCCTGATGAGTCACCTCGCCGCTATCGCCTGCGAATCGCAGCGGAACGCGTCCACTGGGTGGTCAACAAGCCATTCCACCCTGACCAAACACTCGAGCCACAAACCGACGGCAGCTTGATTCTCACGATTGCCAGGGCCTGGGATGATGAAATGCTGCCCGCGATTCTGTCGCTCGGTGACCATGTCGAGGTTCTGGAGCCAGACGATGCCCGCGATTGGCTGCTCGACACGGCACGGGCAATGATCGGCAAGTATGCCTGCCAATATGTGCAGGAGTTTGAGAAGATCTATGCCGCGCGGTCCACGGTCGATCTGGACTGACCGGAAACGTCGCTGGCTGATGGCTCGCGTTCACCAGCGACTACCGCTCTTCACCCGCATCGAGTAGCCGTTCAACCGCGGCCAGCGGCACTTCAAGCCAATCGGGTCGGTTGTGCAGTTCATAGGCCAGTTCATAGATTGCCTTGTCGAGTGTGAATGCCGCCAGCAGCCGCTGAACCTCGTCGGGGTCTGTCGGCCAAAAGCACTGGCCCGCTGCGGTCTGTTCATACGCCTGCAAGAAAATTCTGCTCAACTCGGCTGCATCGACCGTTGAGGCACCCGGCACCCGGCTGACGGTGCGGGCAAGATAGTCGAAGGACCGACAGACACCGGCGAGGTCTTTGAAGACACTTGTCTTCTCCCGCCGTTGCTCGAGCGTTCGGGAGGGCTCCCCTTCGAAGTCGATCACCCAGAGCCGTCTGGTCGGGCGTTGCCAGAGCACCTGCCCAAGGTGATAGTCGCCGTGCACCCGGATGAAGGGCGCGGTGAGCGGTGCAGCCTGGAGGGACTGCAGCCGTTCCAGCAGGTTCAGCCTGTGTGCCGCCACCCGGTCAAGGCGAGACTGCAGGCTCCCGGCTGTTTTCACTGCGGCCAGTTCGCTCAGAACCGCCGTGGCGTGCTCGACCATGCCCGTCACCAGCGTTGCGACCGCAGCAGCAGTCGGTTTCAGCGGTTCAAAGGCTGGGTGGGTGGGCTGCCTGGCGAGCGTCGTGTGCAGTTCCGCAGTCAGCCTGCCCAGCCCGGCAGCCATCTCGCGCTGGTCCTGATGGACGGCTGTTCCCTCCTCGGCCGTGCTCCGGAGCACGGCCCAGAGGCTCTCTGTCTCGGTCAGCCCTGCATGCACCGTTGCCAGCACCCCTGCCTGTTCGACTCCATCGGCCGGCTGATATTCGAGCCAGCCCAGCAGCGGCGGTGCCCCCGGCCAGCCCTCGTGTTCAAGGAACAGCCCCATCTCAACCTCGGGCTGAATACCTGAGCGGAACCGCCGCAGCAGTTTCAGAACGACCGGGCTTTCTCCTGGAGACGTCACAGCACACGAGGTGTTCGACGCATCCCCTCCAAGTGGGTTGACCTGAAGCGTGCTGCCGGGTGGCCAGACGCCAGCCCTTGTTGCGGCGGCTGTCCGCCGGCCACACAGCCGCCCTTCGCGTCCTGGCACGGAACCCTCCGCGGCCAGCAGGGCAAGCAGCCAGTGGGCAAAGGCGGGGTCGGTGGCTGCATCGGTGGTGAGGACGGACCCATCGGGCTGCTCAAGGCAACGGACCGGCACGATGTATCGAGATCCCGCCCCAACTGCGGGTTCAATCGCCAGCACGAGCAGTCGCAGGTTCCCTGCCGGTGTGTCGCCAGCCGCAAGAAGGATGTTTTCCAGCACGGTCAGCCGGCTTGATGCGGGCTCATGGTGTTTGTCGCCAAACCATCTGGCCTGCCGGAGCCAGCCAGCGGTCGCCGCGGCAACGCGCCCATCGGCGTCAGGCATCGGAATTTCCCGGGAGTGAGAGTTGAACCGCCGCCCGGGCCAGCCGCAGCACGATCACTGGACGGGCCGGGGTGCAGGTGACCTCCAGTTGGTTGCCCGACAGTTTGACGGGGCTCTCGTCAAGCAGATGAACAGCCTCCAGGTGGCAGTGCGGCTCCAAGCCGAGGGCCGATGTATCGAGCGTGACCGTGCCACGGCGGCGGTCCTGGGGCGAGAGATTCACAATGACCAGCACCCGATTGCCTGTCTCGGCGTCGTACCGACACCAGGCCAGCAGATCATCGTGGTCAACCGACTGAAGCAATGGTGGACGCACCTGCCGGACCGCTGGTTCCTGCTGCCGAATCGCATTGAGCCGCGTGATGTACCCGGCGAGACTGTCGGGGCTCTCCAGATTCCAGGTCTTGATCTCGTACTTCTCGGAGTCCAGATATTCTTCGCTTCCCGGTTCGCGGGGAGTGGCCTCAAGCAGTTCCATCGCCGGGCCATAGATGCCCCAATTGCCAACAGACAGCGCTGCCAGGGCCAGCCGCACCATAAACATTGGCCGGCCTCCCTCCTGCAGTGTCCGATGCAGAATATCTGGGGTGTTGGTGAAGAAGTTGGGCCGAAAGAAGTCGCTGACCGGTGGATGGGTGACCTCGGTGAGGTAGTCGACTAGTTCCTGCTTTTCAGTTCGCCAGGTGAAATAGGTGTAGCTCTGCGTGAAACCAAGTTTGGCGAGGCGATACATCGTTTTGGGGCGGGTGAACGCCTCGGCCAGGAACAGGGCATCTGGATGGGTGGCATGGACCTCAGCAAGAAGCCATTCCCAGAACGCAAACGGCTTCGTATGCGGGTTGTCGACGCGGAAGATTCGGACGCCGCGGGAAAGCCAAAAACGGACTACCTCAAGAATTTCCTCCCAGAGCGACTGCCAGGCAGGCGTTCCAAAATCGAGCGGGTAGATGTCCTGGTATTTTTTGGGGGGATTTTCAGCGTAGCGGATCGTGCCGTCTACCCGATGGCAGAACCACTCGGGATGCTCGGTCACCCAGGGATGGTCGGGGGAGCACTGGAGGGCAAGATCGAGAGCAAGTTCCATACTGTGGCGGGCGGCCTGCTGCCGCAGGTTCTCAAAATCGGCAAGCGTTCCCAGGGACGGGTGGATCGCGGTATGGCCGCCCTCGGCAGAACCAATTCCCCACGGGCTGCCGACGTCTGCGGAGCCAGCGGTCAGGCTATTGTTCTTTCCCTTCCGGAATGCGGTGCCGATCGGATGGATCGGGGGCAGATAGAGCACTTCGAAGCCCATGCCGGCGATGTAGTCGAGCCGGTCAGCGAGGCTGGTCAGGGTACCGTGCCCACCGGGTGGTCCCCACGAGCGGGGAAAGGCCTCGTACCAACTGCCGAACACCGCCCGGGCCCGGTCAACCCAGAGGCGTCGTGGCGTCTCCAGCCAGCAGTCTTCAGAGCGATCAGCAGCGGCCTCCATCAGGGCGGCGAGCCGCTCAGCGCAGGCAGTCGCCCGCCAGCCAGAACCAGTGAGGCTGTTGGCGATGCTGCGAAGCTCCATCGCAGTGGCGGCGGTTGCTCCAGCCGCGGCCGCTTCCACAAGGGCCCGCCCTTCAGCCAGTTCGGCAGTGAGATCGTCGCCGGCCTCGTCCCGTCGCAGCAGGTCTCGCAGCCAGGTTTGGAAGGCGTCCACCCGTCCGCTGACGCTGTATTCCCATGGGCCAATGCGACCCGGGGTAAAACTTGCCCGCCAGCGGTCATTGCCCTCGCAGGTCAGAGGAAGGCTGGTCCACTGATCACTGCCCAGGGGGCGGACATGCAGCCGACAGGCCAGTTCGTCATGGCCGTCACAGAGAATGTCGGCCTCAATGGTGACGGGCTGGTCCACCGTGCGTTTGGCGGCAAAGCGGCCGTCGTCAACATCCGGGATTACACGGTCGATGGCAACGCGTGGCGGCCGGCTGGCGGGAAGGTTCGGAGAAAGCGTCACGGGTGGGAAACAGCCCTTCAGGGGGAAACGACGGAAACCTGGAGGCTGCCCCTCTCCGGGACGCGGCCAGTCCCAAAAGTGTACGGTCTGACGTCCGGCATTCGATCCCTGGGAGCGAGTCCCCGGAAGAGAGCAGTCCTTCGTCACCGCGACCGGATCGCAAGGCTGCTCTGGACAAACCCCATCGCCCGCCGTCACGGGCGTGGTCAGCAAGGAGCGTCCTGCGGTCTCACGCGAGTAGTTCGTAGACAACCCGCTGGGGTTCAACGCCGGTCAGCCGCTGGTCGAGTCCCTGGAAAGGAAAGGTCAGCCGCTCATGATCGATGCCCATGAGGTGCAAAATGGTCGCATTCAGATCGTTGACGTGGACCGGGTTCTCGACCACGTTGTAGCTGAAGTCATCAGTTTCCCCGTAGGTGCTCCCGCCCTTCACGCCGGCCCCTGCCAGCCACATGCAAAAGTTCCGAGGATGATGGTCACGGCCATAGTTGTTCGCTGTCAGGGTGCCCTGCGAGTAGACGGTGCGACCAAATTCGCCTCCCCAGACGACGAGGGTGTCGTCAAGCAGGCCCCGCCGTTTCAGGTCGGTCACGAGGGCGGCAGTGGCCTGGTCGGTATCGAGGCACTGCGGCTCGATGGTCTTGGGAAGATTGCCATGTTGGTCCCAGCCACGGTGCAGCACCTGCACCACTCGGACACCACGTTCCACCAGGCGGCGTGCCAGCAGGGCGCTGTGGGCGAACGTGCCTGGGGTCGTTGCTTTGTCACCGTAAAGAGCGAGGGTTTCGGCCGATTCATCCCGCAGGTCTGTCAGTTCTGGAACGCTCGCCTGCATCCGAAAGGCCATTTCGTATTGGGCGATCCGGGTTGTCGTTTCAGGGTCGTGGTACCGTTCGCTCGTGAGCTGGTTGAGTTGTTGCAAGCCATCAAGCATTCGGCGGCGATCCGCGGTCGAGACCCCTTTGGGGTTGTCGAGATACAGCACGGGGTCTCCCGAGCCGCGTAACGTCACCCCGGAATATTGCGTGGGCAGAAATCCACTGCCCCACATGCGTGAAAACAACGCCTGGGCATTCCCAGTCGCGGGGAATTGTGGGGTGAACACCACAAACGCCGGCAGGTTGTCGCTCTCACTGCCCAGTCCGTACGCCAGCCAACTTCCGATGCTTGCCTTGCCCGGAATCTCACTGCCAGTCATCACAAACGTGCAGGCCGGGTCATGGTTGATGGCGTTGGTGTGGACGGTTTTCACCAAGGCCAGGTCGTCAACAATTTCACTGGTATGGGGGAGGAGTTTGGTTGAGACCCAGCGGCCGCACTGTCCCTTTTGCTCAAATTCGAACTGCGACGGGGCGACCGGAAACCGTTCCTGGTTGCTGGTCATCGTGGAGAGCCGCTGCTCGCCCCGTACGCTTTGCGGGAGATCTTGATCGAAAAAAGACTTCAGTCCCGGCTTGTAGTCCCAGAGGTCCAACTGCGACGGCCCGCCATTCATATGCAGGTAGATAACCCGCTTTGCTCTCGGTGGATGGTGTGGCAGCCCCGGCAGCCCGGTGTGGACCCGGCCAGCCGCATGTGAGGCGGCACCGGCCGCCGCAGACTGCTGAAGGAGTGCGATCGCGGCAGAGCCGAGGCCCAGCCCGGCCGTCTGCAGGAACGCACGGCGAGAGGCTGCGAGTTTGACGGCATCAATCGCAGCGGCGTTGGTCGCGTCCATGGGAATCTCCCTCCTAGTTGCGGCAGAGTGTTTCGTCGAGGTTGAGCAGCATGTTTGCCGTGAGCGTCCAGGCAGCCAACTCCGGGGGTGGCAGGTCCTCAGGAGCTGGCGACTCCCCATGCGAAATCAGGTCAGTCGCCGCAGCGACCTCTGCCGCATACCGCAGGCGATGGTCCCTGAGGGCGGACGCGACGATGGCCTGTTCCCGCGTGGTGGGAGGCCGAGTCAAGACGGTGCGGTACAGCAGGGCGATGCGTTCCTGCTCTGTTGCGGCAGCACTGGCCAGGATGGCGGCTGCCAATTCTCGGGCCGCTTCGATGTGCTGCGTGTCATTCATCAACTGCAGCGCCTGGAGTGGCGTGTTGCTCCGCTCACGGCGGGCGCAGAACTGCTCGCGATTGGGGGCATCGAATGACGCCATGAATGGCGGCGGTGCGGTCCGCTTCAAAAAGACATAGAGGCTGCGGCGATAGAGGTCCGACCCGGTGCTCTGCTTGTAGAAGCGGGTGTTCGAACCGCCGAAGCCGACTGGCTCCCAGATGTTTGGAGGCTGATACGGATTACTTCCCTTTCCACCCCTGGTGGTGACCAGAAGGCCTGAGACAGCGAGCGCGTTGTCCCGAATCTGCTCCGCATCAAGTCGGAAGCGAGGGCCGCGGCCGAACAGCCGGTTTTCGGGATCGAGCTTGTGGTGAAGCGGCCTGACGGAACTCTCTCGACGGAAGCCACGACTGGTCACCAGCAGGCGGACCATATGCCGCGTATCCCAGCCGCTGTCGCGGTATTCGGCGGCCAACCAATCGAGCAGAGCAGGATGGCTTGGCGGTTCCCCCTGGAGCCCGAAGTCCTCGCTGGTTTTCACGAGGCCTGTTCCAAAAAACTGCTGCCAGAGGCGGTTGGCGGCCACCCGGGCAGTCAACGGGTTCGCGTCGGCAGTCAGCCAGTGGGCGAGATCAAGGCGGTTGGGTGGCCTGCCGTCAGTGGCCGGGAGTGGCGGCAGGAACGCCGGGGTATCCCGGGTCACCCGTTCACCCGGCTGATCGTAGTTGCCGCGGGTCATGACGAAACTGTCCCGCATTGTCGGGACGTCGGTGAACACAAAGGTGCGGGGAATCGTGTCGTCGATCTGTTTGGTCGTGGCTTCATTTGCCTTCACGGCAGCGACGGCCTGCCGAAGAGCGACCGGCTGTCCAGCCCAGACCCGTGTCAGCCAGTAATGACGGATTGCTGCCAGCTGCTTTGGCCGGGTGGTTTTTTCAGGGCCTGCCCGCACGGGGTTCCGAAGTGTCGCCGGCAGATCATTGAGGTTTCGCTTGTCCACGCGTGCAGCCCACCAGGCAGACAGGGACTGGGTTGGGTCGGTGACCGGATCGTATTGATGGACACTGCCAACCTGATCCCACAGTACATGACCATCGAACTGGGTACAGCCAAAACCAGTCACCTTGGTGCCGGCAGCAAGGCCGAGAGCGGCAGCAGGAACAGTCAGCCGCGTCCATTCACCAAGTGGCGGCAGCGGGCCGGCGTGGTGCCGAGAAGCGGTCCCGAGCGTCCCCCAGGCGATAGCCTCAGGATCACCCCAGACGACGCGGTGATTCCAGCCTTGCACATTAAACTGCAGCATGATACTGGCAGGCGGATTGTCTGGGTCAAGCCAGACATGGGCGAACAGGTCTTCTTCCGCTGCGATCACAAATGGCTCGGCTCCGCGGGAATAAAAATCTTGTCCGATGCCTACCGCCGTGCGTTCAAGACTGCGTTGCCCTGCGAACACGCCGCGATCGCCTGTTCGCCAGGCAATCTTTTCGGGGCTGCTCTCGACAACTGCCCCCGGCGGAAATTCATCGTCAAGCCAAATCCGCTCTCTCACAACCTTGGGCGGCCGCGGTGATAAGGTCGCGGGATCGGTGTAGGTCAGCGTTTCCAGAATCGCGTTCACGTTTTCGTCCAAAGCAGGCCGCGCTGCCCGGACCGCAGCTAGTTCCGCGGTCTGGTTGTCCGTGGGCAGGGGCAGGACCGGCGGCGTGAGCAGTTTGTTGCCATCCATGCCAGGGTCCGCAGCCGAGTTGAAGAAGGCGTAGAGTGAATAGAACTCGCGTTGCGAGAGCGGATCAAACTTGTGGTCATGGCAGACGGCACACTGCCCGGTCAGCCCCATAAAGGCGTTGAGGGTTGTGGCGGTGCGGTCGACGGCATACCGAAACAGCAGTTCACTGCCGATTGAACCGCCCTCACTTGTGGTGACATTGCACCGCAGGAATCCCGTTGCGACCTTTTGGGACCGGGTTGGCTCTGGCAGCAGGTCGCCGGCAAGTTGCCAGACGGTGAAGGCGTCGTAGGGGAGGTTGTCATTGAACGCCTGAACCACCCAGTCGCGATAGGCCCACATCTGCCGTTCGTTATCAAGGTGGAGCCCGTGGGTGTCCGCATAGCGGGCCACGTCAAGCCAGTGACGGGCCATCTCCTCACCATAGTGCGGACTGGCCAACAGGCGGTCGACGAGTTTCGCGTAGGCGTCGGGTGACTCGTCGGCGAGGTAGGCGTCGACGTCGGCCACGGTCGGTGGAAGACCTGTCAAGGCAAAGGACAGCCGCCGGATCAGGGTCGGTCGGTCAGCCTCACCGTTGATCGGGAGTGCTGCTGCGGTCAGTCGGGTTTCGAGAAACCGGTCGATCGGATGGTCTCCCGCAGCGGATGGCCCGGAAGGCACCACGGGACGCGTGATCGGCCGAAAGGCCCAGTGCTGTTCGTAGGGTGCCCCCGCCTCGATCCACTGCCGCAGCAAGCCGCGCTTGGCCGCCGTCAGCGGTTTGTTCGTGTGCGGGGGTGGCATCACCATGTCTGGATCGGTGGCGCCAATTCGGCTCAGGAGTTCACTCGCTTTGAGGTCCCCTGGAGCGATGGCCTGTTGGCCGCTTTCGAGTTCCGCTGTGGCGGCTGCGAAACTGTCGAGACGGAGCCCCGCTTCCTGGTTGCCCGGCCCGTGGCAGGCAAAACAGTGGTCTGCGAGAATTGGGCAAATGTCACGATCAAAAGAAATGTCCGCTGAAAAGCAGAATGGACACGCAAAGGCGAATAACAGAGTGTTCAGGTTGATGATGCAACGGGTTTGAGTCATCACGGGAGACCTGCTCCGCCGAGGGTAATTTTGAATTCCATTGTAAACTGCGAACGCGACGCCCACAAAACTTTGATTAGGCGGCGACGAAAAATTTGCCAATTTTAAAATGTCTCCTAAGGGTCTGGCTTTTCTCTACCTGGAATCCAACTGGCCGCGGGATCGCCTCGACTGCAAAAGAAAAAACTTGGGAAGGCGGGACAATGTATCCGGAGTCCTTGAGCCAGAAAGTTGCAAACGGCATGACGCTGCAACATCGCTTTGCAATACTGTCGAGCCTGGTCATGGCAACATCATGTCTGTTCACCCTTGTTGTCACTCCAGCGACAGCAAAGGACAACGTTTGGGAGTCCTCTATTGTCGCATTTGAAGAGGCAGATAAATACGCCGGATACACCAAGGAAGCGATTCTCTTTATCGGTAGTTCGAGCATTCGTCTATGGCAGACACTCGCGGAAGACATGGCTCCTCACCCGGTGATTAACCGTGGGTTTGGAGGGGCGACAACGGTGGATGTGCTGCACTATGCAGAACGCATCATTGCGAGCCACGAGCCACGGGCTATTGTGCTGTTTGTTGCAAATGACATTACTGGCAAAGTGACCGACCCAAGCGTTGAAGAAGCTGTAGAGCGTTTCAAGAATTTTTTAAGGCAGGTTGCTACGAAACTGCCAGACGTGCCAGCATTCGTAGTGGCGGTGACTCCGACTGAAAGCCGATGGAAGGTCTGGCCGACCATTCGAAAACTAAATAGATGCTTGGCCCAGCAGTGCGATAGCATGCCAAACGTCGTTTTCGTTCCAACCGAAGATATTTTTTTGGGGAGTGATGGCCGGCCGGTAGGCAAACTTTATCGCTCGGATCGACTGCACCTCAGCAGCGAAGGTTATGCCTGCTGGACGAAACGAATCCGACGTTATCTCGACAAAAGACTCTGATGCCAGTGCAGTCGATGCGATTGAGCCGGCGTTATTAAGATGCTGCGTTGAAACTGTGCAACGAAAAGATGGGGGCAGATGACTACATTCCGGGCGGGCACGGTTCTGTCTGCACGCCCGCTTCGTAGGTGACAGGTGTGACCAGTCCAGAATTTGCGCACGGATCGCAGGTTGGAGGACATGGCATGGTGGCGCCGGTCGGCACGATGGCCCCTGGGCCAACGGCCTGAGAATAGCCACCGGGGGCGGCCACAGGCATGGTGGGGGGAGTGACGGCTCCCGGCGGAAGCGGTGTCTGCACTGCACCGGCCGCAGGATAGGCGACCGGCTGGGCCGGAAGTTGTTGCTGAGGCATGCCTGGTTGCGGATAGACAGGTGGCGCGTATGGCGGTGCGTAGGCATAGGGCTGTCGATGGTGGGCACAGCCAATGAAAAGGCACGGCACCAGGCCGCAGAGAACCGCCGGATTCACGCGAAAACTTGGACGCTTCATCGGTTTCATTCCTGCAAGAGCCCGCCTGAAGTCGGGACAGTAAGGCTGGCAGGCTGCTGAAGCAAGGCCGGTTCTGCCGCTGGTTCCCGGCAGCCAGGTCAGTCTGCCGCCGTAAACAGGGCGATGCTTGCCGTGAACCCATGCACGCAGTTTTTGCGTCCGATTGGGCCAAGTTCGCCCTGGGCAAAAAAGCCCGCCGACGGGACCGGCCCTAAGGCCTCTTGAAGACACAGGGCGTCGTGGCTCGGCGCAGGAAACAGCCGGGTGCCACGGCCGTTACAGGTGAATACGAGGCAACCCGCCGGCTGCCGGTCGACTTCGTGGCGGAGCAGTTCGCTGAGGTCCTCGTGGGCGGTATCCGCATCCCGTACGTGGAACTGCACGGTCTGGCCGACCCGGACCTGATCGCCAATGGCAACAACACCCGTCTCTGGGTCGGCACCGAGCACATTCCGGACAAGAAAATCACCGCGGCCAAACCGATCCTGGTACTCACTGGCAACTCGGCCCAGATGCAGCGAGGTTCGCATCAGCCGGCGGTCGCGCTCCTCCAGCACGCCGTAGAGGTCCTGCAACTGCGTGAACGCGGGGCGGCCTCCCAATTCAACCAGCATGTTGTCGGTTGCCTTTGTCACCACCAGGGGCTGCCCGATTGGGCGGCAGCCCTGCGACACGAGGGGCCGCACCTGGGTTTTACCACTAATCAAGACACCAATTGCTCCAGCAGAGAACGTCTGCCGGTTGAGCAGAAGCGTGTTTGCTCCTGGGCGACCACCACCGCTGGCCATGCCTCCGATCACAGGAAGGCCCGGGTAGTCCTCGTCAAGCCGTTGGATCAGCCTGTCTACGGGGAAAGAGAAGGGATCAGCCACGAGCAAGAGCGTGCCCTGGTCGGGCCAATGGAAATCGGCGGGCCAGCCCTGGAAGGAGCCGCCATCTGGTGTCTGGGTGTACTCAATTGCGAAAGGCGTGACCGTGGTGCCCGGCAGTCGGGCCGTCCAGACGGCGACTGCCGGTTCACGTTCAAGTTCGCGGTCCCCTGCCAAGACACCTTCAGCGGTGGTGCCGATGAGACAGCGACTTGGGGTGAGGTCGCCGAGCATCTCAAAAACAGGACGTAGGGCATTGCCATAGGATCCGGTTGCGAAGACGAAGGTGAGATCCGCCGGCTCGTCACCGAGCAGTTGGTGGGCCTTATGGGTCGCCTGCTTGACTGCGGCGACGAGGTCTGCCTGGGTCGCCATGGCGGCACCACAGCGAATCGCCGGCGACGCCCCGCTGGCTGAAGATGACGGCATGGTGTCGTTCGAAACTCGGTGGGATTAAGCGGTGATTTCGGTAAAGGACTCGATGCACTCGTGGTCGTAAAGGCTCTCGAGTGGTCGATTGCCAGGACGAATCACGGCCCCCGTCGCCATGCCTGCCGCCCGCGCGGCATCAAGTTCCGCACCGACGTCGCTGAGGAACAGAATTTGTCGCGATGGCAGGCCCATGTCAGCGGCGATCGCCGTGTAGCTGGACTGCTCGCGTTTCGGCCCCGTGGTGGTGTCATAGTGACCCCGCAGGAAACGAGTGAGATCACCTGCGGCTGTATGGCCAAAAAAGAGTTTTTGGGCCTCAATCGAGCCGGATGAGTAGATCCGCACATCAAGGCCAGAGCCCGCCCAGTGTTCGAGCGCGGGCGGGACATCGTCAAAAATGTGAGCGAGGAGTTCTCCGGATTGAAACCCACTCCGCCAGATCATGCCCTGCAAGGCTTTCAGGGGTGTCGATTTCACATCTCGGTTGATCAGGTTGATCGCGGCAAATACGAGTTGGCTGCGGCCTTCCGGAGTCGCAGGCGATCCCTCACAGCCGGTTTCGGTGACCAGGTCAGCAACGGCGGACTGAACGGCAGCCTCGTCGAAATGGTTGTCGAGGAAGGTCGCAAGGTGGGCTTTTGCGTAGGCAAAGAGCACGTCATACACAAAGGCGATCGACGAGGTTGTTCCCTCGACATCCAGCAGCAGCCCCTGGCCGCCAAAGACGATCACGAGGCGGCTCCGTTGTCACCGCCGAGGTACGCTGGGCCAAGGCAGAGTGGCTCGTAGGCAGCATGCACACCCGCATCGAGATAATGCGGCGTCCAGCCCGACTGATCCTGAAATAGGCGAATCGCCCGGATGCGACGCTCACGGCAGAGGTCAAACCAGTGCCGGGTGCCCAGCGGGACGCTGATCATGTCACCGGCCCAGACCTCAATACCAAACACCGGCCGGTCCACTGGGTTGATGTGAAAGACCCCACTCCCCTGCAGGATGAATCGCACCTCATCTTCGGTATGGGTGTGTTCCTTGTTGAATTTCTCGAGCATCGCATCGAGGTTGGGCGTGTCGGGATAGACGTCGATGACATCGGCGGTGACAAATCCGCCACGCTCCTTGAGGACGTCGATCTCGGGCTTGTAGGCCGCGAGAATCGATTCAGCCGGAGCAGCGGGGTTGACCCGGTCTTCAAGCGGCCAGACGTCGTAGTCAATGCCATGATCCGCAAGAAAAGCTTTGATTGCCGCAGGGTCTGAAATCCGCCGCGATTCAGCCGGGACACTGACGATGGCCATGACGTTGGTGCTCCAGAGACAAAAGAAGATCAGGGGGGCGATGGACGGATCAGGCGGAGGGCAAACTCCGCTGCCGGGCCGTCACCTCAAACAGGAACTCATGGATCTCAATGTGACGGCGAGCCTCCGCGAGCGTTCGGCCCCAGGTGTAGAGGCCGTGCCCCGACAACAGGAACCCGTGCAGGGGCGGACGGCTTCCACTTGTCCAGTCAGCAGCCACAAAGACGTCGCGAATGCGGCCAGAGAGTTCGACCATGTCCTGGCTATTGGCAAAGACCGGCACGCTCGACGTGGCCTGATGGGTGCTGATGCCCTCGAGCCCCTTGAGCATTTCATAGCCCTCGACCTCTAGCGTCGCCACATCCTTCCCAGCGGCGAGACTGCCTCGGGAAAGAATGGTGCCCCAGACCGAGTGGGTATGAAGAATGGCTCCGACGTCCGGAACCAGTTCAGCAATCAAACAGTGCAGCAGCGTCTCGGCTGACGATTTCCGTCCATCCGCAGCACTCGGATCGAGCAGGTGCCCGGCGGCATCAACCCGAAGAATGTCATCGCGGCCGAGCGCTGACTTGTCCTTGCCGCTCGCGGTGATCAGCAATTCCAGCGGATCGCGGCCAGCGACGACCGAGTAATTACTGCTGGTGCCAAGGGACCAGCCGCGGGCATGAAATTCCCGCCCGATCGCCCGCAGGCCGTCGATGGGGTCATTCGATTCTGCCCAGCTGAGGCTGGCCGGTTCGCAGGCGAGGTGATTCATGGACGAAATGTAGGCGATTGTTACGGAGGCTCGCAACCTGCCTCTTTCCTGGCAGGGGATAGAATGGTGAAGTCTGTTGGCTGTCTTGCCCAGCAGCGGACCACACGCTTCGGCGTGCGGCCTGAGTTTTTTCCGCTTCCACTGCTCCTGGCTGCCATGGCCTCACCCCATCCACTAATTCTGGTGCCAACTGCTGGCGAGAGCGAGTTGATTGCAGAGGCTTTCGCCCACGCAGGGAGGCCCGATCTCGTGATTGACCACTGTGGCTTTGGGCCGATTGCGGCGGCTGCTCAGACCGCTGACCTGCTGGCCCGCAAGTCGCCGGCTGCAGTCTGGCTGGTGGGCATTGCGGGGCGGTTCTGTGAAACGCTTGAGGTGGGACAGGCCTATCGATTTGGACAGGTCGCTTGCCATGGGGTGGGCGTTGGCACAGGGCTCACGTTTACGTCAGCCGCGGAACTCGGATGGCCACAGTGTCCAGGCGACGCTGGCGGAGAATCCAGCCACCCGCAGGGCGACACGCTATCCCTTGCTACCGCAGCCATCGATCCCGCATCCAGCGTTCGGTTGCTGCTGACTGTCTGTTCGGCCTCGGCCGACAGCAACGAGGCGGCGGCCCGCCAAGCCCGTTGGCCTACCGCTGTGGCAGAAGACATGGAGGGGTTTGGCGTTGCCCTGGCCTGCCGCCTGAGGCAGGTGCCGTGCACGATTGTTCGGGGAATTTCCAACCATGTCGGTGACCGCGACAAATCAAACTGGCAGATGGCAGCGGCGGCTCGGTCGGCAGCCGACCTGGTGCTCACATCGCTGGAGGGTTGGACATGACGCGGCCAATACGCCTGGGTATCTCGACTTGCCCCAACGACACCTTTGTCTTTCACGGCCTGCTGACTCGGGCAGTCGACTGGCGCGGTCTGGCGTTCGAGGTTGAACTGCTCGACATCCAGCAACTCAACGCAGGGCTGTTCAGTCATCGCTTCGATGTTGCCAAGACCAGTTTCCATGCTGCGCTGCGACTTACAGCAGAATATCTGGTGCTGCCCAGTGGCTCCGCGGTTGGATTTGGTGTGGGTCCGCTCTTACTTGCGGCACCGAATGCGGGGACGCCAGCCGTGGCCACGCAGTGCACCCTCTGCCCTGGGGCCGAGACCACCGCCACCCTGCTCTTTCAGCTGTTCTACGGCGATACCACGCGGGTCGAACAAGTGGTCTTTTCTGAAATCATGCCGCGGCTTGTTCGTGGAGACGCAGACTTTGGCGTGTGCATTCACGAGGGGCGGTTTACCTGGCAGCAGCATGGTCTGACGCTCATTGATGATCTGGGGAGTCGTTGGGAGGATGAAACCAGATCCCCTTTGGCCCTCGGCGGACTCGTGGCGAGTCGCGGCCTGGGACTCGAAATAACCGCTGCGGTCCAGCAGGTCATTCACGATTCAATCGAGTACGCTCGACGCGAGCCAGCAAATGCCCTGCCAACGATGCGGCGGTATGCACAAGAACTTGGTGACGATGTGCTGATGCAGCATGTCGAGCTCTACGTCAACGACTGGACAATCGACCTGGGAGAGGGCGGCCGGCAGGCACTCGCGATCCTTTCCCAGCGGGCCGCAGCGGCAGGAATTGGATCTGGGCAGCCGCTCGAGGTCTTCCGGCCGTGACCCCACATGGCGTGCTACGGTGCCGGCTGACGGTAGACCCAGAGGTCGTGATGAAATTCACTTGGTGGCAGCAGCATGGCAGCGGGCACCACTTCCGAGAGTCTGGCGGCGGTGCCCTCCTCGGGCTTTTCCCGCAGCCCGTAGCCGAGGAGTCGCTTCCACTCACCGCCGCCCTCACCTAAGGAGTACCCGACCGCGTCGCGATAGTAGTCGGCTTTGGGGCTGTTCGGGTCGATCGTCAGCCGAAGCGGTTTCTGTGGCACCAGCGCCGCCGGGTCTGTTGTGATCAGTTCCCGGTCGGTCTTGCTGTCTTCCAGCAGAAAGACTGGCAGGCTGCCAGGAATCGGCTTCGCGGCAAGCCACATGGTTGCCTGCTCTGCAGTGTCTGCAACTCTTTTCTGTTCGATGCGGACCGGTAGCCGAGGCGTAGTGGCGGGGTCGAAGGTGAGCTGGCCGTAGTCCACATGCTCGACCAGCTCGTCGGCCAGATCCATCGCCTGGTCACGGCGGTTCACCACGAGAAAACTGCGGTACCAGATCGTGGTGCCAGGAGCGAGGTTGAGCTGCGGAATAGCGACTGCCACTTCATAGTTCCGCCATGAGTTCGCCGGCCGCGTCTGCCAGTCTTCCGGCAACTGACTCGGTGACAGCATGTGGCGATAGATGGTCTCGCCCCGCTGGAAGGACTTTCCGTGTTTTGCGGAAGATGACACGGCAGCATCGAGGTGTCGGTCGCGACCAAATACCAACGCTAGCGATGGGCTGTCTGGGGCGGCCGTCACGCTGCTGATGTTCCAGCCGCCTGTCTTGCGAACGCCGACGGCTCCGCCATGCGTCTGGAACCATTCACGATCGAGGAAGCCGCCGTCAGCCGACCGGACCGCATGAACCGGCAGGCTGGAAATTCGGGTTCCGCCCCAGGGCGCATTCAGCCAGTCGAAGACAACATCCTCGCGGGTGCTGAAGTTGTGCACGACATAGGTCAGCTCAATGATGCCATCCCCAAGGTCGCGGGTTTGCACAAAATAGAGCAGTGGCGAGCGGTGCACTGTTTTAAGTTGAGGGACTATGCCCCAATTGAGGGTCCGGACGGTCCGCCCATTGGCCGGCATGTCAGCGGCAAGCAACGGGCAGTAGAAAGCGTCGCTGGCGACGGAGTTGATGCCGGCAAAGAGTAATCTCGGCATGTTCGAGGACGACAGCCCTTTTGCATCACGAATGGCAAGGCAGCGTCGGCCACTGGCAGCGACTGCATCGGTCACAGAGATAGAGGCCCGCTTGTCCTGGTCTGCTCCAATGACCGTCAGTTTGGGATACGTCTCACAATCAAGCTCGAGTGGGGCCTCAGTCCCGGCGGGACTGCTGCGGGTCACGCGCAGGTTGTCGAGATAGGTCGTGCAATCCTCGTCCGCAAGCGCCATGAACGCCATCCAGCCAAGCCCAGAGGCCGGCGGGATGCTGATGGTTGCGGCTTGAGCGACACCATTCCTTGGTTGCACAGAGACCTGCACCGGCGTCGGAGTGGTGCTGGTCGGTTCGAATACCAGCGCAACATGATGCCAGACTCCTGGCGTCAGGCCACCGACCGTCTGACCGTCGAACGTCACCCCTGATGTGCTTAGCCGCAGGCTGCCGAGCGTCTGCCAAGGCGTGTTGGCCCGATGCGGCGCTCGTAGCAGCAGCGCGGTGTCACCGGGATGCTCCGGGTCGAGCATGACATCGAAGGCAATCGTGATCGTGCCGGAATCGAGGTACGTCTGACGGTAGGCGCCCGAATTGTGAACGAAGAACGTGGCCGCATAGCCCGCCTGGTTCACTTGATCGACTACGGCTTTCGGGGTGTTGTTGTAGGGCGGGCAGACCGCGACGAATTGCCAGACCTCATCATTCCAAGGATTGGATGCCGCCTGCGGCGGCACGCTTTCACCGAACGCAGCCCGCAACGAGTAGAGTTGCCCACCCTTTCCAATGCGGAGGGAGAAATCGGTGGCGGCCGACTGCAGGTGCGTCAGTTCGGCCAGGAAGACGGTCTGCTCATCGAGATGCTTGTCCCAGGCGGAGGCACTCGGCTGATACGCGGTGGAAAGATTTGTTTGCCCTTGATGCTGCGGAGGCCGAATGGCAGTGCTTGGCGGAAACAGATCGAGCAGGGCCGCAGAGGCAGGGCCGGCAAGGGGGAGCGGAGCTGGATCAGCGGCGTCGGCAGGCACATGGCCGAGGAAGAGACTCTGGCACAGCAGGAGAGGGGCAAGGGTGCGGGCGGTCATGGTGAGGTCGCGACGCCCCCGAGGGGGACGGGAGGGAGGAAAGGTGACAGGGGGTGGCTGCAGAGGTGGGAGGTGCGGGCAGCCTCGTCTTGGCGGGAGACCACACGATAGTCGGACCACCGGGGAACCGGCAACGCCGCGTGTTCCAACTCCGGAGAACAGCAGCGACGCGGCCCGTGTGCGGAAGTCCCGTAGGCAATACTGGGCCGCTCGGCATACCATTGTGGTTTCGTCTTCTGTGCGACACGCCCACCGTGCGTCGCTACCATGCCATGGAGGCATTCAGCTGATGGCACTTCGTCACCTCCTGACTCAGCCGGCACCGGCAGCCTGGATTCTGCTCGACTGGGCTGCCAGCCGTTTTTCGACAATTTCAATCACTTTGGTGGTCGCGTATGTCGACACCATGGTTTTTGCCGATGGTGCTTGAGGCGTGCCCGGCGGTGTCCAGGCAGCAATCTCTCGGTTTTCAATGTCGCGATCGAGACCTTTTATCTTGACCCGCAGGCCTTGGTCGAACTGGTTCTGTTGGTACAGTTGGTCGCCCTGCCCGGCGCCACCGCAATGGGATGGCTCAGCGGTCGTGTCAGCCGGGAATGGGCTGCCGGTCTCTGCCTGGCAGGCTGGGCGGTGGTGCTGGCACTCGTAGGCCTGATCACGACGGTGCCACAACTCTATGCGCTAGTGGTGTTGCTCGCGCTGGTTTGGGATTACTGCTGGAGCAGTTGCTTGTTGGCTGGTGGCTGCTGCAGCGGGCCTCCAACCGTGCAACCGCCACCACCTGAGGCGGCCAGTGCCGACGCCGTCAGAGATATGGGGCAAACAAGCGGGCCACCCCGTCACGAATGCGAACTGGCAGCGAGCGGCCATCAGCCTCCTGCAAGGTGCGGCGTTGGGAGCGGGTGATGATATCGCTGATGTGGCCATCCAGCCGGGTCGCCAGGGTACGGTCGTAGCTTTCTGTGTTGAATTCAAAATTCAGCCGCATACTCCGTTCGTCCCAGTTTCCGCTGCCGAAGAGACTCCAGGCGGAGTCAACCACCATCAGTTTGGTGTGATCGAAGGGTGGTGGTGACATCCAGACGTTGCAGCCTCGAGTCAGTACCTGCCAGAGCAGTGCCTCCGTCGCCCAGCCCACCATGGCCAGGTTGTTCTGGGCGGGCAGCACAATGTCGACCGTGACGCCCCGCAGGGCGGCGACTCCGAGGGCCTGACAGATGGCGTCATCGGGGAGGAAGTACGGCGTCATGATTCGCACCGACCGACGGGCAGAGGCGCACGCGGCAATCAGGATCAATTTGATTCGGCCAACTTCATCGTCGTCAGGCCCGTAGCGGACGCCACGAGCGAGACAGGCACCAGTGGGCGTCAGGTCGGGTCTCCACGGATGCTCAGGGCCGCCGCTTGTTGGAGTGGTGGGAGACTCGCCGGTGGCGAAGCCCCAGTCTTCGAGAAAGACTTTCAGCAACTGGGTGACCACCGGGCCGGTCAGGGCAAAGTGCATGTCTTTGACCGGGTGCGGGGGATGCTTTGAAAGCCAGCAGCCGTGGCGGATGTTGAGGCCACCGGTAAAGCCAAGTCGACCGTCAACTACAAGAAGCTTGCGATGATTCCGCAGGTTGGCATACGGCAGGTAGAGCGGCACGGTGGTCGGCATGAACCGGGCAACTGGCACACCCCGTCGCCGGAGAAGGCTAACGCTGGTGGGAAAACTGTATCGCGAGCCGATACCGTCAATCAGGACGCGGACCGCGACACCCCGTTTGACCGCCCGGACCAGGGCATCAACGAAGATCCGCCCAGTCGCATCGTTGTCGAAGATGTAGGAGGCAAGCCCGATGCTGCGTTCGGCGGACTCAATTGCAGCGAGCATCCGCGGATAGGCCTCATCGCCCCCCGCCAGAGGTTCGATGCTGTTGCCATCAAGCAGCGGCTGCTTGGTGACCTCGCCGACGAGCGTTGCCAGGCTCCTGAGAGGGGCATCATTCGAGCCGATCACCTCGGTGAGGCGGCTCTCACTGGCAACAGCAGCCTCCAACTTGAGGGTGACCCCGCAGAGACCTGCCCGCAGTTTGGTGACTCGCCGGCGGATTCGGTTGACGCCAAATACCGCATACGCTGCCGCCCCGAAACCGGGCGACAGCCAGATCAGACCCACCCAGCCGATCGTACTGCGGGTATCCCGCTTGGTCAGCAACGCATGAAGCGAACAGCCGACATTGATGGCGAGGATGGTGGTGGCCAGGAGATGTGGCCAGAGCACCACCAGCCACTGGTACACTGTGTCAAAAAAGTCGGCCATCGGTCACCGTCCTCCGCAGGTCACCAGCGATTGGACAGTATACTTTGAGAACGAAGCCTGATTGCCCGTGATCCCCCCCAGGAGGTTCATTCTTCATGGCCCTCACCCTCACCGATTCGTCTCTCGTGGTATCCCGCGGCTTCATCGGAGGGGCCTGGTGCGAGGCTAGTTCGGGTCGCCGGCTTGATGTCGTTGACCCCGCCACGGGCCGTTCCATCGGGAGTGTGCCGGAAATGGAGGGGGCTGACGCGGAGCGGGGGATCAGTGCCGCCGCCGAAGCGTTTGGGCCATGGCGGACGCTTCCGGCTGCCACTCGTGGCCAGCATCTGCGGACCTGGTTTGAGGCGGTGACCGCAGCAACCGACGATCTGGCAGCCATCATCACCGCCGAGTGCGGCAAACCGCTGGTGGAAGCCCGTGGTGAGGTTTCCTACGCCGCTTCCTTTCTGGAGTGGTACGCGGGCGAGGCCCAGCGGGCCTATGGCGATGTCATTCCCCCCGTGCATGCGGACAAGCGGATGCTCGTGATCCGGCAGCCGATTGGCGTGGCGGCGGCGATTACGCCATGGAACTTCCCGGCGGCGATGATCCTTCGAAAAGTGGCGGCGGCGTTGGCGGCAGGCTGTCCCATGGTGGTCAAGCCCGCGCCGCAAACGCCGCTTACTGCCCTTGCCCTTGCGGTCCTTGCCGAACGGGCCGGCCTGCCACCTGGCGTGTTGAATGTGGTCACCGCCAGCGTCGACTCCTCTCGGGCAATAGGTCAGGCGATCTGCGAAAGTCCAACCGTACGGGCTCTTTCCTTTACGGGTTCAACACAGGCAGGCATCGCGCTTTCCCGGCAAGCAGCCGGTACCGTCAAAAAAGTATCACTGGAGCTGGGTGGGAACGCCTCGTTTATTGTCTTCGACGATGCGGATGTTGACGCTGCGGTGGCGGGGGCATTGGCTGCAAAATTTCGGAACACGGGCCAGACCTGTGTGTGCGCGAACCGGCTCTTTGTTCAGGCCGGCATCCACGCCACTTTTGTGAAAAAGTTCACCGCGGCAGTCGCCGGGCTGAAAGTTGGGCCGGGGGCCGATGAGGGGGTGTCTGTTGGGCCGCTGATCGATGACCGGGCGTATGCGAAAGTCGTTGGTCTCGTGGACGACGCGAAAAACCTTGGGGCTCAGGCCAAGCTTGGCGGCGAACCGGCGAGCCTGGGGGGAACCTTCTTTCAGCCGACGGTACTCACCGGAGCCCAACCGACGATGCGGTTGGCCCACGAAGAAATCTTTGGGCCAATAGCCCCGATCTTCCGGTTTGAAACTGAACCAGAGGTGATCGGTTTGGCCAATGCCACCGACTTTGGCCTGGCGTCTTATTTCTACAGCCGTGATATCAGCCGGTGTTTTAGGGTTGCAGAAGCCCTTGAGTGCGGCATGATCGGCATCAACACCGGTCTGCTGTCGTCGGCGGTGGCTCCGTTTGGCGGCGTCAAATTTTCGGGGCTTGGCCGGGAAGGCGGTCGATACGGCCTGGAAGAGTATCAGGAGATAAAATATCTCTGCTTTGGTGAGATCGACAGCTGACCGTCGCCGCGACGGTGCAGGCAAAGGCGCTCCAGATGGTTGCCGCGAGGATGCATCGCCGGCGAGGGTGCTTGTCGCAACCCGATTCAGCCGGCAACCACGTGATGGTCGAGTCACCGAACTCGCAGCTACCGTCGAGCCTTTTTCTTTGCCGCCTTCTTCGCTGTTTTCCTCGCAACAGTCTTTTTAGAGACTTTTTTAGGTGCCTTCTTTTTGGCCGCTTTCTTGACGGTTTTCTTCCCTGTTTTTTTGGCAGGCTTCCGAGCCGGCGATTTCTTCTTGGCCACTTTCTTCTTGGCGGCCTTCTTCACCGAGGTCCGGACCGCTTTCCTTTTCGTCTTCTTCTTGGTGGTTCTCTTCTTTGCCGCCTTTTTGGTTGAGCGATTTACTGCACGCCGCCTGCGGGGACGGCTGGCTTCCACCTCATCGAGAAATTCACTCGCTTCTGCCAGCAGGTCAGCGGGTGTGACCGGTTCGACCTCGTCAATGATGAAGACCGCGAGTTCGCCCCGCTGCTGGGCGTCACCGAGAGTTTTGTACTCTTCTAGGCTGAGGTCGTCGTGGTCATCATCCTCACTCGTGAGGAACTCGAATCCGACCCGTGCCTTCCGGTCCCAGCCATCAATGTGAAACTCGACCCCGTACTCACGAAACATCACGTTTCGTTCGATCGTGTAGCCACGGCGGCGGAAAAGTCGGGTCAGGAGGGTGCACCCCTCGAATTCACTGAGCGTTTCTGACATGGGAGTCCTTGTTTAAAGTTCGATGTGCGACAAGAAGATCTGCTGGGAAAGCGGGCTGCTTGGTCCGACACAGCATATCCGCCTCGTTGCCTACTGGATCAATGGTTCATCAAAAAATTCGTCTGTTGGATCAAACGCCGGCACAGGGATATTGACGATTCTGAGATTGCCCACCGCCCGATGCCGGCAGCCGGGTTTGATGAACACTGCGGTGAGCGGTTTGAGCGGAATGATGTCGCCATCAAGTTCCATCGATCCCTCCCCTTCGAGCACAAGGTAAATCTCCGTGAGTTTCTTGTGAAAGTGCGACCGGTTGTCAGTCGCAATGTCGACCATATGGATCGTTGCGACTGGGTTGTCATCCGCGACGAATGCCCGACGAGTCTGGCCGCAGGGGCACGGAACAGGAGGAATCTCATCGAGTTGTGCGACTTTGTAGCGGGGACTGGTCGGTGCGGTATCGGTGGCGGGCGTTGGGATTTCCGAAGACATAGCCGATCCATAAAGAAGGTCTGAGGGCTCAATTTCAACCTGCAATATACCGATCCGTCCGAGTGCTGTCATTGCGCAGGCAGTTGAACAGATTTGTTTCAGGGGAAGCCCGGCAAGCCAGTCCTGTTGCAGTTCTTGGCGTCTACAACTGGGGCGAACGTTGTTGAGCCAGTTTCTTGGGGGTTGCCGACTGGGATGCCGCTCGTGCTCTTACGATGATCGAGAGGAGGGTCGAGGAATTGAGGCTGGGAGGAGCTCATGATTACCCCGACTGGTCTCTCGCCGTACGAGGTCGGTAGACTTGGCCACATGCGTCAAATTATTGTCTGTGGACTGGGCCGGTTTGGCCTCAATGTAGTGGAAGCCCTGCGAGAGGCGGGTCGGCAGGTGACTGTCCTGTCGGACAGCCAGACTGCACGCGAGCGCTGGGAACGGGCCGAGGCCACCGGTGCGCGGGTTATTGAGGGTGACTTTCGGGTTCCGACCGTACGGCGAGAGGCGGGGATTCTCGCGGCGGCAGCGGTTCTGCTGACCACCTCAAGCGATGTCGATAATCTTGAGGCTGCTCTTGAAATCCGCGGGGAGGCACCCGATGTCCCCGTGGTCATGCGGCACTCTGAGCCCCAGTTCGCCCGGCGCCTGGAAAAAGACTTCGGAATTGCTGCAGCCATGGCGCCGGCTGTCCTTGCTGCTGGAGCATTTGTCGAGGCGGCGATGTCGGCCACCGCAGAGGCCTGCCTGTTGGAGGGTCGCGGCCAGCTTGCTCCCGTTCCATCACGCCGGATCCGGTATGAGTTTTTCACCATTCCGCTGTTGCTGCTGGCGATCTACCTTTCGGCGATCGTCATCTTTCGGCAGACCTTGGCTCTCAGTTGGATTGATGCTGCCTACTTCACAACCTCGGTGGTAACGACCGTCGGGTTTGGGGACTTCAACCTTCAGCATGCACCAGAGTGGGTGAAGGCGTTTGGTATTCTCTTGATGTTCGCCGGAATCGTCCTGGTGGCAATCATTGCTTCACTGCTGACCATTTTTATTGTGTCGGGTGCTGCGAACCAGATGCGGAATGAGTTTCTTGCGCGTCGGCTGCGAGGGCACGTGGTGGTCTGCGGACTTGGCCAGGTTGGTGTCGCAATCGCCCGCGATCTCCTCGCCCGCGACATTCCGGTGGTCGCTGTCGATCCGTCCGCGTGTGACGAAGAGCACCGGGAACTCAATCTGCGATGCCCGCTCATCGTCGGGAACGCGACGAAATCAGCGGTCCTGGCCCGGGCCGGGGTTGGACGCGCTCGGGCGCTGGTCGCCTGCACTTCCAATGATGCCCTCAACCTCGAGATTGGGCTGATGGCCCAGGGGACGGTCGAAGGCCGGCGCACCGACCGCCCGCTTCGGCTGGTACTCCGCTGCTTTGACTCAGATCTGGCCCGGCGGATTCATGCCGTCTCGGAGGACTACACGCTGCTGTCCGAAGCGATGATCGCGGCACCGTTTTTTGTCCGGACAGCCCTTCATCACGCAAAGGCGGCGACACCGCAAGAAACGTGATCCGCCTGCTTGAGCGGTCAGCGGAGGAAGGCCACGCTTCGAGCCTTGATGAGGTGCTCGGGAGTCGCAGTCCGTCTAGATCAGTTTGGTCTTTCCCGGCACCGCAAAGCCAGGTGACTGAAGAGCGCCGTCCCAGGCAAGGTCTTTTGGAAAGAGATCCAACTGCGACTTTTCGGTCATGAATTCCCACGTCACCCGTTTCCCGGTGTAGGCCGCCACGCGACCGAGAATGGCCACCATGGAACTGTCGGCGGTCTGTTTGAGTTCAACAATGGGCGAGCCTGCGCGAATTGAGTCGACCAAATCCTTGTGCTCCTGCTGATAGGCATCGGAAATCTTTCCGCCCATCTCCCAGATTTTTGCACCCTTTCGATCAAAAATGCGTGAACCCGCATTCGCTGCGCCAATCTGGCAGGTGCCCTCCGTGCCGTAGACAACATTGTCGTTCGCACTTTGACTTCCAGGAATTTGGCGACACATGAACGACACAGTTCGGCCTTCGGGATAGTCGTAGTCGACGGCCATGCTGTCCCACATCTCGCTGTCCTCTGGTCGCGTAAAGCGTCCGCCGGAACCGTAGGCGGACAACGGATTGGCGTTCATCACCCAATTGAAGGTGTCAATATTGTGGACGGCCTGTTCGCAGATCTGATCGCCACTCAGCCAGATAAAGTGCATCCAGTTGTATAGCTGATACTGAGCGCTAGTCATTCCTTCCTTACGAGGCTTGTACCAGATCGGTCCCGTGCAATAACGAGCCGTCACATTAATCACCTCCCCGATCGCGCCTTGCCGAATCTGCTCGATCGCGGCGATGTAATTCACCTGCCGCCGGTACTGGGTGCCGGTCACGATCGCCGTTCCCTGTTGAGCTGCCTGCTCATGGGCGGCGAGGCAGGTCTGGTAGCCCACTGCATCAACACAGACGGGCTTCTCTGCAAAGACATGTTTGCCTGCCGTGACCGCTTCTTTCAGCATGAGCGGCCGGAAGCCGGGCGAGGTAGTTAGCAGCACCAGATCGATAGATGGGTCGTCTAAAATACGCTTGTAGGCATCGAGACCCGCATGTTGCTTGTCCTGCTCGACCGCAACCTTCTCGGGAAAGGTTTTGGTGGTACCCGCTACAAGGCGTCTACAGGCCTCAGGGGAAAGGTCCGCCACCGCCGTAAGTTTGATGTTTTCATTGACCGAGAACGAGTCGCGTATGGCGGCTCTCCCGCGGCCACCACAGCCGATCACTCCCAAGCGGAGTTCTCCCGCGGTTTCAGCGGCTACAGCGGATGAGTGCACCATGGAGCCGGCCGCAAGGGATGCTGTCGTCCCTGCCGCGAGAAATCGTCGGCGATTGGTGCGGTGCTGGGGGATGTCGGTGGGCATGGTGTTTTTCTCCTTGGGATTAGGTCAGGTGGAATGGCATATCGTATCAACCAATGAGGGCTTGCCGCATCTGTTGAAGAACATCTTTGAGTCGCGCCACGTCACCGCCTCCGACTTCGGCTGACACCCAACCGGTGTATCCAATGTCCTTCAGGGCCGTCCGCACAGACGCCCAGTCGATGTCGCCATCCATGATGTCGACGAATCCCTTCCAGGGACCGTCTTTATCTGCTCGAGCGTTGGAATAGCCCTTGATGTCGAGTTTGACGATCCGCGGGCCAAGTTCGCGAATCCAGGTCGCGACATCGCCGTAGCGAGCGTGGTTGCCGAGATCAAAAAATGCTCCGACCCAGGGGCTCCGGAAACTGTCGATGTAATCACCGAACGCCTTGGCCGACTGCGTTCGCGGCCCCTCCGGATCGTAGAACATGCCGTTCCAGACATTCTCAAACAGAATTCGCTGGCCAAGTTGCGCAGCAAGCGGGATCACCTTGCCAATGGCATCACGAGCCCGATCAGGTCCCTCCGGCCCATCGGTATCGCGTCCCAGCACAATCAGCACGCCGCTTCCCCCCGCACCGTGGGACACGCGAATGCAGTGTTCAAGATTGGCCTGGGCGGTTGCCCGCACTGCATCATTGGCACTCGTCAGTCGCTGCTGCCAGTGGGCATGATTAATCGCATTGTGAATGAACACGCCTGTCGCGGCAGCCGCTGCGCGAAGCTCCTCGGGGGTCACGCTCGCGGCGGCATCGAAATCGACACCATCCAGCCCAGCCTCCTTGGCTGTTGCCAGTCTCGCTCGCAGACTGGGCCCCTTCGTCATGCCGTACTTGCAGGAAAACAGCAGGCCATCCTCAGACGTTGGCGATGGCGGGAGGCACGACCCGCTCGGTGAAGCGGATTCCAGATCGGCTGCAGCGGAACGGGCTCCGCGAGCGATGACTGCCGCAGCAGAAAAAGTCGCCGCATCAGCGAAGAACCTGCGACGTGAAGTGGTCATTCCAAAACGCCTTATCGGTTGAGCAAAATTCGCTGAAAGGGTACCACGGACGAACCCCGGGCAGGAGCCTTTTTTCCACCGGTGGTGCGGGAACAATCGTAGTGCAGGGGCCGGCGTTGCTGCTCCCTCTGGGCCGGTTACTTCATCTGCCAGCGGTCGCCTGGTTCAAGCATTTCCCGCGCTTCAGTTCCCTCCAGCCAGCGAGCAGCATCTTTGTTGCCACGCAGGTATGCGTCCCAGAACGCTGTTGTGAAGGCTTGGATGACGCGGTGATGGTTGGGATTCCTCGGAGGTAGCCGGCGGTTGCTGTGGTCCGAGAAGGCATGATGTGGCCCACCAGCAAATACCAGTTCATATTTGTTTCCCGGGGGAAGCGCAGAAAAGACGGCCAGCCGGTCTTTCACGGTTGCGCCGCCGATTGGGGCGACATCCTCGGTGCCGGTCATGAGCAGCCAGGGAATATCGACGGAGCCGAACGCAGCCGCCGCCGAGGCAAATTGTGGTGAACTTGGACTGAACATCACAGCCGCATCGAGTCGGGGGTCACGCCCGGAGACAGTTGACCAGCCAGCCTGCCCCGCAACCGCCTGGGTTGTTCTCGCTCCAAACGAGTGGCCTGCCATGCCGATGTGCGTAAGGTCGAGTCTGCCACTCAGCGGACTGGTTGCATCGCCATTCCAGGACTCTAACGCATCGAGCACCACGCCAACGTCGCCAACACGGGCACGCATGTTTTTCAGTGATGCGGCTGCCGTCATCGCAGCCACCCGTCGCCGCGGCTCCTCGTCCTTCCAGACCGCCTCATCACTGCCAGGGTGCTGCATGAAGACCGTTGCATAGCCTCGTTTGGTCCAGTGCTCCCGGAGATACGCATTGCCCCGCCGCGATCCACCCAAACCATGGCTGAACAGGACGACAGACGCAGCGGATGATCCGGCTGGAAGGGAAGCCAGAAGCGGAATCTCCCGTCCACGCGAATCGTCGAACACGACAAGGTCATGAGTCGCCCCAATGGTGTCCACGTCGACAAGCGGGGCATAGTCGTCAGCCTGACTGGGGACAGCGGCGAGCACCAGGAGAAGCAGAAGAAGACGTTGCATTGTTTTTACCGTGAGAGAAGACTGCCAGGAGCTCGCCCCGGTGCGTATCAACGCCTCGCCAGCCTCAATGTTTCGCATGGAGGGTGCAGACGGGCCTGCGCGGCTGCGTTCCCAGACGCCGGCGGTGATATGCTGAAAGAAGAGTACCCTCAGTTCGGCCCGCTGTCTGCCAGGCTCTCATGCGACTTCTCTCCTGGAACATTCACAAAGGCATCGGGGGCCGCGATCGCCGCTACTCCATCCAGCGGGTGCTTGATTGCATCGACCATGAGCGTCCAGATCTGGTCTGCCTTCAGGAAGTCGATCGGCTGGTGAAGCGAAGCGGCTTTGACGACCAACCCCGCCTGCTTGCGAATGGCCTTGGGCTGCATCCGGTGTTCCAGGCCAACGTGCCCGTGGGTGAAGGAACCTATGGCAATCTCGTGCTTTCTCGATTCCCGGTTGGCAGTCGACACCGCATTTCGCTGAAACGTGGCTTGCGGAAGTCACGCGGCGCGCAACTGGTGCTGATTGATGCACCGACCGGACCGCTGCACCTCTGCAACACCCATCTGGGCCTTGATGAGCGGGAACGGCATTGGCAAATGGCGCGGCTCCTGGGGCACCGGTTGTTCCGATCGGCAGAACCACTACCGACGGTCATCGTGGGGGATTTCAATGATTGGCGGGATACGCTGGCCGCCAATGCGCTCGCCCGCGAGGGCTTCCGCCAAGTGACAAGCCCAGCCGCAGCGTTCCGCAGCTTTCCAGCCTGGCTCCCCGTTGGTGGGCTCGACAAGGCTTTTATTCGGGGACGCGTCCCGGATGAAGAACCCCGAATAAGTCCCTCAACGCGTACCCGGCCCAGGCAAAAGGCAAGGCAACGGTCAGGCGCTGGCATTTGGTCTCGTCCACGAGAAAATAACTCCACACAAAACGTACTACTCGTCCGAATACCCACCACCGCAAAACAACTCCCTTAAATCGAATAGCCGAATGCTACTGCGAGACG
>WTHB01000168.1:28960-31180 GCA_011523305.1 Planctomycetaceae bacterium | reverse complement strand
GACGTCGGATGGCGTTCCAGGGTGCGGTAATACCTGTCGGCGAGGATGTCGCGGGCATAGCGGTCAAGAAAGGCCAGAGAGCGGCGTTGCGGTGCCCGCCGAAACAGCCAGCCCATGTGGGACCAGACAACGCCGTCGCGTGGTGAATGAGGGTCAGGATCGTTATCGGAGTGGCAGTGGTGCAGCCGATGGTTGGCCACCCAGCGAGCTGGCGTGTCTTCGAGTGAGCAAAGAGCAAAGGTGGCCAGGATGCGTTCCAGCCATTGTGGGACCGCCAGGCTGCGATGGCTCAGCAGCCGGTGGTAGCAGAGGTTGATGCCCAGCGTGCCAAAGACCATCGTGCCGATGAGTGCCAGGGCCACCCCCGACCAACTGAAGCACCAGGGAAGAATCACGAGCCCGGCAAGCAGATGCACCGTTGCGATGGGAACGAGGTATTCCCAATGGATAGCGTGCCGGGCTGGGCCTGGCGAAGAGACGGACGAAGCCACGGCATGAAAGAGGTTGAGGGCGTCGTCGCCCGACATTGCGTCTGGGATGGTGAAGTATCTCAGTGTTCGACGAAAACCTCAACGAGGCAGCGTCTCTCTGCCGGAAAAGCACGGCCTTCTGAGCGTTGAGCTGTTGCGTGGCTGGTTTCTGCGCAGCCTTCGGTCATCAGGAGCCGCTGGTGGCCGGTCGTGACACCAGCCGGTTAGGTTCCGCAAAACGTGCAGTAGGCGGGGCTTCCGGCTGGGGCACCGTGGCGGTAAGCCTCATTGGCTGCCGTCTCACAGAACGGCGAGCTGATGACCTCGAGCAGCCGTAGCGTCGGAGCGAGATCCCCAGCCTCGGCGGCGGTGAGGGCCTCTTCCACCCGTAGATTGCGAGGAATGATCACAGGGTTGGCCGCACGCATCTGCCTGGAAGCCTCGCCCGGTCCAACTGGCTCCCGCGATAACCGCTCGCGCCATCGTGCGAGCCAGGGGGCAAAGGCTGGGGCAAGCGGCGATGCCAGCGAGCCCGGCTGGTCCTCCGCCTGAGCAGCGAGCGCGGCGAAGCTGGCAGTGAAGTCAGCCTCGGTCTCCTGCAGCACTGCCAGAAACGATGTGTAGAGATCGGCATCGTCTGCTTCCTGATTTGTCAGGCCCAGTTTGGCCCGGGCACCAGCCAGATGATGCTGCCCGTAGCGCTCAGGAAATGTGCTGAGGATTGCCACCAGCTTTTCAATCGCCTGCTCCTGCTCACCGTGCACCAACGGCAGCAGGCTCTCCGCCAGTCGAGCCAGATTCCACTGAGCGATGGTCGGTTGTTGGGCGTATGCGTACCGCCCTCCATGGTCGATTGAACTGAACACTGTGTCGGGGTGGTAGACGTCGAGAAAGGCGCAGGGGCCATAGTCAATCGTCTCCCCCGACACCGTCATGTTGTCGGTATTCATCACGCCATGAACGAAGCCGACGAGCATCCAGCGGGCGATCAGGCTGGCCTGCCGCTCGACCACCGCCTCAAGGAAGGCCAGGGCCGGCTCCTCAGCCTGCTGCAGGTCAGGGGCATGCCGGGCGATTGTGTAGTCGAGCAAGGCAGCGAGCAGGTCGGGGCGCCCGAGGGCGGCGGCATACTGAAAGGTGCCAACTCGGATGTGGCTGGTGGCCACCCGGGTGAGGACTGCCCCAGGCAGCGGCCGGTCACGGAGCACGCTTTCCCCGGTCGCTGCCACTGCCAGACTCCGGGTGGTGGGAATGCCGAGGGCATGCATGCCTTCGCTGATGAGGTACTCCCGCAGCATCGGTCCGAGGACGGCCCGGCCATCGCCGCCCCGGGAATATCGGGTCCGGCCCGAGCCCTTCAGCTGGATGTCATACCGTTGGCCTGCTGGCGTTAACTGCTCACCAAGCAGGAGTGCCCGGCCATCACCGAGGGTGGTGAAGTGTCCAAACTGATGGCCTGCATACGCCTGGGCGATCGGGTCGGCTCCCGGGGGAAGTTCGTTCCCAGCAAAAACCGCCGCCCCTTCATGCCGTAGGACATCGGCATCAAGTCCGAGGTCTGCAGCCAGCGGATCATTGAGCATGGTGAGGGCCGCAAACCGGACCGGCAGGGGCTTTTCTCGTGTGAACAGTGCTTCGGGCAGCTGGCTGTAACTATGTGCAAGGTGCCAGCCGGCATTGCTGCCGGGGCCATTCGCTGTGTTCATATCGGTTCCACCAAAGAATCGAGGGTCCTGTAGGTGTCGATCGC
>WTHB01000168.1:0-28860 GCA_011523305.1 Planctomycetaceae bacterium | reverse complement strand
GGATCCCGGTGTGTCTCCGTCTGTCAGACGGCACCGTGCCCCCCGCCTTCCGTAGCCTGTCCGCCCGATCGGTGACCATGACATGGTCGAACGGCGGGAGGACTCCACTGAAAGCACTCTCGTGAGCACGATCGAATCAACGACTGGAACATTCTCTGAACTAGGCCTCTCAGCGCCGCTGCTCCGCAGTCTGGCAGACGAGGGCTACACCACCCCAACCCCGATCCAGGCCAAAGCCATGCCGCACATCCTCGACGGGCGCGATCTGTTCGGCTGTGCTCAGACCGGAACCGGCAAGACAGCCGCCTTTGCCCTGCCGCTGATCGAGCAGATGCGGGCGAAGGCAACGCGACCTGCTCCCCGCCGCTGTCGCACGCTGGTTCTTGCCCCCACCCGTGAACTGGCGGCGCAAATTCATGAAAGTTTTCTCGCCTACGGCCGACATTGCGGCATCCAGGCCGCCGTCATCTACGGCGGGGTGGGGCAACAGCGGCAGGCCAGGGCAATGCTCAAGGGCGTCGATGTGCTGGTGGCTACCCCTGGCCGGCTACTCGATCTCATCACGCAACGGCTGGTCGACATCCGCCAGGTTGAATTTCTCGTGCTCGATGAAGCCGACCGCATGCTCGACATGGGGTTCATCCACGACATGCGGCGGATCATCGCCATGCTACCTTCCCAGCGACAGACGCTCTTCTTTTCGGCCACCCTGCCCAAGGCCGTTCGGCAGCTCGCCGACTCGATGCTGCAGAATCCGCTGGAGATTAAAACCGCACCACAATCGTCTCCCGCCGAGACCGTCAGCCAATCAGTCTTTCACGTGCCAAAACGGGAAAAGAAACCGCTGCTGATCAAACTGCTGCAAGAAGAGGCAACCGGACGGGTGATTGTCTTTGCACGGACCAAGCACGGTGCCGACAAGCTGCAACGCGACCTGACCCGGGCAGGCATTCCAACCGCAGCAATCCACGGCAACAAGTCACAGCCACAACGTGAGCGGGCGCTGGCAGCCTTCAAGTCGACAGAGCCGCCGGTCTTGGTTGCCACTGACATTGCTGCCCGAGGTATCGATGTCGATGAAGTAGCTCATGTAATCAACTATGAACTCCCACATGAACCGGAGACCTACGTCCACCGGATCGGTCGAACGGGCCGCGCCGGCCAGGTTGGCGCGGCGGTGAGTTTCTGCGACCCCGAAGAACAGCCCCGGCTGGTGGCGATTGAGCGGCTTTTGCGGCGGGCAATCCCTGCGCGGAACAAACCGGCTGTGGCAACGACCACCAGCAGGCCAACGCAGGCTGACCAGTCACACCAGTCGCATGGCCAGCAGTCGCGACGCGGTAAGAGCAGCCGGCCCACCGGGCAGCGGCGCCGCAGGCGACCTGCCGCCCAACCGCAAACCGACCGCTCGGCCCACGCTCCGGCGACCTTGCCAGGGTCCACCCCACTGACAACTGCCGGCTCTCGCGGGGGCCGCGGCAGGCATCGACGGGCGTTGTGATGGGACGCACGGTCGCTGCTACTCCAGGTTTCTCAGTCGCCCACCTCACTTGTTTCGCGTACCGCCATGACAACGAATGGGATCCGCCATGTCTTTGTTTATGGAACCTTGCGGCCAGCGCTGGCGACAGCCGAGCCTGGCATGCTGATCACCTCCCTACAGCAAGATGGCCCGGCCACGGTCAGAGGGCTGCTGTTTGATCTGGGTGATTATCCCGGCCTCGTTGATGGGCCCGGAAGCGTGCATGGCGACCTACTGCTGGTCGAAACGACGGCTCAGCTGGCGAGCCTTGACGCCTACGAAGAATGCGACCATGACTGTCCGTTGTATCGGCGTGAGACGACAACTGCCCGCCGTCCAGATGGCCAGCGGGTCACCGTATGGGTCTACCGCTACTGTCGCTCGCTCGAGAACGCTGTGCCGATTCCTTCGGGAGACTACCTCCGCTATCGCACAGGTGGCGGAGGCAAAGCGGCCCCAGGCCGGTAGGGCACGCCGGGCTTTGTCTGCCGGGTTTCAAGGCACCTGCGCTGGCAGGCTGCCACCTTTTTGGGCGACAAACAGAAAACGCTTGCACTGCCTACCCCAATTTTTATGATGCAGATGAGGTTTCCGAAGATTGGCATGTTTTTTGCGGCCAAACTGGAGTCGTTGCCTGAGGCTTTTCAGACACCGACGAGGCGGCTGCATGTGTCCCGAATTTTTGGGTGCCCTCAACCCTGCCGGGTATGCAGGTCGATGTCGCGTCGTCCTGCAGTCGTCAGGCTCTTAGTTTTCAGCCCCTCTAGAAGTAAGGACGAGCTTCAGTCATGAGTACGAAGTCGAAACTCGAGTACATCTGGCTCGACGGGTACAAGCCCACGCAGAGCCTGCGATCCAAGACCCGGATTGCCAAAGATTTCGGTGGCACCTTGGAAGAGTGCCCCATGTGGTGTTTTGATGGCAGCAGCACCGAGCAGGCAGCCGGCGGAGATTCGGACTGCCTGCTGAAGCCCGTGGCCATTTTTCCTGATCCGTGTCGGGCGGATGCCTACCTCGTTATGACGGAAGTGCTGAATGCCGACGGCACGCCGCATGAATCCAATGGCCGTGCCACCATCGATGATGACGACGATGATTTCTGGTTCGGTTTTGAGCAAGAGTATTTCCTCTGGGACATCAAGAACAACAACCCGCCGGGTTTCCCCGCCGGTGGCTACCCCAAGCCGCAGGGGCCTTACTATTGCTCAGTCGGTGCCAGCAATTCCCATGGCCGCGACTGTGTTGAAGAGCATCTCGACGCCTGCCTCGAGGCGGGGCTGAACGTTGAGGGCATCAATGCGGAAGTCGCTGCTGGCCAGTGGGAGTTCCAGATTTTCGCCAAGGGGGCAAAAGGAGCTGGGGACCAGATTTGGGTTGCCCGGTACCTGCTTGAGCGGATCGGTGAGCAGTATGGCTATGCCATTGAGTGGCACCCCAAGCCGCTCGGCAAGACCGACTGGAACGGCTCTGGCATGCACGCCAACTTCTCCAATGAGCTGATGCGGACCTGTGGCGACAAGGAAACTTTCATGAGCATCTGCGAAGGGTTCGGTGGGGTCGTTGATCGTCACATCAGTGTCTATGGTGCCGATAATGACCAGCGACTGACGGGCCAGCATGAAACCCAGCGGATCGATCAGTTCAGCTACGGTGTCTCTGACCGTGGTGCATCGATTCGGATTCCGGTTGGAACCATCGAAGATGGCTGGAAGGGTCGGCTGGAAGACCGCCGTCCTGCCTCCAACGCCGATCCCTACAAGGTGGCGGCAGCAATCATCAAGACCGTCAAGGAAGCCATCTCGGCTGCTGCGGTCTGAGCTGCTGCAGTCTTAGTTCGATTCAAAAGTTGAAACAGAAACCGCCCGGGGCAGTGCCTCGGGCGGTTTTTTAGTTCTCACGTTCAAGACTCAAAATCAATTGCCCGCAGTGCTTCAAGCATCTGCCGCATGGTCTGGTACCGGTCGGCAGGATTCTTGCTGATCGCTTTCATCACAACGTCGTCAAAGGCAGCGGGAATCCCCCGGTCTGGCGCGGCGGCCGAAGGCAGGGGGGGGTTGTCGTGGATGATGTTGTCAAACGTTTCCTGAATGACACGGCCCCGAAACGGTTCGCGGAGTGCAGCCGCCTCATAGAGCACCACTCCCATGCTGAAAATATCACTCCGCTCATCGACGGTCGCCCGATTCACATTGACCTGTTCTGGTGACATGTACAGCGGAGTCCCCGGACGATCACCCGCCATGGTCAATGCCGGAAGGGGCTCTTGCTGAACTCTGGTTAGTTGCAACTGTGCCGGTTCATCGTCCGGCTGCCCCCAGACCTTGGCGACGCCCCAATCAAGCAGAATCACCTCACCGAAGTTTCCCACCCAGATATTTTCGGGTTTCACATCGCGATGGATGACGCCACGAGCATGGGCGTACATCAAGGCAAGGCCGGCGGTTGCGACAATTTCCACTCGTCGCGAGAGCGGAAACTCGGCTTCAGCTTCTGGAACATTCTGCTGTGCAACCCGGGAAAGAATCGAAAAAAAGTTCTCTCCCGAAATCCGCTTCATTGTGAAGTAGAGCCCCTGCCGATGGTCGCGCCCGATTTCATAGACCGGTACGGTGTTGGGATGCTGGAGTTGGGCCGTGATTCGTGCCTCCCGCAGCAGCCGCCGGTTTTCTTGGCGATCCACCAGAAACTTGGTCAGCAGCGACTTCATCACGACCGTCCGGCCGGTAATCTGGTCAAAACAAGTCCGTAGAACGGCGGACCCCCCCCGGGCCATCTCGCGGAATCCTGTATATTTATCGATGCCCTCCGGGAGTGTTTTCGGCAATTTATAGTCGGTGGCCGAAAGAAAGATCGGCCCTTGGCCATCACTGGGCTGTGGCATGAATCACTCCTCTTGCCGCCTCATTCGGTCCGCCTGTCGCCCGGTATGATCCGGCCATTAGCCTGCAGGATATCCGCGGGGTGTCCGGTGACCGGGATGTCTTCTTGAATTGAGTGTGTTGCAGTTTACCGAGCATGTCGATTCACCACAGCATCAAACATCTCCTTGTTATGGCCGCTCTGTCTCAGGCCTGCCTTGCACGTGACCCGCTGATCACTGGCCATCGAGGCGCATCGGCCACCGCCCCCGAAAACACGTTGGCTGCCTTTCGGCAGGCGTGGAGCGATGGAGCCGATGCCATTGAGGGTGACTTCCGACTGACGGCTGACGGTGCCCTTGTCTGCATTCACGATGCCGACACCAAACGGGTGACTGGACACGACCGAGTGGTGGCCGCCTGCACGCTCGCCGAACTGAAGCAGCTCGACTTCGGGGCCTGGAAGGATCAGCGGTTTCAGGGGGAGTCCTGCCCCACATTTGCCGAGGTCTGCAGCACGCTGCCGCCGGCGGGCCGGTTCTTCGTGGAACTCAAAGCCGGTCCGGAAATCGTTCCTCCCTTGGCTGCCGCGATCCATCGGCAGCCACCAGGGGTGGCGAAGCGACTGCTCATCATTGCCTTTGATGCCGATACGGTGCTGGCCTGCAAAAAGACCTTGCCCGCGGTGCCAGTGCACTGGCTCACTGCGTTTCGGAAACGGCCCAAAGCTGTCGGGGCCTGGGAGCCGACGGCAGCTGCGATCGCTGCGACGGTTCGCCGCCTAGGGACCGATGGGGTCGGCCTGCAGGCCAACCGGCAGGTTCTGACTCCGCAGTTTCTCCAGCATCTCAAGGCAGCTGGCGTTGGGGAGTTTCATGTGTGGACGGTCGATGACTCAGACGCAGCCCACTATTTTTTGACAGCAGGCGCGATGGGGATCACCACCAATCGCCCCGCTGTGGTTCGGGCCAGTCTTGGGCTTCGCTGACGGCAGCCTAGTCCTCACCGAAGAGACCATCTTCCCGCTGCCGGCGGCGTTCCTGTCGGCGACGTTTTCGGCGGCGCTGCTGGGCGGCGAGTGCCCGCTGGGCAACCCGGTCCTGCGCTTTGGTGGCCTCGGCCGCCGTCGCCACTCCCATCTCGACCAAGAGGCTCAGCCAGCCCGCCTCATAGGGGTGCAGCCGATGTTTCCCAGGCCCACGCATAGAAGACTCCTTGCGATGCTTCGTGGTGGCGAACGTCCCTGCCCGCCGTTTCCGTATTCAACCATCTTTCCCAGTTGATGGACACCCTTCCGACGCAGTCAGCGGCGGCGGGGGACAAACAACGCTTTCAGCAGTGGGCCGATGATCACGTAGGCCAACACCATGGCGACAGTTCGCACGGCATAGATCGTGAGCAGCGTGGGCTGCTGGCCCTGCAACGCGGCAGCCACCATCCAGAGGCCGAGGAAGTGTCCGGCCAGCGGGCAGAGCACAAAATAGATGAGGACAAGCAGTAGAATACGCATGAAGACCCCCTCGCTTTCTCAGCAGCATATATAGTTTCTTGGGCGGCTGTCTGGTTCGTGACGTTCGCCCCGACGCCAGGCAGGCTGCTGCGGCTGCATCGTTGCCCCCGGAGGGAGGATACCGCCATGCGTCTTGGCACCAATTTGGACCGGCTTCAGCGACTGATTCATCGGCCGGTCTCGTCACGGCCCGACTGGCTGAAGCATGCCCGCGAAGATGCTGAGGAACTGCTCTGGCTCGCTCAGCGGGCCGGCGACGATCAGAATTACGATCGCCTGGAAGAACTTGAGGAAGAGGCTGCTGCCATCGCGGATCGTATTGAAGAGCGAATGAGCAAGGACTGTTGAGAGGAAAAGCCGAGGGCCGCTCCGGAACAGCCTGGAGCGGCCCTCGTGTTGCTTCGCTGACGTGGCGACCACTTCTCAGTGGCTACCGAGGCAGGGCTCAGTCATTGGTGTGCACGACATGGGGCTCACCGCACCGATCCCAGCGGATCTTGGCTTTGAAGCCACAGCAGCAGTACTCAACGTGCGTGACGCCACTACCGATGATCGCACAGCGGGTCGAGATTGACGGCTGCTCACAGAGGCAGCACTCCGGCACGCAAAGAGTGACAGGCTTAGGGCAGCAGTCGCACGGGCTGCAGAGCATCAGGCAGACTTCGACCTTCGGCGGCGGCGGGCAGCAATCATCACAGCCGCGGCGGCAGAACAGCCCGGCATCGGCCGAAAGACTGGAAAGACCAGCAGCCAGCACGATGGCGGCCACTAGGAAATGACGAAGGAACGTCATGGGAGTTCTCCTTGGGTACGGGGAAAGAGGCTGAAAGGCTTGCGGATTACGCAGAGTTTAACGCCTATTATGACTCGCCACAGGGCCGTGGCAAATCGGGCCGGAAATCCACAAAAAGCCCCAGGAAACAGGGCCAGTGTCGCCCTGCACGGGAACGCCGCTAGCGTCACCTCCAACCTCTCAGGCCTCGAGTCGCTCCTGGCCAGGTTTAGCTGGAGGCAACGCCCCAGCCTTCTCGGTAGGTCCGGCTGACAAACGGGTTCACCTCAGGCACGTTCGGGCTCTTGAGTTGGGCTGCATCCCACTCGATGCGGGTGCCCTCGGCCGCCCGCAATGCCAGATTGCCAATCAGAATGGTTTCGGTCAGGCGACCCGCGTAGCCGAAGTTCGACATCGTGCCGGGCTCGTAGTCACCCTTGATGGTGCTGACAAACTCCCACTTCTGTCGCTGGTCCCCTCCAGCCTTGAAGGGAATCCGCGGCAGGGTCTGCGCTGGTGGGGTGAAGTTGGTGAAGTCATCCTCGGGGAGCAAAACGTATTGCGATCCATAGTCATTGGGTGAAAACATCAGACCCTTGCTTCCAACAAGCACCGCGCCGCTGGTCTTCCGGCCACCTTCCCGCTGCTGAGCGACTCGTTTCTGGAACGACTTGGGAAGTTGGGCAATGATCTCCTCAGATGGCAACTCACCGCCGTCGTACCAGTGGAACCGACACGGCGGTAGGCCATCCCGTTCGCCAAACTCAAAGAGCAAGTGAGAACGTTCGGGAAAAGTCTCGCCCTCAAAAAGGCCAGTATTTTTGAGGGGTGTCACCGCCTCGGCATCAAAGAGTTTGAGTGCCATGATCGGCATGTTGGTCGTATGGCAGGCCATGTCGCCGAGGGCGCCCGTGCCGAAGTCGACCCAGCCCCGCCAGTTGAATGAGTGGTAGACCCCCTTCTTGTATGGCCGCATTGCCGCCGGCCCGATCCAGGCATCCCAGTTGAGCCCCTCGGGAATCGGGTCTTCGCCCGCAGGACGGCCCTTGCCCTGTGGCCAGACAGGGCGGTTCGACCAGATATGCACTTCAGTGACATCACCAATGGCACCACTTCGAATCACCTCCACGGCTTCTCGCAGGCCATCTTCGCTGGTGCCTTGATTGCCCATCTGCGTGACCACGCCCATCTGCTCAGCGGTTTCGCGCATCAGTCGGGCCTCATGGATCGACCAGGTGAGCGGCTTCTGGCAGTAGACGTGCTTTTTCATCCGCATCGCCTTCAGTGCGGCCACAGCATGGGTGTGATCGGGCGTACTGACGGTGACAATGTCGACCTTGTCGCCAAGGGCATCGAGCATTTCCCGGAAATCGGTGTACTGGGCCGCATCGGGAAACTCACGGGCTTTCTTGTCGATCCGGGCCTGCTCAATGTCGCAGAGCCCGACAATTTTCACGCCCTGCTCGGCAATATGACTGCAGTCGCCGCCTCCCTTGCCGCCGATGCCGATGCAGGCAGCCGTAAGCCCCTGAAGTGGTGAATCCTCTGCCCGCAGCAGCGGCCCCGTGCCCGACCAGACACCGAGACCCGAGCCGACGGCCGACGCCGTTCCCAGAAACCGCCGTCGTGATGTCCCTGATTTCATTGCAGTCATTCCTTTCGAAGCACGTTCGTGGAGTTTTCAAAGGGCATTCGGGAGCAATCAGCGGACACCGCCGACCTTCCTCACATTCCAACGTCTCGTCACCTTTTGGACAAATATTTTTGTGAACAAAGAGTCCTGCGTTTTGGGCTCCGGGCGATTGCGGGCCACCGTTCTGCTGAGGTGGGGCACTATAATCAGCGGCAGAAAAACCGTGGTAGGACCAGATCAGGACTGATCCGCAGTTCCGATTCCAGTGTAAGGCAATGTGCGTCCGCGACCTTGCCTTATGCCGGCCAGCGTCTATTTTCACCTCCAACGCTGCCCGGCCGACCCCTCTCACCCTGTTAGCACCAATGCCCATGAGCCACACGGCCCTTCGCTTCGCCCTTTGCAGCACGACTGTCTTTGTTGCCACTGCTGTCTTCCAGCCAGCGGCGGCGGTTGACCTCAATGTAGTGGTTGAAACAGCCTCCACCATCAAACGCAACGAGGCCGGAGCGATCGTCGATGTCGATCTCAGTGACCAGGCGGTTGATGACAAGGTGGTCGATGCGGTGGCCGCTCTCGACAGTCTTTCTGTCCTCCGGCTCAGGCGGACGGCGATCAGCGATGCGCAGTTGGCGAAGCTCGCTCACCTGAAGCTCCGGATGGTCGATCTCCGGAACACCAATATTTCGGATGCCGGCCTCGTTCACCTGGCAAAGATCCCGTCTCTCGTCGACATCCAGCTTGAAAAAAGCAAGGTCACGGACGACGGCATTCGGGCTCTGAAGGATCTTTCACTTAAGAGTTTCAACATCAACTACTGCACCAGCGTGAGTAATGAGGGGCTTGCCGTCGTTGCGGCCATGCCCAGCATGGAGCAGCTTCAGTTTGACTACACGTCGATCGATGATGACGGCATGGCGGTCCTTGCGGCTGCTGCCAACCTCAAGCGACTGCGCATCCGCGGCGTTGATGTCACCGGCGTTGGTATCGCTCAATTGGCCGAGCTCACGAATCTCTCCCGGCTCAATCTTCGCGATACTTCACTCGACGATGCGGGCCTGAAGGTGATTGCACAGCTTCCCAAACTCGACTGGCTTGATATCAGCGAATGCCGACTGGTGACGCCTTCGGGAATTGCCCAGCTTGGTCAGGCTTCGACCCTTACCTATCTCGATCTCTGGGAAACGAAGGCCGACGACGAGAGTCTGGCCGCTCTCACCGGGCTTAAAAACCTGACAGTGCTGAACCTCATGGCGACATCCGTCACTGATGCGGCTCTTCCGGCACTGCTGAAGTTTGAGCAGTTGGTCGAGTTGAATGTTGCGGGCACGCAGCTCGCAGACGAAAGTTTTTTGGCCCTCGGCAGATTGCCTGCACTCAAAAAGCTCAACGTCGCCAACACCGGCATCGGCTTCGACACCATCGACACGCTGATCGAGTCGCGTGACGACCTCGAGGTGATTGAGTTCGAGCACTAGTTTCACGGAACGCACGAGCTCCTGCTCGTCGCTCCTTGGATCGGACGGCCAAAGGGGGTCGTGGCCGACGCTGGTCCTCATTTGCGGCTTCCTGCCGCGGGGTAGGGCGGTAGCCGAAGCCTCCGCGCAGTCTACCCGTGCTACCAAAGCCCAAGGCGTGAGCCGAGGGAGTGTGCGTCGGTAGCACGCAGGCGAGGCGTTTTCCCTCACCTTGCGGTTCGGGCTTTCCGTGAAACTAATAGTTCGGCGTTGGGGCCCGGAAGTCGTCGAGGATGACGGAGCGGAACCACTCAATCGTTTTGGCCAAGCCCTCGGCCAGCGGAATAGTTGGTTCCCAGTTGAGATGCTGCTTGGCCAGTGTGATGTCAGGTCGGCGGCGTTCCGGGTCATCAACCGGAAGCGGTTTATCGATCAGCGGTGACACTGAGCCGGTTAGTTCCAGGGTCAATTCGGCCAGTTGCCTGATGGTGAACTCACCCGGATTGCCAAGATTGACCGGGCCAATGAACGCATCAGGGCCATCCATCATCGCAATGATGCCCGCCACCAGATCATCCCGGTAGCAGAAACTACGGGTCTGGGAGCCGTCGCCAAAGAGAGTGATCGGCTCGCCGGCCAGCGCTTGGCGGATGAAGTTAGAGACAACTCGGCCGTCATAGGGATGCATTCGCGGTCCATACGTATTGAAGATGCGGACGATGCGAATGTTGACGTTGTGAGCCCGGTGGTAATCCATGAAGAGCGTCTCGGCGGCCCGCTTGCCTTCGTCGTAGCAGGCGCGGGGCCCAATTGGATTGACCGCGCCCCGATAACTCTCTGGCTGCGGATGGACCTCCGGGTCTCCATAGACTTCGCTCGTCGAAGCCTGCAGGACCTTCGCGTGGCAGCGTTTCGCCATGCCGAGCATGTTGATCGCACCGGTCACGGAGGTCTTCATGGTTTTGATGGGGTTGTATTGATAGTGCCCTGGGGCTGCTGGGCAGGCGAGGTTGTAGATTTCATCAACCTCAAGCCAGAGCGGATGGATGATGTCGTGCCGCAGGAGTTCAAAGTTGCCGCAGCCAAGCAGATGGGCAACGTTGGTCTTTTGGCTGGTGAAAAAGTTGTCCACGCAGATGACATCGTGGCCCTGGTTGACCAGTCGCTCGCAGAGGTGGCTGCCGAGGAATCCGGCGCCGCCGGTCACGAGAATGCGTTTAAGCGAAGGCATTGAATGGAGCTCCGTGGAAGGGGTCGGCAGGCAATCGAGTTGTGCCACATGGGCGTCAATGTCGCAAGATGAGGCCGGGAAGGTGGCGGCGCCGAGGCTGTCGGTAGGAAGTGACTTTCGTTCGTCTTTCAGGGTGTGATACGGTACTCCGATGAGGAGCTCGTACTTGGGGTGAGTTGTCGGAGCCTTTTCAGGAAACCAGGGGGGAAAGTCACAGAGCGAGGGATGCCATGACGGACAGGACAAAAAGGTGGTGGAGTCGTCGGGACGTACTTGCGGCCACGGCGAGTACCGCGGTGACACGTGTATTGGCCGGTGAGGGGGAAGTCGCCTCGGTGGAGACTACGGGTCGGATCAAGCAGTCAATCGTCTCGTGGTGTTTTGGGTCGATGGGAGACAAGTGGAGCATTGAGAAGCAGTGCCAGGTGGCCCGCTCTCTCGGTTGCCCGTCGATCGAACTGACCGGGCCGGAACATTGGCCACTCCTGAAAAAGCACGGGCTGACCTGTGCGATTGCCCCCAACGGCATGCCCGGCGCACCCTATGTGAAGGGGTTCAATAATCCGAAATACCGCGAGGAGGTGATCAGCCGGACAACGCAGATGATAGATGCCTGCGCGGAGGCGGGCGTGCCAGCGGTGATTGCCTTCACTGGTTTCAAGTGGCGGGATGCAGAGAACCCAGTCAGTGGTGCAATGCCTGACGGGGAAGCCTATGAAAACTGTGTGACGGGCCTTAAGCAGATTGCGGGCCACGCCGAAAAACAGGGCGTGACAATCTGTCTGGAGCATCTCAACACCCGCGATGACTCGCACCCGATGAAGGGCCATCCGGGCTACCAGGGTGACGATGTCGATGCCGTGGCGGCGATGTTGCGGCGAGTCGGCTCAGAACGGGTCAAGCTGCTCTTCGACATCTACCATGTGCAGATCATGAATGGCGATGTGATCCGCCGGATCGAGCAGCATCAGGATGTCATCGGCCATATTCACACGGCGGGCAATCCGGGGCGAGGCGAACTCGACGACACGCAAGAGATCAACTACCCACCGATCATGCGGAAGCTGCTCGAGATTGGGTACGCCGGCTATGTCGGCCAGGAATTCATTCCAACCCGCGATCCGCTTGCCGGGCTGCGTGAGGCAGTCGCGGTGTGTGATGTCTGACGGCCGCCTGCTTTGGGTGGAAGCAACGAGGTGCCGAGGAACGAGCCGCGAGGAACCGGAGCCAATGAGCAAGCACAGAAACAGGGAGGGGCGGTGTTGGCAGCACGTAGTGGTTGTCCTCGTTACGGCGAGTGTGTGTGGTTCCTGGCTGAACCCATCGTCTGCGTCTGAGGAGGAAGCGGCGTCCGGCTCCAAGCGGCAGGCAGCCCAGGAGCCTCTGATTGAGACGCCGCACCTGGGGCATGGGCGGCATCTCCATCGCCACGGCAAGGCCCATGCCACCCATCTGCCAACCCCACAGAGGTTTTTCACGACCCGTTCCAGCGACGTTGTCCTGCCGCTGCCGGATGAGGCGGACGCCTTCACGTTTGCTGTTTTTGGGGATCGCACCGGCGGGCCGCCGGAGGGTGTCGATGTGCTGGCGGATGCTGTGCGAGATGTGAACCTGCTCGAGCCTGATCTCGTGATGACGGTGGGTGACCTGATCAACGGGTACAACCAAACCGAAGAATGGCTGGCACAGACGCGGGAGTTCAAGGCAATCATGGATCGCCTGCTCTGCCCCTGGTTTCCGGTCGCAGGGAATCACGACGTCTATTGGCGGCCGCTTCGTGCCCCGGGTCGACCGAAGACGCAGCATGATGAAAACTACGAACTGCACTTTGGCCCGCTTTGGTACTCGTTTCGGCACAAGCAGTGTCACTTCATTGTGCTCTATTCCGATGAAGGTGACCCAGCGTCAGGCGAGAAGGATTTTCAAAAACCGGAACTCCAGCGGATCAGTCCGGAGCAGTTGGTCTTTCTTGAGGAAGCCTTAAGCCGGGGCCAGGACTGCCACCATCAGTTCGTGTTCCTCCACCATCCACGTTGGCTGGGGGGAGGATATGGTGACGACTGGAAGACCCGGGTGCATCCACGGCTAACCGCGGCAGGAAATGTGACGGCGGTGTTTGCCGGTCACGTGCATCACATGCGGTACGATCCCGCTGATGGCATCGAGTATGTGACGCTGGCGACGGTCGGAGGTGGCCAAAAAGCCACCGTTCCAGCCGCGGGTTACCTGCACCAGTACCACCTCGTCGCGGTGCGGAAAAACCAGGTGGCATTGGCCGCCTTCCCTGTCGGTGAGGCGATCAATGTTCGGGAGATCACCGGGCAGCTGCACGAAGACGCAACCCGGTTGGCAGAGTCGCCACTCAACATGCAAGGCGAACTCACCGTCGGAACGTGTCAGGCTTCTGAGTCGCTGGGCGGTGAGGTTAGGGTGACGGTGCAGAATCCGACTAGGTATCCGCTTGAATTCATGCTGACGCTGCAGAGCTGTGAGCCGCGTTGGCGGCTGACGCCCGACCACACGCATGGCCGCCTTGAGCCTGGCGAGCAACGGGAGCACAGGCTGCGGGTGACCTGGGCTGGGTTGCCCACGGACCGGCCCGTGGCGGCCGTGGAGGTGGTGCTCACCCAGGACATCCTCGCACCGACGACGCGGTATGCCATTCCTGCGATTGTCGCGGCGGTGCCGCAGCGACAGGGGACGGGGGGGGCCGCCGAGGCTGCCGGGAACACGGCGGATCAATTGCAGGGAAATCAATCACAGTGAAGTCTCGGGAATCAGGAGTGAGGCTGCTCCGGAGGTGACCGCAGGGTGTGCTGCAATGGCCCGCACTGTAACGCGTACTGTCCCCGTCGATCAGGTGAATCGGTTGGCTGCGCCAGGATGATCCGCACGTCAGCGACGTTGGTGCCGGTTGGGCCTGTCTGGATCAGGCCGTTGGTCGCAGCGAGCAAGGGAGACGCGTCGCAGCGGTCGATTGCCTGGGCGAGTGCTGCTGGCTGGCTGGCAAGTGCCGCAGCGACAGACTGATCGCTGAGAGCGCCGGCGGCAGTTGTTGGTCCATCTTCTCCATCTGTACCGAAACTGGCCAGCAGCAGGCCGTTGGGCCAGCCGTTCTTTCCCCCGGTCAGAGCGTCGTGGACTGCAGCCAGCACGGTTTGCTGATTGCGGCCCCCCTGTCCATGGTCGGCCGGAACTACCACGGTTGCCTCACCTCCTTCGATGAACGCAAGGGGCCGGCCCTCCCGCTGACACCTGGCCACGAGGTCGCGGCTCGTTCGGGCGAGGCGGCGGCCGGTGTCATTGGCATGCTCGGCTCCTGTCACCGTGCTGGCGGAGGTAACCTCGTAGCCACAGGCTGCAGCAGCGGTCGCTGCAGCAGCAACTGCCGTGGCATTGCTGCCCAACAGCAGATGCTGGACCCGGCAGCCACTCGGGGTGGTCCAGTCGCCTTGGGCGGCAGGCGGCTTTCCCTGCTGGAGGGAGGTGGCGTGACGGATTCCGCGGAGGACACGGTCGCAGTCATTCCGGGAAACCTCGTAGCGGTGCAAGAGGTCGGCGATCACCGCAACATCTGTCGCTGACGGCAGGCAGGGGCCAGAAGCGATCGTTGCCAGGTCATCGCCTATCACATCCGAGAGCACGACTGCCAGCATTCGGCCGGTGGTACAGGCGGCGGCCAGCCCACCCCCTTTGACGCGGCTGAGCACTCGACGGATGGTATTGATGTCGGAGATGTCGGCCCCATTGGTGGCAAGGTGGCCAGTCAGGCGGGTGATCGTTTCCAGCGAGATACTTTCGATCGGGGCTTCAAGGAGGGCTGAGCCTCCGCCGGTGATGAGCACCACAGCCAGATCATCCGGCCCCAGGCCGGAGAGTTTGTCCAGCATCGCTTCCGTGGCCGCAAGCACTGCCGCCGTGGGCAGATTGAAGCCTGGCGGCCGGGTCTCACGGACTTCGATCTGCCGCAGTTGCCGTCCGCAGCCAGCGGGGACGCTCACCACGCCCTCGACACGGTGCGTTGCCAGCCGCGTCGGGCCGAGAAGGTGTTCCAGCCCCGCTGCGAACCCGGCCGCCGCCTTGCCGGCCCCAACCACCACGATCCGATTAACACGGCCGAGGTCGAGCGGGTCGCCCCTGAAGGCTATTGGCTGGCCCGCACAGAGCAGCAGGTCGCGGGGCGGTGAGAGGGTGAGTTGTTCGGTGATGAGCCGTTCGGGCAGCACGGCTGTCACAGCAGCCCTGATGATTGTCGCCAGGTCCTGACGCTGGGCGGAGATCAGTGGAAAGGGGGCAGCTGGTGGGCGGGTCACGGCTCAGCCCTGTTGTCGGGTGACAGCCGGTGGTCAGCCTTGGGGTTCTTGGGATCGAACTGGGCTAGGTCGATGCCTCCCTTGGCTTCCTCTTCGAGGAGTTTCACCCGGAGGTCAAGCCGGTCGATGCGACGGGCCAGCAGGGTGGGTGACTCGGTCTGTGGCTGCGGTCGCTTGGGGCGGGGCACCGCCGGGTAGCCAAGCTGACGCTGGAGGGCTGCAAACAGGTAAAGCGGATCTTTGCCCCGATTGGCCCAGGCGATGCGGCCTTCTTTTTCCCCAAAAAGTATTTGCGGGGCTGGTGAAGATGCCGTGGCAGAATCGGCAGCGGCATGTGGATGACGCCGTTCCTGCCGCCGGAGCAATTCGGCGCTGCGGACATAAACGAGGTCAGCCAGATCGACCAGGCCCACCTGCCGTGAGACCATGGTAATCCAGGCTTTCCATTCAGCATCGAAGATATCATCGGCTGCAGTTGCGGTGAGGCCGTGCATGTAGTCGAGCCGGTTTCTGGAAAGGCACTCGAACCGGTAGAAGAACAGCCCTTGGGGGCTCGCGGCATCAGCTCGATAGCGGGCTTCGCGTTCGAGAATGGCCAGTGCGGTCCGCAGGTCAAACCGACCTTCTTCATCCTCCGCCTCAGCCATGACAAAGGTCTGAAAGGCAGAGAAGTAGTGCCGCATCCGGCCCATCGCAGAGGCCATGGTGCCGATGAGCCGCAGGTCACTGACGAGATAATCGATTGCGAGGGGTAGTTTTGTGGTTGCCAGGATCTCGTGCCCAAGGCTGACCAATGCCTCCTGCGTGGCCATGCCGTCGAGCATGCGTTCGCCCAGTGTCTGGAACAGGTAGGCCTGCTCGATATATTCCTCACGGTCCAGCATCGCCTCTCCCCACAATCTGGCCGGCTTCGGCCCGGTTCTGGAACAACCGCAGTGGTCGCCCGTTCCTGCAATCTATACTTGTTATGTACGAGTCACCATCCACAGGAGTTTCGGGTCTGAAAAGTCACCCGGCTGACACGATGCCGCAGGAGTTCAGTTCGATTGATGCCGCGATCACGGCTTTCCAGCAGGGCAAAGTTGTGATCGTTGTGGATGCCGAGGATCGGGAAAACGAAGGGGATTTTATCTGTGCGGCTGAGCATGCGACACCGGAAGCGGTGAACTTCATGATCACCCATGGTCGTGGGCAGGTCTGCATGGCCCTGCTACCCGATGTGGCCCGCCGGCTTGATCTGCCGTTGATGGTTGAAGCCAACTCCACCCCACTGGGAACCGCCTTCACGGTGCCGGTCGACCATGTCTCGGCACGGACGGGCATTACCGCTGGCGAGCGGGCCACGGCCATTGCGGCGCTGCTCGACCCCGACAGTCGGCCACAAGATTTTGTCCGGCCGGGTCACTTGTTTCCACTTGTTGCCAAGGAGGGAGGCGTTCTCCGGCGGGCTGGCCATACAGAAGCCACGGTCGACCTGGCCCGCCTGGCCGGCATGCAACCAGCCGGCGTGCTCTGTGAAATACTCGATGCCGAAGGGAACCGGGCCGACCGTGATGCCCTGTTGGCAATCGCCCGCCAGCATGGCCTTGAGATTATTTCGATCGAGGAATTGATCCGTTATCGACGAACTCGCGAGAAGCTTGTCGAGCGTGTGGCGGAGGCAGACCTGCCGACCAAGTGGGGTCAGTTTCGTATCATCGCCTATGACGTTCGCTATGAATCGCAGCAGCCAATCGTGTTGGTGATGGGTGACGTGGCGACGGTCGAGGCACCGTTGGTGCGACTGCACTCGTCATGCTTCACCGGCGACCTGCTCGACAGCCTACGGTGCGACTGTGGTGATCAACTGCACATGGCCCTGGAGCGAATTGGCCAGGAGGGTGTGGGGGTACTTGTCTACCTGCCGCAGGAAGGCCGTGGTATTGGCCTGGTGCAGAAAATCCGGGCCTACGGTCTGCAGGATGAAGGTCTCGACACGGTTGAGGCCAATCTCGCCCTCGGCTTCAAGGCAGACTCCCGGGACTACGGCATCGGTATCCAACTGCTGAAGGATGTCGGGCTTTCGAAGGTGCGGCTGCTTACAAATAACCCCAAGAAGACCGACGCATTTATTTACGGCGGGTTCGATCTGGAAGTGGTCGATCAAGTCGCGATTCAGCCTCCAGTCAACGAGCACAACGCGCGTTACCTTGCCACGAAGCGGGAAAAACTCGGCCATCGGCTGCCCGACGACGCTGCGACCACTCCAACCGGACGTTGACCGGGCCCCGTTTTCCCCCGTAGCATCGGCACCGGTGGGGCAGCGTCTGCTGCCGCGAGCGCGTGTGCAGGGAGAATGGAATGCGGCAGAATGAGCAAGGGCATGGGCGGTGGGGCTCATGGTGGCTGACGGCCTCGATCGGGGCTGGTCTGCTCGGAACGGCTGGGCTCATTGGCTGTGGAGGGTCGAGTTCGCCGTCCCCTGCACCACCGCCGGAGTTAGTCGAGTCAGCCGAGGAGCGGAAGGAGCCGCTGCCGGCAGTGAAACTTGCCCCGTTGGAGCCGTTTGCTGCGCCGCCACTCGTGGAACTCGATCAGGAAGCCAGTTGGATTGACCGGCCCGTGCAGGATGGCCTGGTGCTGCTGCAGCAGGCGCAGGCTGAGGAAACCGTCCGTGGAACGGTTGCCGACGCGTTGGCCCTCCGCAATGACTCTGCTGATGCCAATGCCACCATTCTCGCGGTGTTGGGGCGGTTGCCGAAGCCGGATGAAGCAGACCTGTCAGCACGAATCGACCGACATGTTGGCGGTGATCTCGGGAGCACCAATCCAATCATGATCAGCACCTCGGCAGAGTTCGACATTCTCGGGCTGACCGGCTTTGGGCTGTTCTCCTTCGGGCGTGACCTCGAGCCATTCGCCGCCAGTGAAACAGTGGTCAGTTGGCAGACGAGCACCGACCGGATGCTCGACAAGGTGGTGTTACGAGATGATCTCGTCTGGAGCGACGGCAAGCCGATCACTGCTCACGACATCGCCTTCACCTTCCAGGTGATCATGGATCCTCGGGTGCCGGTGCCGGCGGTCCGCAGCGGCACCGATCAGCTCCGCTGGGTCGAGGCGTATGACGATCACACCGTGGTCTTTTTCCACAAGGAAGCCCTGGCGACCAATGTCTGGAACATCAACTTTCCGGTGTTGCCCAGCCACATCTACCGGCAGACCTGGGAGGCCGATCCGACGCTCAAAGACTCACCCGAACATGTTCGCCTGGAGCAGTCCCCGGTCTGTGGCGGGCCCTATGAAATTGTTGAACGGCAGCGGGGGCAGCAAATCGTGCTGAAACGCCGTGCGAGTTGGTCCACGGTCAGGGGAGAGCAGGTGCGGGAAGAACCGTACTTCGAAGAGGTTCGATTCCGAATCATTGAAGACCCCAATACGACACTCCTGGCGCTGAAGAAGGGTGAAATCGATGAGATGATCCTGCAGCCCGAACAGTGGATGACGCAGACTGTGGATGATGACTTCTACGCCCGTAACACCAAGGCGACGGCGCCGGAGTGGGTCAGCTTTCACTTTGGCTGGAATATTGACACAGTCTTTTTTCGTGATCGCCGGGTTCGCCGGGCCATGAGCTATGCCTTCAATCACGACGAGATGCTCGAGAAGCTCTGCTACAGCCTCTACGAGCCGTGTGCCGGTATTTTCCATCCCGATGCCTGGATGGCCGGTGCCAAAAAGCCCGAGCCGTACAAGCAGGACCTCGACAAGGCCGAAGCCTTGTTGGATGAGGCCGGCTGGATCGATCACGACAACGACGGCGTCCGTGACAAGGAAATCGATGGCCGGTCGGTGCCATTTGAGTTCTCGATCATGGTCAATCAGCAGCCGTTGCGGATTGCCATCTGCACGCTGCTGAAGGAGAACCTCGACCAGATCGGCGTCCGGCTCAATGTCCGGCCGGTTGAGTCAACGGTGCTCCAGGACCTGACGCAGAACCATCGGTTCCAGGCCTACTTTGGTGGCTGGGGCTCCGGGACTGATCCGGATACCTCTGAAAATCTCTGGAAGACCGGGGCCATGCGGAACTTCTGCAATTACTCCAACCCGGAGGTGGACCGGCTCTATGAGGAAGGGCGGCAGGAATTCGATCGGGCGAAGCGGGCAGAGAAGTATGCGCGGATTCAGGAAATTCTCTCCGACGATCAGCCCTACACCTGGCTCTACTGGCGGAACAGTTTCTATGGCTTTTCGAAGGACCTGCGGGGGTACGTCTTCTCGCCGCGGGGGCCATACCACTACTCGCCGGGGTTTGGCAGCCTCTGGAAGCCTCGGCAGGAGTGAGCGATGGCAACCTTCCTGCTGCGGCGGTTCTTGCTGGGGCTGATCACGCTCGCGGTCATCACGCTGATTGTCTATGGGCTGGCCCGGTCGATGCCCGGCAATCCGCTGACGGTGCAACTGGGCGAGAGTGATCCAAGCCGCAAGCTCAATCCGGCCGACCAGCAGCGGATGCTCGAGATTTACGGGCTCGATAAGCCGTGGCCGGTGGGGTATCTGCAGTGGCTCAGCCGTGTGGCCCAGGGTGATCTGGGGCGGTCGATTACCCGGAAGCAGCCTGTCACCCAGTTGATTGGTGAGCGGGTTGGCCCCACCGTGTTGATCTCGGGGACAGCACTCGTGCTGACCTGGTTGCTGGCGATTCCCTTGGGGCTCTACGCATCGGCCCGAGGGGGGCATGCTGACGAACGCGTCATCGGCATCGCGCTCTATGTCCTCTATTCGTTTCCGGCGTTTGTCGCGGCCCTGTTTCTGCAGGTTATTTTTGCAGTCTGGCTGCAGGGAACCCGCTGGGAGTTGCCGCTATTCGGCATGACCGACCTGCCCAGTGATGCCAGCTGGCCTGCCCGCAGCCTCGATATTGCCCGGCATGCGATTCTGCCAGTGATCTGCCAGACCTACGTGTCACTGGCGTACAGCAGTCGCTTCATCAAGGCCAACCTTGAAGAGGTGGTGCGGCAGGACTTCATTCGGACGGCTCGGGCGAAGGGGGCCGGTCCGTGGCGTGTGCTGATTCGCCATGCCTTTCGGAACACGCTGATTCCCTTGGTGACCCTGCTGGGGCTGTCACTGCCGGCACTTGTCGGTGGGTCGGTGATCATCGAGCAGATCTTCACCTGGCCGGGCATGGGCCGGCTGTTCTTCGAGAGCATCCGGGAGCGAGATTATCCAACGATCATGGGGCTGACCTTTATGTTCAGCCTGCTGACGCTGGCGGGGCAGTTGCTCGCCGATGTGCTCTACAGTTTAGTGGACCCACGGGTGAGTGTGGACTGATGCCAAACGAGCCAGCCGTTCGCAGGAGCGAGCATCGACCGAGAGAAGCCTCCCGGGGCTTTTGGGCTGAGGCCTGGAGCCGGTATCGGAGGCGGCCGATCGGCATGCTGGCCCTCGGCTTTGTCGTGTTTCTCACCGCCGTAGCCGTATTTGCACCCGCGATTGCCGGCACCAAGCCAGTCATCTGCCGCTACAAGGGAAAACTCTATGCCCCCTGCCTCGGCTACTTCAATCGCCGCTGGGAGGCTCCGATTTTCACCACGGACAAGTTCCGGGGGACCTATCCACAGAACCTGCAGGACAAAGATCCGCAAAGCTGGGCGGTCTGGCCGCTGGTCTTCCAGGATCCCTATCGCCGTGTCCGCGAGAACGAATGGCCAGGCCGGTCTGAGAATCCGTCGCGTGACGAGGGGCGACCGAGCCGACTGAATCTTTTTGGGACAGACCAGTATGGCGTCGACATCTTTGCCAAAATGGTGCACGGCACCACGATCGCCTTGCTGGTCGGTTTTGTCTCGATGGGCTTGGCCGGGTCGATTGGCATCATCGTCGGAGCTCTCGGTGGCTATTTCGGTGGCTGGGTCGACATGCTTACCAGCCGCATCACGGAAGTGGTGATGTGTGTCCCGACGCTGGTGTTGATCCTGGCGCTCGTGGCAGTGGTTGAGAAGCCAACGATCTGGAAAACAATGGCGATCATCGGGGCGACCGGCTGGACCGGTATCGCCCGCCTCACTCGGGCAGAGTTTTTGAGGCTGAAAGAGAGTGAGTTTGTGATGGCCGCCCGCGCTGCGGGTGCCGGCCCGCTGCGGATCATGCTGCGGCACATTCTGCCCAATGCGTTGGCCCCGGTGCTGGTGCCGATCACCTTTGGGATTGCCTCGGCCATTCTGATTGAGGGCTCGCTCTCCTTCCTTGGCTTTGGCCCCCCGCCGCCCACGGCCAGTTGGGGGTCCATTCTCAACAGTGCCCGCAGCAATCTTCAGCTCTGGTGGCTGGTGGTCTTTCCAGGAACGGGCATTTTCCTGACGGTCTTGGCCTACAACCTCGTCGGGGAAGCGATCCAAGAAGTGACCGATCCGCGGCTGCGGGAGGCCAAGAAATGACCGCCTCGCCCTTGCTTGAAATCGACGGCCTGGTGACCGCGTTCGCGACCCCAGCGGGTCGTGTGCCAGCGGTGGATGGCGTGTCGCTCTCCATTGAGCCCGGACGAACCCTCGGGCTGGTCGGCGAGAGTGGCTGCGGCAAGAGTGTGACCGCGATGTCCATTCTGCGGCTGGTCGCCGCCCCGGGCCGGATTGAGGCCGGGGCGATTCGGCTGGCGACTCCCGCAGGATCGGTCGATCTGGTGACGTTGCCGGAGGCAGCGCTGCGTGAGATTCGGGGCAGTCGCATCGGCATGATTTTTCAAGAGCCGATGACGAGCCTCAACCCGGTCTTCACCGTCGGGGATCAGATTGCCGAGGTGGTGCGGCTGCATCGCCGGGTGAGTAGAACTGAGGCCCGAGCGCGGGCCCTCGAGATGCTGCAGTTGGTTCGCGTGGCCGATCCAGAGCAGCGGCTTGATGCCTATCCCCATCAGCTCTCCGGCGGGATGCGGCAGCGGGTGATGATCGCCATGGCCCTGGCCTGTGAGCCCGATCTGGTCATTGCCGATGAACCGACCACCGCGCTTGATGTGACGATCCAGGCACAGATTCTCGACCTGTTGGATGATCTCAGGAAGCGACTGGGGACCGCCATCTTGTTGATCACCCATGACCTGGGCGTTGTGGCTGAAACCTGCGATGACGTCGCGGTGATGTATGCCGGCAAGATCGTCGAGCGGGCTCCGGCAGAAGCGATCTTCAGCCGGCCACGGCATCCGTACACGATTGGTCTGCTCGCCGCCCGGCCCGATGCGGCGCGGCGTGGCGGCGGCCCGCTGACAACCATTCCGGGCATGGTGCCGCCGCCTCAGGAATTTCCTCCGGGTTGTCGGTTTCATCCGCGGTGTGGCTATGCTCGCTCCCCGCGGTGCCAGGAAGAGGTGCCGCCACTTCGCGAGATTGCCCCCGGGCACTTCGTTCGCTGTCACTTTGCCGAGGAGATCAGCCCGTGACGGATCAGGGGCCTGTTGCCGAGCGACCACTGCTTGAAGTGGCCGGTTTGGAGACGCACTTTCCGATTCGCAAAGGCCTGCTCCGCCGGCAGGCTGGGACGGTGCGGGCTGTTGATGGGGTTAGTTTCAGCATTCCCCGAGGGCAGACGCTCGGTCTTGTGGGCGAGAGTGGGTGTGGCAAGACCACGGTGGGGCGGAGCCTGCTGCGGCTGGTGGAGCCGACTGGGGGGAGCGTCCGGTTTGCTGAGACGCTGGTTCGTGACCAACCCAGTCGTGGCCTGCGAGCCCTGCGGCGGCGGATGCAGATTGTCTTTCAAGACCCCTACGGCTCACTCAACCCGCGCATGAAGGTGCGGGCGATTCTTGACGAGGGTCTGGTGATTCACGGCATGGGTGATCGCGCCGCCCGGCACGAGCGGATGGTTGCAGCGCTTGAACGAACCGGCCTGGCCGCTGCTGCGCTCGACCGGTACCCCCATGAGTTTTCCGGTGGTCAGCGGCAGCGGATTGCCATTGCCAGGGCGGTGGTGCTGGAGCCGGAGTTTCTGGTGCTGGATGAGCCCGTCTCGGCGCTTGATGTTTCGATTCAGGCTCAGGTCATCAACCTGCTGACAGAATTGAAGACTGAACTGGGGCTGACTTATCTTTTCATCTCACACGACCTTTCGGTGGTGGAGTATCTGGCCGATGCGGTGGCAGTAATGTATCTCGGTCAGATTGTTGAGGCGGCAGCCGCAGAGCAGCTTTACCGGCAGCCACTCCATCCCTACACCATGGCGCTGTTTTCAGCGGTCCCCAGCGTCGAGAAGAGCCGCCGGCGTCAGCGAATTGTGCTCAGTGGTGATGTGCCGAGCCCGTCACGGCCGCCGGCCGGCTGCCGGTTCCATCCTCGCTGCCCACTTGCAGAGACGGCCTGCCGCGAGGTCGACCCCCCCCAGGTCGACCTCGCGGGCCATCGTGTCCACTGCCACGTCGCGGAGCGTGAGCTCACGCGTCACGGGGGTGATGCTGCCGCTGCATCAGCCGCCGTGCAGGCAGCGGTCAACGCCGCGACGACCGACCTGAGCCGGCCATCTTCTGACGTCTGACAAAGTACGTTTTTGGGTCGTCAATGACCCACGGCGTACTCCACGTCTTGCCGTCGTCGTGGCTGCAGACGTTGTAGAAGAATGTTTTGACCCACTCGGTGCGGTAGCCGTAGGGGTACTGCGATGTCATGTGGTCATCCATCGTCAGTTCATCGACGCCTGGGCTGGCGAAGTAGTGGACCAAGCCGTCGGATGAGAAACTCATGCCGAGGGTCCACCAGCCAAGTTGGTCCGCGGTGATGGTCGGTCCCCGGAGTCCGCGGCCCCGGCGATCTCCACGAATCCGCAGGTATGCCGAATCAGCTTTTTCTTCTCCATCACCCGGGGCAAAGACAATGAACATGCCTGGCCAGTACTCCTCGACACCGAAGTCGCCGCGGTCGGGATGGTTTTCACCGGTGATGATGGCATGGGTGGTGCAGCCACAGCGAAAGCCGAAGGAGGCCCCACTGCGGCGTTCCCACTGGGCAAAGGGTGGCAGGTAGACCCGGGTGACCACGCTGGGGTTGTCGGACCGAGAGAGGCCTCGGCCAGCCGCACGGGACATGTTGAAGATCAGGTCATCCTGCATCATGCGATAGGTCAGCCGACCGGGGATGCCAGCCCGGAGGGTGGCGATGAGCATGCCATGCTCGCTCCCAGCCAGTCCTGGCTCGGGCAGGGCCACTCGCTTGACCACGTCTGGAGTGCCTCGCTTGGGCCCTTCAAACCAGAGGCCGTTCTTGCTCTTGCCCAGCGGGCTCCGCACTCGCTTGTCCTGCTCTTCGGAACTCTTGGGATGTCGGTGATACCACGTCCAGTTTTCATCTTCGAAGGTATCACCGCCATTTTTGATGAGGACGCCGGTCCCGGGCACCAGAACTGGTTTCTTGGCAGGTACTGGTGCGGCGGCGACGGCCTGGTCTGGTGATGCGGCAGCGGCCGATGCGGCCGTGGCCGTTTGGCTCTTGGCGATGGTGCCGGCCCCGGAGGCCGTGGCGGAAACAAATCCGGTCAGGGCCAGCAGAACGACCGTGCGGCTCAGGAAAACGGACATCATGTGCGATCCTCTGCGGGGAAAATGAAGGTCGTCTGGAATACGAACACGTTGCTGGGTGGAGAAATCGGCTCGGTGGGATGCCCAGGTCCGGTTTCCGTCGGAAAACCGGCAGCCTCCGGCAGGCTTGCCCGGTCGCCGACTGCCCGCTGCCTTACCCAGAATCAGGTGACCCGCCAGCCTGCCCATTTTGCAGCCAGCGGTTTGTGGGTGGCATGGCAATGCTCTGGCATTGGCAGCCCAAACTCGTCACAACCTGCGGGCGTTCTGCCGACTGTCGGCGATCGTCGAGATGGCCTGCTCCTTCGATGAGGCGAAATTGATGACGAGCCAATCGGCATGGCTGGAGTGGAGGGCTTTCGGAAAGACGAGGCTCACCGTGTGCTGCGTAGTGAGCGGTCTGCTCCTGCCGCTGGCCGCCGTCAGGGCCGCCGACGTGGCACCCCTGCGACGGTCGCATATTCAGCCGGTTGGAGAGATGGTGCAGCCGCAGGCTCCGGTTCCTGATGCCTCGCAGCCACTCGGCCTGCAGCTTTCGCGGGCCCCTGAGATTCTGCGCCGGCAACTTGCCTTGGAGTGTGAAGAAGGTCTTGTGGTCGACGCCGTCGCTCCCGGTTCGGTTGCGGCAGAGTCAGGCTTTCTGCCCCACGATGTGCTCGTCAAACTTGATGATCAGCTGCTCGTCCTTCCCGAGCAGTTTGGCCTGTTGCTTGGGGCCTGCCGCCATCCACTGGACGGCCACGAACCTGCAGCCGGCCTGCGTCCAACCGTGACCATCCTGCGTGGCGGTCGACCGTTGACGGTCCGACTCGGTGAGCAGCCGGTCGGGCAGGCTGGTGGTGCCGCGGCATCGCCTGCTGCTGTTGCGGTCGCTCCCGAACCACCGCCGCAGCAGCCAGCGTCGGTAGCTGGTGCGGCGACACGGCAGCCGACCCGTCAGCCCCGGGATGAAGCAGCGGTTCTGCTGCGGGAAGACACCGATTTCACGATTCATCTGATCCAGGGGGACGAGACCCGGCTCGTTGTGCAGGCCGCGACAGGCGAGCCCGTCTTCAATGGGTGTGTCGACACGCCTGCCCAACTGGCAACGGTGCCGCCGGCGGTTCGTGCCCGAGTGGAGGGAATGCTCCAGGTGTTGGGGGCCGCAACACCGGCTGTCGCAACGACACGGACATCGTCAGGAGGCGATGCGGTGCTCATTCGCTGAGGCCCTGCAGCGAGTCTCGTCAGCTAGCGTTGAGAACCAGCAGCCACGGCTGCCATCGGCAGGCGGAGTTCCTGGGCTGCGGCAGTCGCCGCGGCAAGAACCGGTGGAGCACCGACGGCCAGGATGCCACCAACCGCAGCGGCAGTTGCTTCAACGCGGATGTCTTCGGTCACCCACGAGCAGGATGGATCGACGACCAGCACCCGGTACGACAGATGGTGCCGCTGACATGAGTCCGCCCAGGCAGGGGCGAGCCGCCCCACCACCTCGCCCTCAGCGACGATGAGCAGTGGTTCTGCAAGGTCCGCAGCACGGGCCGCGCCTCCGATATCACTTGCGTCAGGATCAGTCGGCATTCGTCGGGTGGGTGTCACCGTGCAAGGATCAAGGGTGCGACACCGCCGAGACGGGCCGAGCAGTGCGCATGAAGTCAGCCACCGGAACGAACGAACAGGCGTTGCCGGCTTCCACCCGGACAGTCATTTCATCGCTGCCGACCTGTTCCAGGCCAAGCTGCATGGGTGACGTAGGAACGGCGTTGTTGTTAGTCGCTGTGCCGACAGCGGCATCTTCGAGCAGCCAGCCCGCCGGTGTGCGGAGCCACCGCCATTCAGCTGCCTGACCGTCAGAACAAAAGAGCCAGGAGCGGAGTTCGCCGCGGGGGGCATGCCAGCCGATGTATTCTGTTACCGTCCACTGCGTTGGGGAAGTGCTGCGGAGGTCGTCAGGAGCATCGACCGGCAGTAATGCAGGCACGTCTGCTGCCAGTCGGGCGGCAACGCCACGTGGCTCGGGATCAACAGTGACAAAGTGCCGCCGAATCAGAAAGGTTTTGGTTTCATTCCAGTCGCACTGCAGGCTGACGGTGACACCATCGCTGATGTCCTCCCATGAGCCCCGCAGCCAGGCAAGGTCAGCCAGGCGGTCGTGGACGGTAAGTTCTGCCGCGGCAGCTGCTTCACGGACCGTTTCGATCAGCCAGCGTTCGTCGTGGCGAACCAACACGGCCGAGAACCGGGTGCGGCTGGACGGCTGGCCAGGAACGGTGAGCCGCGAGAGGCCATCAACAAGCACCACATCATCGTGGAGTGGCCGTACCGCTTCGATGTCAACCGCGAGGGTAGCATCCTCGGCGGTCTGGAACAGGCGAGTGAAGACCTGCTCTACCGCCGGGCGACCGCGGGTGCGGCTGCCGGTATCAAGATCAAGGTTTTCACCATCAACTGTCCAGTGGGCTGCCAGTGCGACAGGATCGTGGCGATTGAAGTCGGCAAGATAGTTAGCGAAGGTTTCCCGAACCGCTGCTGCCACTGTCGGTGTCGCGGCGGGAACCGGCCTGAACTGGCTCGGTACGGTGGCGGGTTGTTCGCCTGCGACCGGCAGAATAGTCGGTGGTGAAACTGCGGCTTGATCCTTGAGCCAGGCGTCCGCGACGGCTACTCGAAAGGGCTTGGGTGGCTGAATCACCACCGGAATTGGCCGATGAAGCCGCGGGGCTGCGTGGTCCTCGTGCGGCTGGGCTGTCGGGGCTGGGGCGGGTGACATGCCTGGCAGCGGTGTTGGCAGGCGGACAGTGACCGGCTGGTTGACTGCCGGGGTACAGCCGGCCGAGCCCAACAACAGGCAGGCAACCAAGAGCAAGAGAGTGGTGTATGGCCGCCGAGGCTGGCAGGCCGAGTGATTCCATCCAGTGCCGTTCATGAGACCCTCCGTGGAGTGAACTGCCGGAATGAGCCGGTCCGTTCTTGTCGAGCGGAGCGGTCATCAATCGACCCGTCAGCCTATCCCGAGAGGTTCGCCTTCGGCCACCCCTGGCCGGGGCGATCAGTGTCGCCCGGCCGTGACAGCGGGAAAGTCATCGGTGCGGAAGGGGGTCAGCGGCAGGCCGCTGGCGGAATAGAGATTACAGACGGGGTTGTCGGCCCAGGCGTAGCGGACAGCGACCGGATCGGAGACGGCGTCGCTCCAGACCTCGATCCGGCCGTCACTCAGGATGCGCGCCGAGGCCGCCACAAATTTCTTGTCGGCTCCGGCAATCGTGAAGCCGACCGGTTCACGAACATCGAATGGCCGCCAGCCGTTGGCCCGGGGCTCAATTGAGGCGAAGGAAAGCACGAGCTTGCTGCCCTGTTTCTCAAAGGCGGTGTATCGGGGGCTGCGACAGGCAATCCCCGGCCGCTGGTAGGTTTCGGCAAGCGCCCAGCGGGCCAGCCGCTTGGCGACATCCTGCTTGTTCTTCGGGTGGATGTCCTTGCCCTCACCAACATCGATGATGACGGCCTCGCCGGTGTTGGGCAGTTTGTCCATGGTCATGGTCTGGGCTTCACGCAGTTCGGCCCAGTCGCTGTCCCCGGGTAGCAGTTTTTCATCGTGGAAATCAGCCAGTTGCACCCAGTAAAATGGGAAGTCGCCCAGGGCCCACTCGCTTCGCCATGATTCAATCATGAAGGGAAAGAGGTCGCGGTACTGCATCGCCCGGCTGGCGTTGGACTCACCCTGATACCAGATCACGCCTTTGATGCCGTAGCCGATGGTTGGTGCGAGCACGCCGCAATAAATGTTGCCGGGCCGGGAGTTGCCCCGCAACAGGTCGGCTGGGTTGCGGGGCTGACGCGGCACCGGTTTTTTCTCGGCTTTCGCCTTTTCCACCTGAGCCTTCCAGGTATCGAGTTGCTGCTGGTACTTCTCGACGGCCGCAGGCATGCCCGCCTCGGTTGTGGCCCAACGATCCAGCAGCGGAGTGAACCGCTCGTCACCCGCGAGGCGGGCCCGGTCGATCCAGGCTTCACAGGCACTGCCCCCCCAGGCATTGTCGA
>WTHB01000193.1 GCA_011523305.1 Planctomycetaceae bacterium | reverse complement strand
GGCGTAGATCGTGTCGAAGCCGGCCACCCAGGTGGTGACGGCGGCGGCCAGCATGATGGCCGGCAGCAGATCGGCGGGGCTGGTCAGCATGACGGGCCCCCGGATGGCGATCCAGGCAGCGAGTGGCGTGAGGCCGAGGGCGACCCCCAGCCAAAGATGGGCGAGGCTGGTGAAGCGTTTGGCGTAACTGTAGCCCAGCAGCCATCCAAGGACGGGGACGGCCAGGGCCACTGGCAGCCAGTTGGGCAGAAACAGCAGCGTCGCTGCAATGAACAGACCTGAAGAGACCACGACCAGACGGGTGACGTCGGTGACGCGGAGCAGGTTGGCAGGCAAATGACGGCCGGCGGTGCGGGGGTTGCGAGCGTCAATCTCGCGGTCGACGAGGCGGTTGAAGGCCATCGCGGCGGTGCGGGCAGTGGCCATGCAGGCGAGAATGCCGACCGCCAGTCGCAGCCAGTGCCAACCGGAGCGGTCCGGGTGAGCGGCCGCATCAATGTGAGCGGCAAGTACGGCCGCCATCACGGCAAAGGGAAGGGCAAAAATGGTGTGGGAGAACCGCACCAGTTCCAGATAGCTTCGCAGCGTCGCCGGCATGGGCCTCAACTTCCCCAGCGGCGGACAAGGTCGTGGGCCACCCCGAGTTGATCGCAGATCCGAGCGACGACGAAATCGACAAGATCGGCGATCGACGTGGCTCCGTGATAAAAACCAGGGGCTGCCGGCAGGACAACCGCTCCCGCCTCGTGAATCGCTTGCATGTTTTGCAGCTGCGGAAGTGACAGTGGCGTCTCCCGGGGGACCACGACCAGTTTGCGGCGTTCCTTCAGGTGAACCTCCGCTGCCCGGTGAATCAGGTTTTCCCCCAGGGCGCGGGATACGGCAGCCAGCGTGCTGCCGCTGCAGGGACAGATTGCCATGCCGCCGGTCAAGAAAGACCCGCTGGCGATCGGAGCCATGAGGTTCTGGTAGTGGTGGTAGTGCACCGTTCCCGTGGCTGGGGGTGGTCCGCCGAGGAACGCCTCGAGCGAGAAGGCTTGCAGGTCGAGCCGTTCGCCGAGTTCTTGCCCGAAGACGGCCTGGCCCGACGGACTGATCACCAGGTGCACCTCGCAGTCGGCCTCAAGCAGCACCTGGAGGAGCCGGCGGGCGTAGGGAGCACCGGAAGCGCCCGTGACGCCAAGCACCAAGGGGAGACGAGGGGATGCACTCATGAAGCGGCCTTCGTGGCAATCGACAGGGTGGCGATCCCGAACGACAGCGGGATCTGGTCAACGCGTTCAAAGCCGGCCGCCATGATCAGATCGGCCAGGGCCTTGCCGGAGGGAAACTCCTCGACGCTCTGGTTGAGATAGGAGTAGGCATCAGCATGATTGCGGGCGACGGCATTGCCGAGCCGAGGCAGCACGTTGCGGAAGTACCAGAGGTAACTCGACCGAATGACCGGATTGCCCGGCAGCGAAAACTCGAGGATCGCCAGCCGACCGCCCGGTTTACAGACACGGACCATCTCGGCCAGGCCGCGGTCGGTCTCGGCGATGTTTCGCAGACCGAAGGCGACTGTGACGAGGTCGAATGCTTCATCCGGGAAGGGAAGGTCCATCGCGTCGGCCTCCACCCATTCCACCGGCAGGCTTCGGGCACGGGATTTTTCCACACCCCGGTCGAGCATCGGCAGGCAGAAGTCGCTTCCGACCACCCGGACGCGTGGTCCGGCTTTGGCAGCGTAGGCCAGGGCGAGGTCCCCCGTGCCGGTGCAGACATCGAGAATTGCGCCAGTCGGGGGCGGGGCAGCTCGCTTGACCGTAATTCGTCGCCACCAGACATCGATGCCGCCTGAGAGCATCCGGTTGACGGCGTCATACCGGGGAGCGATCTCGGCAAACATGCCGCGGACCTTCTGGCCGCTCTTGTCGACTGCTGGGGCGGACTGGCTGGTGATGGTCGCAACTCCGGCGGGTGTTTGGGCTGTCCATTCTCGGGCACGTTCGACAGCCAGGTAGACTAAAGGTGTTGACTAGGCTGGTGACTGTGTTCCAGGACGGAGACCATGATGCCCGAAAAACGTCTCAGGTGGCACTGCCATCCACGTCCAGATGATATGCCTCCAGCCGCGGTGACGGGAGGTGTGGCTGTCATCATCGACGTTCTGCGGGCCTCCACTACGATTGTCACCGCGTTGGCGAACGGGGCTGCCTTTGTCCTGCCGACCGCCGAAATTGAGGCTGCCAGGCGATTTCAGCGGGAACTTCCGCCGGGAACGCTGTTGGGTGGGGAACGCGGCGGGGTGCCGATCACCGGATTCGATCTGGGGAACTCTCCAGCCGAATATGACCTGGGTCGGGTTGCCGGTCGAGGCATTGTGATGACCACCACCAATGGCACGGCGGCGCTCGCCCGCTGCCAGCACGCCCGTGAGGCATTAATCGGTTGTCTGGTCAACCGCACGGCGGTCGCCAGGCTGGCGGCTCAACTGGCGGATGAAGCGACCGATGTTCATCTGGTCTGCGCTGGAACCGATGGGCAGGTGACCGAGGAAGATCTGCTCGGGGCTGGGGCCATCCTCGATGTTGCCCTCACCGAACCGATTTGTGGCCTGCAACAATTGGATGCCGCTGGCGACCAGGCCCTGGCGGCTTTTCGTCGGCTCACCACGAGTGGTGCTGACCCGACGGCGAGCCTTGTCGACGCGTTTTCTCGCGCGGCAGGGGGTGCCAACCTCATTGAGATCGGCATGGCAGCCGACCTGCCGTTGGCTGCAGCACTCGACCAGTTTGCCCTGGTGCCGCGGCGGTGCGCCGACACGGGCCGCCTGCTCCCTCGGTAGCGAGAGCAACGTTGCGGGAAACTGGCGGACAGCCTTGGCCGAGCGTGGGTTCCACGCGGGGGAGGGGGATCCCGGTAGACCCGGCTTCGTGGCGAGCACTACACTCCGAACGTGCAGGTCGACAAAAGTCGGACCATTCCCCACCGAATTCACAGCGTTCCCCAGAAAACCTGTCCATGACCAAACCAGTTGATCAGTCCCGAATGGATCGCATCGTCTCCCTGGCGAAGCGACGGGGTTTCATTTTTCAGTCGAGTGAGATCTACGGTGGCCTCAACGGCTTTTGGGATTACGGCCCCCTGGGGGTGGCGCTGAAGCGAAACCTGAAAGAGTGCTGGTGGCAGGACATGGTGGCCGGTCATGACGAATTGGCCACGCTGACCGGGGCGCCATCACCGTATGAGATGACCGGCCTTGACTGCACAATCATCATGCATCCGCAGGTCTGGAAGTGTTCCGGCCACTTTGATCTGTTCCACGACTGGATGGTTGACTGTCGCGAGTCGAAGCGACGCTTTCGCTATGACCACCTGCAGGGACGCTGGGCCAGTTACCGAGACAAGAAGATCTTTGTGACCACAGACGTCTCGGGTGACGACGCTGCTGTTGATCTTGTGGGTCGGGCCCAGAAGTTCTTCAAACTGCGGGCCAAGCAGGTGGAGGAGATCGCCTGGTCTGGTGAGTTGGTGCCTCTTGCCGGGACGACACCGGCGGAAGCGATTCCACTTTCGGAGGCCCTGGCGCCGGAGGCTAGTGAGCCGGGGACACTGACCGAACCCCGCGAATTCAACCTGATGTTTGAAACCCGCATCGGTGCCCTGGCCGGAAATGACGATGACCGGGCGTTCCTGCGGCCGGAGACGGCCCAAGGCATCTTCGTCAACTTCAAGAACGTACTCGACACCTCACGGGTGCGGGTGCCGTTTGGGATCGGCCAGATCGGCAAGAGCTTTCGCAACGAGATCACGCCCCGGAACTTCACATTCCGCTCCCGGGAGTTTGAGCAGATGGAGATTGAGTTCTTCTGCCGCCCCGATGACTCGCGGGCCTGGTATCAGTTCTGGCGGGATCGCCGCTGGCGTTGGTATCTCGATCTGGGCCTGACCGAGGGTAGGCTCCAACTGCGGGAGCATCATGCAGCAGAGCTTGCTCACTATTCCTGCGGAACCGCCGATATTGAGTATGCATTTCCCTTCCTTGCTGACGGGGAGTACGGCGAACTCGAGGGGATTGCCCACCGGGGCGACTTCGACCTCCGCAGCCACATGGAAGGCAAACTCGTGCGGAAGGAGGGTGAACTGGTGCTCGAAACCGGGCCCGACGGCAAGCCGCGGCACCGGGGAAGCGGTCGCGATCTGTCGTACTTTGACGATGTCACCCGCGAGCGGTTCGTGCCGCATGTCATTGAGCCATCGGCTGGTGCTGACCGGGCGGTGCTGGCTTTCCTCTGTGATGCCTACCATGAGGACAACGTGCCGGACGAAAGTGGCAAGCCGCGGGAACGCACCGTCCTCAAACTGCATCCCCGCCTGGCGCCCCTGAAGGCGGCGATTTTGCCGCTGGTGAAAAAGGACGGCATGCCCGAGGTGGCGATTGATCTGTACAAGCGGCTCAAGAAGCGGATGCCTTGCATGTATGACGCCAAGGGATCGGTTGGCCGGCGCTATGCGCGACAGGACGAGGCGGGCACGCCTTGGTGTCTGACGATTGACGGCCAGACGATGACCGACAACACCGTGACCCTTCGTGATCGCGACTCGCTCTCCCAGGAGCGGGTGCCGATTGAGGAGTGCGTTGATCTTCTGACTGAGCGGCTGCAATGAAACCAGCACTGTCTACTGTCTGCTCCCTCGATGCACCGCTGGAAACCATTCTGGAAGAGTATGCTGCCGGCCAATGTCCGGCAGTCGAACTCTGGCTGGGGCATGCGGAACGGTTCCTGGAGGGCAAGCCGGTCGCTGCGTTGGCTGACCTGCTCAGTCAGCATGGCTGCGAGGCTGTCGCGGCGACCTATCAGGGGGGGCTGCTGACCAGTCAGGGTGAGGCCCGGCGGGAGCACTGGGGGCATTTTGAACATCGGCTGGAACTCTGTGAGAAAACCAGCATCCCGGTGCTGGTTCTTGCCGGCGATGCCCACGGCCCGCTGGGGCCGCAGGATCTTGGGCGGCTCTCGGCCAGTCTGGTGGAGGCGGCCAAACGTGCGGCTGACGCTGGCGTGAAACTGGCCCTCGAGTTTGATGCGCGAGCCAGTTTCCCCAACAACCTGCAATCGGCCGTCGCCCTCATTGAAGATGTCGGCTCGCCGGCGCTTGGCATCTGTCTTGATTGGTTTCAGTTCACCGTGGGGCCGAGCAAACTGCTCGACCTCCACCTGCTTGGTCCCGAGACGCTCGCCCTCGTGCAACTCTCCGATATTGCTGATGTGCCCCGGGAGATGGCCACGGATGCCGATCGTATTTTGCCCGGAGAGGGCTGCTCGCCGCCCCAGCAGTTGATCAGTCACCTTGGAGCGATTGGCTACGCCGGCCCGATCACCATTGAAACGCACAACCCGCAACTCTGGCGGGTGCCGCCGCGGCAGTTCGGTGAGATCGCGATCACCGCCCTGAGGAAACTGCTCGGTCAGGCGGCAATGGGGGGCGGCGATGGTCATCCAGCCGGATGATCCGCCGGGGTTCGGCATGTTCGGTCAGCCGGTTTGACTGCGCCTCGATGGTGTCGATGGGCCGCAGGTCCTGTCCCTCGAAGTCTTCGGGAAGCAGTTCGAAGTGCCGAGCCGAGGTGAGGATCTCAAGCATCTCGAGGCAGTACCCTTCCTGCGTGACCCAGAGCCCGGGGTCGTAGCGGCGGAGGTCGATCGACACCGAGTAGGTCCGCAACGTTTTCTGGCGCTCGAGGACGTATTGCGGAAAGAACGAGAGCGAGAGTTCCCGCAGGGTTCGGTAGATCGGGTCGCGGTACCGGAGCGAGGGGCTGTTGCTCTTGGAGATGGCGCCCCAGTAGCGGCCCCGCCGAAACAGGGCGACGACATGATCGACGTCCTCTTCCGAGGCTCCCATGTCCATCAGTAGCGGTCGTCGGCCTGCCAGCCAGAAAGCACAGGCGGCCACAAACGCCCCTTCAACGCAGTGGGCCTGCCGTAGCCGCAGTACCTCGGCCACCGACCGGGCGGTTTCGCCGTCGGGCTCGGTGTTCCAAGGGATGTCGTTGATGAAGTCCTGGATGCGTTCGGGGGTGCGCAACTCGGCCAAGGTCTTCGCAGCCTCTGGGGTGAGGCCAAGTTTCCTGCCGACCGCCACCGCTTTTCGCATCACACTCGCTTTCTGGAAGAAGCAGCAGCCCACGGGGCCGTTTCCCCCACAAGTTCACAGCCCATCCGGACTCTCTCTCGACCGTCGACCCTAGCCAATCACGGCAGATTTTGGCAACTCGGCCGGATTCGCGGGGCTCGTCGTCGGCCGGAGAGACGGTATTCTCAACTGAGTGAGCAGGTGTGGCTGGCATGCGGACATGCCGGCTGCGGTTGTGGCAGGAAAAGATCTCGTGGGAGCCTCGAGGCCGTGATGACAGACAAGACAACTGCAGAAGTCGCTGGTGGAATTCGTCGGATCGACCTCCGGGCGGCGGGAGGCCGGGCTGAACTCGATGCCTTACGGCAGACCCTCGTCTCGCAGGGCGAACTCGTCTCACCGGCAGGTCGTCAGCGGACCATCGACGTCTTTGGCGAGCCACTCACGCCCCGGCAGGTTGTTGAGCGGATTTGCGAGGACGTCAGGCGCGATGGCCTGCCGGCGGTGCTCGACTACACCCACCGCATCGATCGGGCTGAGGTGACCCCCGAGACCTTTCGGGTGTCTGCAGACGCGCTGGAGGCGGCTCACCAGGAAGTCGAGCCGG
>WTHB01000087.1 GCA_011523305.1 Planctomycetaceae bacterium | reverse complement strand
TCCCAGAGGAAATAGAGGTCCAGTTCATGCCCTCTGTTGGTGCGGTTCCCAAGGCGGTGCTGCCGTCAATGTAAATAGCGGCCTCGGTTGTTGATGCGTTACTCAGTGTGCTAGCGCCGAAGACATTAAGCGATCCGCCGTTGACGGCTCGTAGCCCCTCCGCATTCGCTCCTCCGAGTGAAATGTCGAGATTTCTGAATTGGGTAGTGCTGCCAACATTCCCACTGATAAGAATGCCCTGGTTCGTTGGGCCTCCACCCAGAACGCCGGTTTGGCCAATTCGAGTCGTAAAGAAATTGAAATCTGCAGTCGAATTTTCAACAAGAATGCCTGTCGTACCGGTTCCCTGGAGATCGAGGCCTGTGATATTCGTCGTTCCTGCCGAGAAACTAGACAGTAGAACACCGTCACCTTGGTCATGCAGGGGGTAAACACCTGGGCCCCCAATATTCAGCGCACCGCCAGAAACGTTATCAGCCTGAATAATATAACTTGGCGTGGCTCCAATTGTGGGTGTGTTGCGAATTGTGCCGTAGTAAGTAAAGTCGGGTTCGCCACCACTTATTGCAATCGCTGCCCCCACCGTGTCCTTGACGATACCTGCTATTGCAAGCGGGTTTGCCTGCGTGTTCGCGACAGTCTCAATTCTTGTGGTGGAGGCGTCTGTCTGTATTGAAATGGCTGTTGAGGCATTATTCAGCAGTGTTGTGCTGCCAATGTTAATTACAGTGCCTGTGTTGCTTTCGATCAAGATTCCCTCGCCACCAATGTCAAGGATTTCATTGGGGATGACCGAGCCCGATGGAGCGCCACCATATGCAAGGTTGATGGTGCCGCCCGTAGTGTTGTTAATGTCGATGATTGTGCTGGGTACGTTTCCGTTGAAGGCAACGTCGTTAGTGAGCGAGCCGAAGAAGTCGATGTTGGCACTGCCTCTGTCAACTCGGAAGCCGGTGTTATTCATGTTGCCGATGACGGTGTCGGTGAACTCGATGTCACCGGTAGCATCTGTTAACCAGACACCTCGTTGTGGGTTGGTGCTGCCATCACCCGAAATCGTAACGTTGCGGACGGCGGTGGCTCCGGCGGTTGTTGTGCCCAGTGGATTTGCGGTGGTGCCAGCGGCCTTCGGTGCCCCTGTTAGGTTGCCGCTTGCAAGAAGGCCAGTCTGCGAGCCGGTGACAGTCAGGTTGGCGATGGTCAGACCGCCCTGATTGTTCGTTTCAATGCTCGGCCCAGCAGGATTGTTCAGCACTGGGTTGTTCGCAGTCTGTGCCGTGATCGTAAAGAGATAGTCGTTGTTCGCGGTACGGATGCCACAGCCTTGCTGAACTTGGATCGTGAAGTCGCCGCCACTACCCACAAGCGACTGATCTGCGTTCTGGAATGCAAAGTTGCCGCCGTAGTAAATTGGAATGGTCGTGCTGAGGCCCTCGTTGACGTAGACAATGTCCCATTGTTGCGTGGCCTGTGTCTGGGCTTCTTGCAACGTGGTAAACGGAGATTCGTAGGTTCCGTTGCCGCCAGGCGGGGCAGCATTGTTGACGTGAATGACCCGCCAGGGCTGATCAACAAGCCCTGAATTGCCATTGAGCGCGATCTCCGGTGTTTCATGTGCTCGGACAATGTGCTCGTTCCGCATCATTGGCTGCTCAAGCTGGTCCGGAACGTTTCGTCGCCGGCTGCCCCCTAGTCGGTAGGTCAGGCGAGCAAATCCGGTGGAGTCAAAGTACGAGTCATTGTTGTACTGCAGTGAGAAGTCCCAGTTGTTGGCGAAGGTCATGTCGATGCGGGTGTAGACACCACCGAACCAGGGGACAATGGCAAGCCCCTGGTTTGAGCCAGTCTGCCACTTGTTGAAGGCGTTTCCGAGGGCATAGCCGCCCACGCTGATCATGCCGGCAAAGTCAGCGAGTGCCGGAACGTAAGCCCCGACTTCAAGGTCGGCCCCGCCTAGGGCAGCGTCGAGCCCGTACTGACAGAAGATGTTGTTTTGATAGAACGGCATTCCTGGGGCGGCGACGGTATAGGCGGTCGTACCAACTGGCATATAGCCATTACTACGAATGTCACCCCAGTCGGTCAGAATCTCACCCGATACGCCGACCTGATTGTAGACATGGCCGAACTGGCCAAAACTGCTGTTACCTTGGCCGGCGTACTGGTAGAGATCACCGTCGTAATCCCAATAGACGCCTACCCCCAACAGGGAGCCGTTGCCCAGGAGTTGCTTACGGACCACCCCGACGTTTGAGAAGAAGCCCCCATTCACCGAAAGGTGTCCCCGCAGGTCAGCTGACCAGAAGCCGCCGAGATCATCCTGGGCATACGGAATGAATCCACCCAGGGTCATATAACTTCCAATGTAGCCAAGGCCACGGTCGGCACCGTTGACTCCGTAATACATGAAGCCAGGTCCGGATCCATTAATTTCAGAAAGCCGGGCCAGCCCCCGGCTGGCTGCCCCATTCACGAGGCCCTGCGGCTGCTCCATCGGGGCCTGACCGTACTGCGCATAAGCCGACATGGGTGCCTGGGCGGTCATCGCACCGATCAGGGCCAGCGTCGCTGCTCGACGGGCCTGCTGCTTCCAATAGCGGGCACGCTGGCTGAGGAGTCTGAGGCGGGCAGCCGTTCGGCGGGGAACCCGGCGTTTCCGGGGCTGCCGGCGGCGGGGCTGCGCGGGTGTGGCGGTTTCAACGGCGGCGTGTCGCATCATCGCTCCGAATCCTTCTGACTTGCCGGCGTCGGTGCGGAGAAAGAATGTCCGCACCGGAATACCGACATGATCGTCAGTGTTGATCGTCTCGATATGACCCCTGCCATGAGAATTTTCGGCAGCCCGAACGAAATCGGAGGGGGCAGCCGGGTCGACGTAAGTCCCCTAAAGCGACTAAGTTCACCGGCAGGGGGCTTTGGTATCGACAGCCGGTGTCAACCTTAGGGTGCCCGGCGAGGCATTTAGCCAACTTAAACCGATGAGTTGTCCGCTTCGTCTTCCGCGTCATCAGCCACCTGAAAACGGCTGACGGTGTCGGTCAGCCCATCAATGGCCTGCACCATATGAGACGAGGCCTGGCGGAACTCCGCGAGCGTATCTGTCGCCGCCTTGGAACTGTCGGAGAGCGTGACGAGGCTTTCGGTGATCTGGGAAGCCCCGGAGGTCTGGGCCTGCATGCCTTCGTTGACTTGCTCGAATCGCTGGTTGAGGCCCTGCACCTTATCAATGACCGAGGCAAACTGATCGCTGATGTCGCCCACCCGGCCCACGCTGGTCTTCACCTCAGCAGAGAACCGGTCCATCTGCATCACCCCCGCACCGACCGCCTGCTGCATCTGCTCAACCAACCGCTCAATGTCGAGTGTTGCCACGGCAGTCTGATCAGCCAGCCGACGGATCTCGCGGGCGACCACCAAGAAACCATGGCCGTACTCCCCGGCCTTTTCAGCTTCAATTGCTGCGTTGATCGAGAGCAGGTTGGTCTGGTCAGCCACCTTGGTGATGGTAGTAATCACAACGTTGATCTCTTCGGCACGCTGCCGAATCACCGCCAGACGTTCAGAGAATTCGCCGGTGGCACTTTCGAGATGGCCCATCGTCTCGCCGACGCTGGCCAAATCATCTCGCCCAGATGAGGCGACCTCAGCTGTCTCGGTGGCGACCTCGGCCACACCCGCCATCGTCTCACTGAGTTCCTTGCCGGTGACAGAAATCTCTCGGCTGGCTACCGCTGCCTCGCCGGTGCTTTTTTCGAGTGCCTGCACGACGGACTCTTGCTGGCTTGAGGCCGCCGCCAACTGCCGGGCCGTGGACGTCAGATCAAGCCCCGACCGCTTCACCTGGGTGACGATCTGCCGCAGGCTGCCGGTCATGGCATCAATGTCTCGCAGCAGCTGTCCGGACTCATCAGTGCAGGTGATGGCAGCCTCATCAAGCACAGCACCGGTCAGGTCGCCGGCAGCCACCCGCTGGGCCGCCCGGGCCGACTGTTCAATCCGCCTGGTCAGGCTGGTGGTGAGCCAATAGATCAGCCCCAGCACTGCAGTGAAACCAATGCTCGCTACCAGCAGGGTGAACAGGAGCGGGCCCCTGATTTTGGCAAGCACATCCTGCTGGGGCAGTTCCATCACGACCGTCCAAGAACCGGTCGGCACGGCGGCAGCGGCATAGAAGCAACTGTCATTGGTGAGCGGATCGGCGGCCGTGAGAAGTTCTGTTGAAATGGTCCGACCAGCCTGACCATCGTGGAAATGTCCAAGAATGTCAGCGTAGGGAGTCTCACCGATTGGCTTGCTGGTTAGTTCCATGGCTGCGACAGTTGAGGCAATCACCTTGCCGAGTCGGCTGACCAGAATGATGTCGAGGTTCCAGCCGGCCTGCTTTTGTCGGGCTTTGATTGCCTCAAGGTCTTTGGATAATTTGTTCAGGGCTCGGTCGACGCCGGCCACACCGACAAACGAGCCATCAATCATGATCGGGTAAGTCTGCTCGACCATGAGTTTGCCCTCGTACTCATAGGGCTCAGTCACCATGGCTTTGGATGTGGCTGTGGGGTCGGTGGCCCGCTCACGGCAGCCGGCATAGTAAAGGCCGTCAAGCAACACCAATGGGGTGAGCTTGATCTCTGACTCATCGATACGGTCACGAAAAAAATAGGGCAGGAAGCGGCCACCTGCACCAAGTGCTTCCGCAGGGAGCGACGCCGCGGCATCAGCATCGAGCCCATCAGCATTCGGTTCGTAGCCGAAATAAGCTCCGGTGAACTGCGGGTTGCCCTCCAAGACTGACCGCGCCAGTGCCATCGATTCTTGACGCCTTCCGAACAGCCCGTGCTTGGCGGCAGTGGCCATTGTCCGGGCAGCGGTTACAGCCTCAAGTGTGCCGCGATCTATTTCTGTCGCGATTACCTGAGCACGTTCACTAAGAATCTCCTCAGCAAACTCCAGCAGCACCGTTTCGATGCTTCTTGTATTGGTGAGGTGAATGCCTGCAAAAATCAGGGCAGCCGGCAGAATGCCCAGCAGCAACATGCGGTAGCGGATGCCAACGGTGGGAAGTCGCATGAAGACACCAGGAAGGAAGGAGGCTAGCCGGGTCGGCTACGTAGTTGGCAACATTCGGCAGGCACTCTGTCGGAATAGACCTGTCAAAATAGAGTACCTTGCCAAACACTGCCGGTCGGGAAGAAAAAACGGCCTGGCTGTCGGAAATGAAGCCCACGCAGCCGATACATTCGGAGGATCCGGCTCCTTCCTCCCGGTGGACGCGGCTTTCGGCCTTACCATTTGACCCCCCCGGCCTAATTCACGGCCACTGCAGGACACACCAATGACGAACGCCCCTGGCTGGCATTTGCAGGACTACACCGCCCTGTTGTTCGACTGCGACGGCACCCTGGCCGACACCATGCCAGCCCACTACCGGGCCTGGCGGCATGTGACCGAACTGCATGGCCTCGCCTTTGACGAAGATCGGTTCTATGCCCTCGGAGGCCGGCCCACGCGTGACATTCTGGCCATTCTGGCGACCGAAGCCTCGATCGAGATCGATCTCGACCATGCCTCGGACCTCAAAGAGCAGACCTTCATGGATCACCTGCCCCATGTTGAGGCAATCGATCCGGTGTTGGCAGCTGTGGAGCGGGCCCGGGGACAGGTGCCGATTGCGGTGGTGTCTGGCGGCTATCAGGCGGTGGTGCGACAGATTCTCAAACAGATTGGCCTGCTGGAAAGTTTTGACACGATCGTCGGCAGCGAAGACACCGATCGTCACAAGCCCGACCCCGACCCGTTCTTGGAGGCGGCCCGGCGGCTGGGCGTGCGGCCCGAAGGCTGCCTGGTCTGGGAAGACAGTGACTTAGGCGTCGAAGCGGCCCGCCGGGCCGGCATGGCATGGATCGATGTCCGGTCATTTCATCAGCCCCGGCGGCTGACCGGTGCGGGCCCGGCTGATGCACAGAAAGGCTTGGCATGAACGCTGCTGCGAACGCACCTGAAGATCGTCCGCTCTCGGAGTCGGTGACGCCTGCTGATATCGACGCCGCCGCGGCCCGGATAGCCAGTGGCATCTATCGCTCGCCCTGTCCACCGAGCATTCCGCTATCAGAACTGACCGGCTGCGAGGTCTTCTGCAAGCTCGACCTGCTGCAGCGGACCGGATCGTTCAAGGAACGCGGTGCCCGCAACGCGTTGCTGCTGCTTGACGACGCCCAGCGGGCCCGGGGCGTGGTTGCTGCCTCGGCGGGCAATCATGCCCTGGGGTTGGCCTATCACGGCAGCCTGCTGGGCATTCCAGTGACGGTGGTGATGCCTCGCTTCGCCCCGTTGGTGAAGGTAGCCACCTGCCGCCGACTCGGTGCCCGGGTGCTGTTGGAGGGCGACACCTTTGAAGATGCGCGGCAGCGGGCAGTGGTCCTCGGCAAGGCGGAAGGGTTGCGGCTGATTCACGGCTTTGACGACGCCGAGGTGATTGCGGGGCAGGGGACAGTCGCCCTGGAGGTGCTCGAGGATGTGCCAGACGCTGCGGCCATCGTGGTGCCGACCGGAGGTGCGGGCCTGCTGGCTGGGGTATCGATTGCGGCCAAAGCCCGGCGGCCCGGCATCCGCATCATTGCTGTTGAAGCGGCTGCGGCGGCCAGCTTCACCGCGTCGCTGGCTGCCGGCAAGCCGGTCGAGGCCCCCGTGCGGCCGACCCTTGCTGATGGCCTTGCTGTCGGCACGGTTGGTCAGCGGTCGTTCGCGCTGGCTGCGCCCCGGGTCGACCGGGTGCTGACTGTCACGGAAGAGGC
>WTHB01000101.1 GCA_011523305.1 Planctomycetaceae bacterium | reverse complement strand
GGCCCAGCCGCATGGCAATGTTGCCGAGGTGGCAGATCTCCAGCATCCGGTTGTGCGACCAGACGTCAGAAATCGGCTGCTTCCGGCTCTGCATTGCATCGATGAAGTTGACCGTGTGATTATGCGGCACCGGTCCTCCATAGACAGCCTCCACCGCATCATCAGGCAGCGGGCTGGCCTCCAGATCTTCTACCGGCTTCCCCACCAATTTCCCGCGATTGACAAAAAAGCGGCCCTCGGTGCCTTCGAACATGATGCCGTTGTCGCCTTCACTGGTGATGATCAGTTCGACATTATTTGGCATCGCCGCCCGCACTCGAAAATGGGTCGGGACGTTGTAGCGATCATGGACTGTTGGGTAACCATCCTTGAATTCAACCGGAAGCTCATAGTCAAGCGGCGTCACGCTGCTCGGCCCACTCGCTTCAGCCCCAAGGGCCCAACAGGCGATGTCGACATGGTGTGCCCCCCAGTCACCCATCTTGCCCGCTGAATACTCAAACCAGTTCCGGAATGAATAATGGCAGTTGCTGTAGAACGGCACACCGCCAGCGTAGCCTTTTCTCATTTCTGGAAGCGCACGATAGGGAGCCTGCTCTGCCGGTCCCAGCCAGAAATCCCAGTCAAGTTCTTTTGGCGGAGTGACTGCGGGGATGGGCGGCGAGGAGGTCATGCCGTTAATACCGCATGTCACTTTTTGAACCGTTCCAATTCGCCCAGCACGAATAATTGCGATCGCCTGCAAAAACCGCTGAGCAGATTCACTTCGTTGCATGGTGCCAACTTGGAACACGCGGCCCGTTGTCTCCACTGCTTGTTCAATGAGTTTGCCTTCGTCAATCGTGATTGTGAGCGGTTTTTCGCAGTAAACGTCTTTCCCGGCATGCATCGCCTCTATGGCGATCTTGGTATGCCAGTGGTCTGGTGTCGCGATCATCACCGCATCAATATCTTTTCGATCAAGAATCTCACGATAATCTTTGAAGACAGCAGGCTTGTGTGACTGCTTTGCTGCTGTTTTTTCTGCAATTTCCCCAAGCACGTTTGCGTCGACATCTGCAAGTGCCGCGAAATCGGCGAACTTGACGGACTTGTTCGTGATCGCCCACCCCTGATTTCGCAGGCCAATCGTTGCAAAGACAGGCCGCTCATTTGCGGCAGTCGCAGCGGCAACCCCCTGGCGGCCAGCCCCCCCAAAAAAACCTACTGCTGCCATCGTGCCGGCTGACTGCAAAAATTTACGACGACCTGTCTGCATATGGGACTCCTTCGTTTTCCACATTCGATATGAAGGAACTGCTCTGCCCGCCTCACCGCCGCATGGAGTGAAACGGGGCTCCGCTGAAACAATCGACGACACCTAGAGGAGCTATTGCCGCTCTCGTGCCTGTGCTTGCCAACGGAGGTCAGCGAATTCTAACTCAAACAACCTACCGAAGCATACGTGCAGCAAGGGCCATCCTTACACGCGGCAACCCCCCGCCACGAAAAACCGCTGGTGTCATCTTAATAGCGTAAGGCGTCGACCCGTTAGACATGGGAAAAACGTGCCGTACGCTCACGGCTCGTCTCCGGGGTGGCCAAGGCCGTCTCCCATTTAGAACATGCTGCCGTCCCGACCCTTCTATTCACTCTAGGCAAACTTTCAATGACATCCCCCCGCTGCCTCGCCTTCGCTACCGCCCTGCTGCTCTGCCTGCCAACCACATCTGACGCGGCCGCAGACCCCCGGCCTCCCGCGATCGACAACCTGCGGGCAGCTGACGTCTCCTATCAAGCTGAGAAAGAGATCCCGAATCTCCCGACTGCCTTTCTCGACACCAGCCCAATTGACCTCAATGATGGCATTGCCGTCGGTGAACTTGGCACTGATGGAGGCCTCGCGAAGCCTCTCATTGCCTTCGCTGAAGAGATCGCCCGTGGCGAACACGGCGAAGTTGACAGCCTGCTGATCTGCCAGGATGGCAAACTGCTTTTCGAGTCGTATTTCCGTAGAGGGCGAGTCAACTACCCTCATTATCAGATGTCAATTACCAAATCGTATACCGCCCTTGCCATTGGCCGGGCGATCCAACTCGGACACTTGACGATGACTGACCTTGACCGGCCCATCGTCTCATTCTTCGACAATATTGATGCTGCTTCTCTTGCAGATGGTGCAAGCGGAATCACGCTGGCTGAGGTGATGAGCATGCAGTCGGGTATTCGCTTGCCAAGCGAGCAGGCAAATTTCTTTCGGACCAACGCCAAAGCACTTCATGGATCGCTGCAGGTAACCGCACTGCTTCAAGCAACGAATGCGATCGGCACAGCCCCCCGCCCCTTCAAGTATCAGGGTACGGACCCAGCCCTTGCCATGCAGGTGCTCAATACCGTCGTTCCCGACTCTGCGGAGCACTTCATCAAGACTGAACTTCTCGACCGCCTTGGCATTACGTCGTACGCCTGGCCAGACGACGTCAGCGGACTGCCAAAATCTGCCGCCGGCAGCAGCATGCGGTCACGTGACATGCTGAAGTGGGGCCTGCTGGTCGCAAACAACGGCACCTACAAGGGCAGCCAGTTCATTCCGGCTGATTTTATCGAAAAGGCCACCAGCCCGCGGTGCCAGACCGCAAACGAAACCTCGTACGGATTCTTTTTCTGGCGGCACACTGCAACAGTCAACGACAACCCTGTTGACTGCATCAGTTGCCGCGGAGCTGGAGGCCAATTTATTTTCCTCTTTCCGAACCGCCACCTCATTGCTGTTGTGACAGCCCACAACAAGGGCATGGGACCACTTCTCAAAATCCTTCCGGAACGCCTGCTTCAAGCCTTCTGAAACACTGATTTACCTCATCGCTCAGGCATGCATGCATGAATCGCGCCATTTGAGTGAAAAAAAGCTGCCGCCCGTAGCCTTTTCACAACCTGGTCGCTCGAGCACGGTGACGGGTTAAGTGCTTTTCGGCTTGAATTCCTCGTCCGCGGCTACGTTCCAATAAAATTGAAATGAAAGACATTGCATATTTTCACACGCCCCGATAGGGTGAATATGCGAGGGGTGTGTCATTCCTGGCCACGACGTATTTGCTGTGATTCATGATTTTTGCTTGATATGCCCACGTTTCGATTTCTCTTCATCAACAGTTAAGGAATTTCCAATGTGCACCAAAACCGTTCAGCCGAAAAAGGCTTTTACTCTCATTGAGTTGCTTGTCGTCATCGCCATTATTGGCGTGCTTGTCGGACTCCTCTTGCCTGCTGTCCAACAGGCCCGAGAATCCGCCCGGCGTGCTTCCTGTGGCAACAATCTCAAGCAGATTGGCACAGGGCTTCATAACTTCGCTGACATGAATATGAAAGCTGGTGACAATCACTTCCCCCAGGTTGTCACCCTTCAGCAGAGCGGCTCAAACCTTTCAGCCATCACAGCTTCGGGTGAAAAGGGCTGGGGATTTCTTGCTCAGATCTTGCCGTTTGTAGAAGAAGTTTCCCTTCACAACACATTCGGATCCCTTGGCACAAACGGATGGCAGGCCCCATATCCTGCCGACAGTGCAATTGCATGGAACAGCAAGCCGGGTGGGGCAAGCATGGTTTCACCCTATCTGTGCCCTTCCTGGACACCCGACATAGTTGACATCAACGGCAATGACTTCGCTGTGGAAACTGTTGGCCGAACCGTCCGTAATGGCAGCGCGACGTACCGAGCAAATGTTGGCTTTAACTACTACGACAACATTATGGTTGGCAGCAGCAACTACAATCAAAATTGGATCCAGCGGTCACTCGGCGGCCTCGGCCATGGAACACTCGATCCAACTGCAGGCAATGCTAACGGCACTTCGAAAGAATTCGATTCAGCCGAGGCTGGCACAAAGGCTTACACGGACGGCATGTCTTCGACCATCATGATCGCAGAGAACGCCTCCGCCCAACAATGGTGGCGTGGCGGTCATCGCACTATTTTCTGGTGCAACACCACCCAGTACAACAACGGCAACGTACCCGGAACCATTCCGACACCAAATAGCACCTGGAGGGCAAACTTTGCGGCCCCCAGTTCTGGACATCAACGCATGTTCGGCGTGACGATGGCTGACGGCTCCGTTCGGTTCTTAAGTTATGACATTGACCGCGATACATACATCGCGTTGCTCACAAGAGCACGTGGCGAAGTCATCCCCAGCGGCTTTTAACGCGCTTGTTTGAGCGATTTTATGCGGCCACCACTACGGCCTTGCCGCCTTGAGGCGGCAAGGCCGTAGCACTAACGTAACACTTCATTTTTGAGGAGAGCCTGTTTTGAAAACTTCGAACTCACTGGCTTCGCTTGTGATCTTATCAGTACTGCCCTTATTCGGCTGCTCGCCCTCTTCAATTGAAATGCCTCCAGATCATATTCAGCAACGGGTTGAAATGTACGTTCTGGTTTCGGAAATGCACGATCGCGAAACTGTTTTGGCGGGTCACATTAAAGATCTTTTTGAGTGCGCAAACAGCCTTCCCCAGACCTTCACCGATGCCGAAGAAGCAAAAAAAATACTGGGCAAACTTCGTAAAGCGAAAAAAGACAAGAAGCAAATCGAACTTCTCACTCGGCAATTAAGCACTTTGATTCCTTTGCCAGAAAAATACTCGAAGTGGAAAATCAAAGAGTCTTCGGAGCCCGCTGACGAAGGAATTGACAAGGGCTAATCTGGCCTTTTTTCGTCACCTGAAGCGATCCGACCAAGGGTTCGCATCATTCCGCCCAAGACCATTTTAGGGTCGCGGCTGGCATCTTCCTTACGCCCGTCAATGCAGATCACATCTTGATCCCGCAGCAACCACTCGTAGGCAGTGGCCTAAGAAATCGTATTGGCGTTAGCCGGCTCTGATTCCTCCGAAACGAGTTTCGTAGAGCACCTAGTAGACTCCGGGGCACTTCTGCACACGCACCGGAGCTTACAACGATCTCTTCTTCGAGACTGATGCCGCGGGCCTTTGCTAGAATGTCGCTCAGGTTGAGAAACAATTCGGCGGACAGGAGAGGAACGCTGTTGGCGTAATTCCCGCGCACAGGCTGTGTGACGTGTCCCTCGGAATCCCCTCCTCTTCCTTGCCACTGCTTCCTCATTCTTTGTCACCCAGACCCGTTTTTCCGAATCTTACGAGTAGACGCAACTCATGACCGCTACACGCAGCTCTCTTTCCACCCTCTTTCTTGCCTTGCTTGCCCCCGCAACGCTGCACATACCAACTCACGCCATTGCGGCAGGCGTCAACGGCTCAGGGATTCCTGGCTCCACAGAGATGATTGAACTTGGCAAGCAGTGGCAGGTGATGAATGCGTCACCGGCAAAGCAACGTGGACGCGATCGATTCAATCAGAACAAATACGGCATGTTCATTCACTGGGGCCTCTATTCCCAGTGCGGGGGCATTTGGAAGGGCAAGCGGATGGAGGACGGCGGCACGGGTCCAAAAGTTGCCGAATGGATCATGCGACGCAAAGAAATCCCCCGCGCCGAATACGCCAAGCTGGCCCAGACATTTAACCCTACGAAGTTCAATGCTGACCAATGGGTTGCTATCGCGAAGGCAGCAGGCATGCGCTACATGGTCATCACCTCAAAGCACCACGATGGCTTTGCCCTGTTTGACTCAAAAACAAGTGACTTTAACGTCGTAAGGGCAACTCCCTTTAAGCGAGACATCATTCGAGAATTGGAACAGGCATGCCAAAAGGAAGGCATTGCGTTTGGTGTCTACTACTCCCACGCACTCGATTGGCGGGATGGCGGTGATTCAGGAATGAAGGACTATTGCATTCACGAAAAGCCGCAACAAAGCTTCTTCCCCAACTATTTTGACCCGGCCCCAGTCCGGTTTGACGACTACATCCAGAACAAGTCGCTGCCGCAAGTGAGAGAGTTACTCGCGAACTACAACCTGACGGAGATGTGGCTCGACACGCCGATCTACATTCCGCCGAAACATAGTTTTGCGTTCTACGAAACGATTTATACCGCCAATCCTGAGATTCTGGTCAATCAACGAATCGGCAATGGGTTTGGTGACATCGGCACGCCCGGCGACAATGTCATTCCGGATGAAGCCAGCGAAAACACGTGGGAAGGCATCGCGACCACGAACAACTCGTGGGGCTACAAGTCATACGACAATGACTGGAAGTCACCTGAAGAAACCCTCTTTTGGCTTCTCGAGAACGTCAGTAAGGGCGGAAACTTCCTGCTGAACGTTGGCCCCGACGGAACAGGTACCATTCCTCCCGCGTCCGTCAAAAATTTGCTTGCGGTTGGCAAATGGCTCGAAATCAATGGCGACGCGATCTACGGCACGAAGCCTTGGAAAATCACGCACGAAGGCCCAACCAGCATCGCAATGAAAGGCACCGAACACCGAAGCAAAAACAAGACTCAATTCAGCGCAAGCAGCGATGACTTCTGGTTTACGCAAAAGGCAGGAAAAATTTTCTGTATCGCGATCGCCCGACCAGACGGCAATTCGGTTGCGATTCGCTCACTGAAAGGGGTGCCAATCGCCGGTATACGTCTCCTGGGAAAGAATGCTCCTGTTCAGTGGACTGAGGCAGAAAAAACAATCGACGTCCAGCTTCCCCCCTTCACAACGGAAACCTCTGGCTACGCTCTTGAGATTACCATGCAAGAACAAGAATCCGGTGATCGCAGCCGACAACGAGACTAGGTGTCTACGAAAGAAACCACACCATGCGGGCTCGCCTCACCTACCAAGCTGACCGAAGGGCACCTATCTTGACTTGCCTAGTGACTGTCACAGTCATCTGGCTCTCGTCACCATCTTCTGCAAAGCCAACGGACACCGCTAAAAACCCGTGGCGGAATGTCGTAATGATTTTGTGCGACGACCTCAACGACTACGTCGAGGGCTTCCACGGACATCCGCAAGTAATCACGCCGAATATGGC
>WTHB01000191.1 GCA_011523305.1 Planctomycetaceae bacterium | reverse complement strand
AGCCTGTGCTCTAACCAACTGAGCTACGCCGCCACACGACCACCTCGGACCAGCGACACCAGTCGAAGCGGTTCAGTTCCTGAAATATACCCGAAGATGTCGAGCCTGCACCCGGGCAGAGAAAAACCCGGGTGGGAACGAAGTTGGTGGGTAGCACGATGCAAAACGGCCCGGAGCCAGACGAGGCTCCGGGCCGTTCTTTTTGAATGAGCCATTTGGCACGGTGGGTTGCCGAAAGAAGCAGCCCAGCCGGCCTCACTCAACGAGACTGCAGGAAGCCTCGACCAGTTCGCCGATGGCGTCGTCGTTCAGTTCACCCTTCTTGAAGGCATGACTGGCCTGGACCTTACCACCCTTGTAGCAGACCACGGTCAGGTCGGCCTCAGGAGCGATGTTGAGGTTTCCAGGACCGTTCTCGGCGTCCTCTGGAACGACAAAGGCCATGCGCTGAACACCATTGTCCTTCACAAACTTCGCGGCGGCAGCCTTCAAGGCGTCGGTGTCACCACCGATCATGTTGACAAAGCCCGAAAGCTTTTCTTCCTCGTGTTCCTTGATTTCTTTTTCAAGTTCGCTGACCAGTTTGGCTAGACTGGCATCGCCTGTCCGGGCAAAAATCATCACGACAGGGCGGCTGCCCATGCGGCAGCGATAGCAGAGCGTTTTGCCGTCGCTGACGCCATCGGCTGAATTACCAGCGACCTTCGTGACGGTGAAAGCGCCGACGGTCTCACCCGGCTGTGGCCCACTGACCAGACCTGCCCAGGCAAGACCGGCAGGCGCAACACAAGCAAGTGCCATCACGGCAGTGAAAAAACGGGAACGAGCGGTCCGAAGCACCATAGAGACTCTCCTCCTCGGCATGCTACCGGCATAGCAGGCTGGCAGCATCACTGGGTGAGCGAGCCTCACGCTGGTGCGGGTGCACCAAAACAGCATGCTGCTCGCGATACCTCTCATGGTATCGCTGTCACCCCGTTCAGGGCAACAATTTCCTGGGCGGATCGGGTAGATTTCAGCCAGTGAATGATGCCCCGGGCGCATCTCAAAGGGCAAGTTTTGAGGGGAAAGCCATGTCTTCTACGGCTGTGATTCGGCAGACCGATTTGTTCATCGACGGAAAGTGGGTTCCCGCACGGAGCGGCAAGACGTTCGAAACGATCAACCCAGCCACCGAGGAACCGATTGCCAGCGTGGCAGAGGCCGACGCGGCTGATGTTGAGGTTGCGGTGCTGGCTGCTCGGCGGGCCTTTGAAGACGGCCCCTGGCCACGGCTGGATGCCCGTGAGCGGGGGCGGATCATGCACCGGCTCTGTGACCTGATTGAGGCTGAGATTGACGAACTGGCAGCACTTGAGGCTCTGGATAATGGCAAGCCACTCAAGGATGCTCGGCATGGCGATCTGCCCCTTGCCCTCGATTGCCTGCGGTACTATGCCGGCTGGGCGGACAAGATTCAGGGCAGCACCATTCCGATCAACGGCAACTACCTCTGCTACACCCGGCGCGAGCCGGTGGGGGTGGCAGGCCAGATCATCCCCTGGAACTTTCCGATCCTGATGACAGCCTGGAAGTGGGGGCCGGCCCTGGCTGCTGGCTGTACCGTTGTGATGAAGCCGGCGGAGCAGACTCCGCTGACCTGCCTGCGGCTGGCTCGCTTAGCCCAGAAGGCTGGCGTACCGGATGGGGTCATCAATGTCTTACCTGGCTTTGGCCCGATGGCAGGGGCGGCCATCGTCAAGCACCCCGGCGTTGATAAGGTGGCCTTCACCGGCTCGGGGGAGACAGCCCGAGTGATCATGCGGCAGGCAGCCGAGACGATGAAACGCCTGACGCTCGAACTCGGGGGAAAGAGTCCGAACATTGTCTTCGCCGATGCCGACCTCGAGGCGGCCGCCCTTGGATCGCATGTGGCCATTCATCTCAATCAGGGGCAGTGTTGCTGTGCCGGATCACGGTTGTTCGTGGAAGACTCGATCCACGATGCCTTCGTTGAAAAAGTTGTGGCGTTGTCGAAAAGCCGAAAGGTTGGCGATCCCTTTGATTCGGCTACCGATCAGGGGCCACAGGTCGACAGGGCCCAGTTCGACAAGATCATGAGCTACATTGCAGCCGGACGCGAAGCAGGGGCAACCTGTGCCACCGGCGGACGGCGGGTGGGTGAGCGGGGCTACTTTATTGAGCCCACGGTGTTCACTGATGTGCAGGACGACATGGCCATCGCCCGGGAGGAAATCTTTGGCCCGGTGCTCTCCGTGCTGCGGTTTTCGGACGTGGACGAACTGGTGCGGCGGGCCAACGCCACCAGTTTTGGGCTGGCTGCGGCCGTCTGGACCCGGGATGTCGGCCGCGCCCACGACCTTGCCCGCCGGCTGCGGGCCGGGACAGTCTGGATCAACTGCTATGACGTCTTTGATGCGGCAGCACCCTTTGGCGGCTTCAAACAGTCGGGCTTTGGCCGGGAACTCGGTGAACGCGGACTTGATGCATACTTGGAAGACAAAACCGTGACGGTCAGCCTGGGCTGAGGCAAACCCAGCGAGAACCGGTAGCGGACAGAAAGCGAGCAGCAAGATGGGACGGGTACGAACCGGTGGCGGCTGGCGGGCGATTCGCTACACCTTCAAGAAAGCCCGCGAAGCCGGTGGCCTCTGGACGCTCTGGAAGGCCATGCGGACGAAGAACACCTGCAAAACCTGCGCCCTCGGTATGGGTGGCCAGGCGGGTGGCATGGTCAATGAATCCGGCCACTTTCCCGAAGTCTGCAAAAAGTCGTTTCAGGCGATGGTGGCCGACATGCAGGGGGCGATTCCAGACAGTTTCTTTGAAACCTACACCGTCGCCCAGTTGCAAAAGTTCACGCCGTACCAGATGGAGCATGCCGGTCGGCTGGTGAAGCCACTGCTGCTTGAAACAGGCAGTCAGCACTATCGCCCCATCAGTTGGAGCGAGGCGATGGAGCGGATTGCCACGAAACTCGGGCAGACGCAGCCGGCCGAGAGCTATTGGTATTTTTCTGGCCGTTCCAGCAACGAAGCCGGCTTTCTCCTGCAACTGTTTGCTCGGCTCTACGGCACGAATCACGTCAACAACTGCAGCTACTACTGCCACCAGGCCAGTGGAGTGGGCCTGGCCAGTGTGATCGGCACCGGGGCGGGCACGATCAAACTTGATGACCTTGAGAAGAGTGACTTTGTAATGCTCATCGGGGGCAATCCGGCGAGCAACCACCCCCGCATGATGCGGTCGTTGATGATGGTCCGGCGGCGGGGCGGCAAGGTGGTGGTGGTTAATCCAATTGTTGAGACGGGGCTGGTCAATTTTTCGGTCCCAAGTGATCCGGTCAGCCTGCTGTTCGGCACGAAGATTGCCAGCACCTACGTGCAGCCTCACGTCGGGGGCGACCTCGCCCTTGTCTACGGCCTGATGAAGCGACTCCGCGAGATGCACGCCGCCGGCGAGACGGGGGATGGTGAGCCTATTGTGCACGAAGACTTTCTGCATGAGCACACCCACGGCTGGCCGGATCTTGCCGCCCGACTTGATGCCCTCTCTTGGGATGAGATTGTTGCCAAGTCGGGTGTCAGCAAGGACCAGATCGACGACATTGCCCGGCAGTACGCCCAATCCAAGCGGGCGGTGTTTTCCTGGACGATGGGGGTGACGCACCATCTCCACGGGGCGGCAACGGTGCAGGCCATTGCGGAACTGGCTCTGATGCGGCGGATGATCGGCCGGCCGGGGGCGGGCCTGCAGCCGATTCGGGGCCACTCAAACATTCAGGGCATGGGGACAGTCGGCGTCACGCCGAAGCTCAAAGAGGCCGTCTTTGAGCGGCTGCAGGCTGATCTCAACGTGCAACTGCCCACCTTCAAGGGCTTCGACACGCTGGAGTGCCTGGAGGCGGCCGATCAGGGAGCGATGCGGTTTGCCTGCTGCCTCGGCGGCAACCTCTACGGGGCCAGCCCCGATGCGACGTTCGCCGGCCGGGCGCTCGCCAAGACCGACATGTTGGTCTATCTCAACACTTCACTGAACACCGGGCATGCCTGCGGGCTGGGCGGCGAGCAGACGATCATCCTGCCGGTGCTGGCGCGGGACGAAGAGCCCGAGCCCTCGACACAAGAGAGCATGTTCAGTTTCATTCGCCTGTCGGATGGTGGGACGCCGCGGCACGAGAGCAGTGCTGAAGCTGGTCCCCGGAGTGAAGTGGCGATTGTGTCAGAACTTGGTAGCCGGGTACTCGGCAGCGTTGGGCCGGTCAACTGGTCGGAAATGGCCCACACCAGCACGATCCGCAAGGCGATCGGACGTATCGTGCCGGGGTTGGAGGCGATTGCCGAGATCGATCGCACCAAGCAGGAGTTTTCCATTCCGGGGCGGACAATCGATTCGCCTCGCTTTCCGACGACGGATGGCAAGGCGACGCTGTTTACGCACGACTTGCCCGATGCCCCGGACGGCCTGCAACTGATGACCATCCGTAGTGAAGGCCAGTTCAACACGGTGGTCTATGAAGAGGAGGACCTCTATCGCAATCAAACCCGTCGTGACATCGTGCTCATCCATCCGGATGATATCTCGAAATACGGACTGACTGCCGGCGGCCGTTGTCGGATTACCAGTGAAGCAGGTGAGATGCGAGGGCAGATTGTTTCAGAGTATTTTGAAATTCGTCCCGGCTGCGTGGCGATGTACTACCCCGAGAGCAACGTGCTGGTGCCCAAGGCGGCTGATCCGCTCTCGCGAACGCCCGCCTACAAACGCGTGGCCGTCACCATTGCTGCCGATGATTCTGAGGCGGCGGCAGCTCGGCTTGAGCCAGACCTGGTTGGTGCCGGTACGCCCCGTGACAAGATGAATCAGTGCGGCTGACGGACGGGCAGTAGCAAACGCTGGCAGTTGTCGGCAGGCTATCGCCGCGGCTTCTTGGGGTCGAGGTTGGCGTCGAGGTCGGCCTGCGTCACGTTCGATTGCACCCCGTCGGCTGGCACGTCGCGTCCGGTAACCCAGACGCAGGCATTCAGGACGACCTTTCGGAAGTCATCATTGCCCCAGTTGTCGTGGAAGTGCCCACCTGTGAAGCCGAAGCCCCGGCCGCTGTCAGGCCGCTCGACGGCCCACATCATCGCCTCGGGGCGTCCTGACTGCTCCACGATGTGCGGGTAGGGCCCCTTGGGGTGCACGTAAGGACCAGCCCTGACGTCATCACTGGGTGGGGATACGAGGATCGGCGTGAAGGTCAGGCCGGCGGCGTTGGCAGGCTCGTTGCCAGGCAGGCCGGCAATGAACCGCATGTTGAAGTACCACTCATCCTTGATCGTGAACGGGGAAACGCCCCTGGTGATGGCGTGGTTCGGAAAAGTGGTGAACTGTGGTTCCCAGATTGGATTGCAGGAGAACATCGCTTCATAATGGCCGCCAATCCACTTGGTGAGTTCGCGGCCTGCCTGATCAGGGGCGACCTCGACGGCAAAGTGCATGAAGCCGAGGCCGACGCCGCGGTCGACCAGGTTGTCAATCAGATCCAGCCGCTGCCCGCCCTGTTGAACCACCTCATGCCGGCCCAGACCGTCCATGAAGAAAACGATGGCGTCAGCCTGCTTGAGGGCGGTGTCGTCAGTGGGCCAGCCATTGAGGAGCACGATCACCTCCAGGTCTGGGGTGTGTTTGAGGCAGGCCGCCATCAATTGGACGCCAGCGTTAAACTCATGCATGCGGGGCGGGTGGGAAGGCTTGCCGGCCATCAGGACCAGTTTTGCCGGAGCCGCGACCGCCAGACTGCTGGCGAGCAGGGGCAGGCTGCAGGCCACGAGGGCGAGGGAGCGAAAGCAGGCGGTACGCATGGGCTGAACTTTCTCAGTGCATGGGGGGAGCGGGAGGGCCGGGGGCTGGTCAGCCGGCCGAATGCCTAGTGTGTCGCTCACGCCTGTCGCCTTCAACGGGGAGGGGGGCAGAGACCCTCTGGCAGAACAACTGGACGAAGCGTCAAAGCCGGCAAGGGAAGTGGCTCTTCAAGAAGCACGAGGGAATAAAACGCGGGCAAAAGGGCCGTTTTGGGCGGGAAGTGACCGGCCGCAAAACCGGGACAGTTGGCAAATGAGAAACAGGACGCCTGCCGCTTTTTTAGGCAGCAGGCCACCTGCCCGCAGGGCGAGCACTGCTGCCCAGCGTTTTTGCACGGCCTGCTTCGGGCGTGTAAGTCGTTGCTATCAAACGACTTGCTGTCACGGCTTGACTTCGTTGCAAGAGTTTCGTGGCAGTGAAGGTGCCGAGTGGGCGATGAGAGTGTCCGCGAGAGCCTTGGCTGCCTCGTTCACTCCGCAGCCAGACATGAAAGGACTCGATGCCATGGCCCCGTCCCCCGGCAGTGCAACCGCGACTGTTGCCACCAAGGCCCCCGGCGGAGGCCACGGGCCCCGTGCCGTTCTGGAGGTTGCCGAGCGTCTCTACGCGACCAGCCCAGAGTGGATTGTCTTCTTTCGGGAAGTGATGGGACTCGATGGCATCGTCCGTCGGACCTTTGCCACCCCGGAGACGCTGCTGCAGTTTGAGTGTTCCCCTGAATACGCGAAAATTCGTGAAATGCTCAATGATCTGCGGCAGCGGCAGCAGGAGCGGGCCCAGGTCCGGGAGGCTCAACGGGTGGTGACGGTGCGGATGCCCCGGTCGCTGCACGAGACGCTCAAGGCGGAGGCTCAAGAGATGAATGTCAGTATCAATCGGCTCTGTATTTCAAAGCTGCTGAAACTGCTCGACGAGGAGGCCTGTCGTGATTTGGTCGCCAGTCCCGACGAAACGACGTGATCAACGCACAGAGGCTGAAAGAAGGGCAAAAACAGCCCGCATCCGGCTACGAAAAGAATCTGAGTGGGCCTGTAAGCCGGGTTCTGGCCACCGTGGCCCGAAGGCCGCCGGTGCGGCGATCATTTCTCTAGGATGACGGTTGCCCGTCACCTCCAGCAGCCCACCCGGACCGCAGCCGGGGCGGGTCGCCCCGGCTGCGG
>WTHB01000140.1 GCA_011523305.1 Planctomycetaceae bacterium | reverse complement strand
ACAAATACGGTGGTGTAACGTTACGAATGGAATGGGATGAAGCGGGCAACCTGACGAAAGAGAAGACCTTTCCCGTCCACACACCTCAAGAGAAGACCTTTCCCGCTCACATACCTCGGCGCGTAGAGGTAGATGAGCCTGGCGAGATAATAGACCTTGGCAAAGAAAATCCTGATTCTGACCTAACCTTTGACAACGAGCATTTTGCTCCTCGACGGAAATATCCATTCCAAGATTTAACCTATCACGATGGGGCAAACAAAGAACGTATTGCCTACGCCAAGGGCGAAGATGAGCCTTTTACAGGTGTCGGGGTTTCACCAAAACGCAAAGGATCACTGGCATGGGAATCTCGTTTTTTGAACGGCAAACTACATGGGAAGAAAATTCTGTTTTATAACGATGGTTCAATATTGTCAGAAGAACCTTACTTGAATGGCAAACTTCATGGTCAGTCGATCGGTTGGTCCTCTGCGGCTCGGGGCAGTCGAAATTGGGAAAAACAACATATCAACGGCAAGCAGATTATTTACACGGTGTACTTCCGGACTGGTTCGAAGCGAACAGAAACTAGTTTCAAGGAAGGCAAGCCATTTTTGAAATTGACATGGGATCAGGACGGCAACCTAGTCGAAAAAGAGACCTTCTAAACTACTCGCTTGTCTGACAACCCCGCAGTCAAAATAACCAGATCGACGAAGGTGTCGTTTTCTCCGTCTGGCTTTCCCTTGGGCAATGCGTCGACGTGCACTTTCGCATGGTTCGTCAACAACGGTAGCAAGTTTCAGCCACTTTCCCATAGTGATCGAGCAAACCCACTCCAAAGCCGGCTGCTCCCGCTTGTAGCTTCTCGCTTGAACGTCAACGGCTCGCAGTGCGAATACCACCTCACCCCGGAGCACGTTCCCGCAGCAGCTGCTGGATGATTTTCCAAATACCGTCCGCTGCCGTGGCGGCTGCCCGGCAGACTGCTTCATCGTCGGTCGCGATGTCGTCGACGGCACGGTCAGGCCGGGCAAGATTGGTGACGACAGACGCCGCCACCAGTCGGGCCGGCAAAAAGATGGAGCAACTCATCAAGACCCGTGGACAGTGGCGGCAAGCCTGGATCGAGCACCAGGTGGCGAAAGGGCTCGCTGCTGATGATGCCAAGTCAAAGGCACCATTGCTGCCCACATTCGCCTGGCTGGTAATTCTCGGCTGGCTCGTGCTGCTTATCGTCGTGACAGTGAGCATTGCTGCATGGCTGATGACGAACTATTCATCCCAACACATGCAGGTGTGAGTACTACCGGACCTCTTCAAACGCACCCTCTCAGGGTGATGAAAGTGGCCAAGCCACGGCGTAAAAGCCCAGGGCATTGGCAGCAGCAAAGCCGAAATCACGTCACTCACTCGTGAGTTCGACGGTAATGACTCCACCGTTTCCTGCAACTGTGACCTTCGCATCGGATGTCTTCAACGAATCGTACTTTTTCGGCACAAGGCTTTTTGCAGGAATGACACGACCGCGTCTTTCGTCGTCTTCATCAAAGCCATCCGTTGCCTGAACTGTGGCAGTGTAATCTCCTGGCGCAATTACAAGAGAAAACGTGCCGTCGGCTGGATCAAAGCGACAAGCTGAGGTTTCCGTCAGTGATTCATTTGCCAAATTGATCAGGAAATTGCCTTCACCGGCATGGGTGAGCGGCACACCATCCAACATAATCTTTCCAGAGACCCGAACTTTTCCGTCCGGAAGGCCTGAGCCTCCACAACCTGTGAAGACGGTCAGTACACCTGTAATGAGGACGGCAGTGATAATTCGGTACATGCTGGCGATGCTTGGGTGAGAGGAAACGTGAGTGATGTCGGCACTAGTTGTCCCGCGGGACTGCTCTTTGGATTTAGGTTGAAACGTTATGGAGAACTTTTCAGTCGTGCCTTGTGGTAACCCCAAAATGCAGCACGCCAAAAAAAAGCACCCCCCGGCTCCTCAGCTGAAGAGCCGGGGGACGCAAGGCGATTACGGCAGTTTTGCAACCGCGCCATCTTGGCGATTGCCAAGATTGTTATAGACCTGAAAGTTAATCGTGTCGGTGATGCTTGCCACGGCACCGTCAGCCATGCAGACCTGAATGAGACCGCCAACGTGGGTACTGCTTGCACCATTGTTTGTTGACCGAATTCCATTTCCGGTAAAGGTCGTCATGTTGATGGTGGCAGAGTTTGGCTTGATTGAAGTCAGAACACCCTGAAAGTTTGCCGCATACATGCCGGAAAAGGAGGATAGTTCAGGACGTCGTTCAAGCAGAAGGAACGTGTTGGCAAGTCCGTCGGTCACACGCTGAAAGCCCATTTCAACATTGTAGTGCGGGTTAAAGATACCGGGTGTTGATTGTGGCTCGAGCCCAGTGCGACCTGCACTGTTTGGATACCACCAGTTGCCAAACGTATTGCAGTAGCTGTTCGCCGCCGGGCAATCTGCAGGTCTACTTGGAGCACACGCCGGGCCGACACATACGTCGTAGCAGCGACCACCATTTGAACGGTTTGGGTTTGTCACACCATTTCCCATGATGTTTGCTGACCCATCTAAAACCTGCCCAGTGATGCATTCAGGATTTGAGGGGCACATCTGCTCCGGATACTTGTGGACGCTTCCGGTCGGAGTCGACAAGAAGGTCCAATTCCCAGAGCCTCCGTCCCACGGTTCCTTTGTGAGGTCGATCCCGTTGTAGAGGTCGTTCTTCTCAAGAAAAGGCATGAGGGTAATAGTCCATGGCCTTGAGGGTGGGCTGGTATTGGACGTGCCACCCGGGGTACGCCATGCCGAAGCTGCTGGAAAAACAGCTTTGTTGACATCAGCGTAGTTGTGCATTGCAAGGCCCAACTGCTTCATCTTGTTGATGCACGAAGCGCGGCGAGCCGATTCACGAGCCTGCTGCACAGCCGGCAGCAGCAATCCGACAAGAACACCAATGATGGCAATTACGACGAGCAGTTCGATGAGCGTGAAGCCCGCTCGTTTCTTTTTCAAAATGTTCATATTTTTCTCCTAAAAGTGCCCGCTTTGAACGAAAAAAACGAAAAAACCCGTTTTCAGTATACGTCAAAGCTGGCACCTTCACAAGACAAGGCACGCAGCATCCTCACCAACTGACCCGGAAAAAAGCTCACCAGCCCCTCTAAAACCTACGAACCAAGCCGTGAATCCGTGCCTGCAATCGCTGGATTGCATGCAAATTGCTCGATGCCACTCAAAACGCCACTGGAAAATTATTGGAGCGAAGCAGCGTTTCGATGCCTTAATTAAAAAGAATCGATGTAGCCTGCTGATCCAAGTTGGCTGCGATAATTGCTATCGGTAGCAAAGACGCATTCTTGTATCCGCAGTAAAGTTCATGGCGTTCCCGATGGGATGGAACCAGCACCCACTGTTGAAAATCACCACGCGATGAACGCGGGGGGCGTATTTCCTTAGTCCCTGAGGTTGCTTGCTGCCTCAATTTTTGATGTCGCAATTTACCACAATTCATGTTTGTGTCGAGGCCTACTGCTACGACAGTCGGCCCGTGCTCAATCGTCACCGAACTCGCTGCGACTCATTACTAACAGCACCTCTTCAACGGGTCTTGACGGGCTGCAGATCGGCCTGATCCTTTTCGAGGACCCAGAGCACGCCCTCGTCAGCCTGCGGTGGCAGCCGCCATGATGCGTTGCTCTGTTGCCTCGGCTCGCGACAGTTCCTTGCTGACACGTCCCTCAGACAGTACCAGCACCCGGTCAGAGAGCGTCAACAACTCCGGTAATTCGCTCGATGTCAGCACCACGGCGAGACCGTCTCGGCAGAGTTGGTCGATCAGGGCATAGAGCTCAGCCTTCGCGCCCACATCAATTCCCCGGGTGGGATCGTCAAGCAGCAGCACCCGGGGCTGGGTGAGCAGCCAACGGCTAATGATGCATTTTTGTTGATTGCCTCCCGAAAGCCCAGTGATCGCTGCCCTGATGGACGGCGTCTTCACACCGGTCTGCTTGATCGGACCAGCCACCAGATCAGCCTCAGCATGACGACTCAACAACCCACCCCGCACCACCTCTGACAGCTGGCAAAGGCTGACATTCCCGGCAACATCGAGGTTCCCAAACAACCCCAAGCGTTTGCGGTCTTCAGTCACCATCGCCAGCCCCGCTCGGCAGGCCTCCCGTGGGTGCCCGAACCGCACCATCTGCCCACCGAGCCGAATCGTTCCAGACCAGTTCGCGGTGGTCGCTCCAAAGATCGTCTCCAAAATTTCGGTTCGGCCAGCACCCATCAGGCCAGCAATACCGAGAATTTCCCCGGCGTGCACCGTGAAGGAAACATCCCGCAACCGATCGCTCCGCCCTGGCTCGGATGCCGACAGACAGAGCCCCTCAACCTCCAGCACGGGCGGGCCAGGCTGCCGGGACTGATGAAAGGCATGGCCAGCAATTTCTCGACCGACCATCCAGCCAGTCACCTGTGCGGGCGTGGTATCCCGGCGGGTGACCGTCCTGACGTGCTGGCCGTCCCGCAACACCGTGATCCGATCGGCGAGCCGGAAGACTTCATCCATCTTGTGGGAAATGTAGAGAATCGTACGGCCCTGTTCCCGCAGTCGTGTAATCGTCCGCTCAAGCCGGGCTGACTCGGCTTCTGTCAGAGCGCTGGTTGGCTCGTCCATGACGATGATCGAGGCGTCAAGCGAGAGGGCCTTGGCAATTTCAACCAATTGCTGATCACCAACCCGCAGGCTACCGGTTCGGCAAGCCGGATCGATTGTCGACTCGAGCGATTGGAGCAGGTCGGCAGCACGACGCCGGGACGCCGCCTCATCCCGTAAGCCGAGTCGCGTTCGGGGCTCTCGGCCCAGCAGCACATTGGCGGCGACTGAGAGTTCCTCCACCAGGGCAAGCTCCTGATGAATGATCGCGATCCCTGCCGCCTCGGCAGCTCGCGTTCCCGAAAACTGCACCGGCACGCCATCGACTTCCAACTGCCCAGCATCAGGACTCTCGACCCCTGAGAGTATTTTCATCAGGGTGCTTTTCCCGGCACCGTTTTCCCCGCAAATCGCATGGAGTTCCCCACGCTCAACCTCAAGCGTCACCCCATCAAGGGCGATGACCCCGGGAAATCGCTTGGTGATGCCCCGCATGGCAACGGCGATCGGAGCGCCACTGCTCATCGCTGCATCCCGCTTGGAGCGGCCGGGGCCTGGCGCCGCCCAGCCGCCTGCTGTCGGCTTTCCCAGATACGCAGAGCACTTAACAACACACCAGTCGTCACCCCAGTGACAATGCCAGCGCGGCCCCCCATCGTCATGCCAGTGAGGCTGCCAACGACAAGCGCGAGGATAGGAATCGTACAGAGTCCAAGACTGCCGGGCAGCAGCCGCCGGTCCGGCCGGGGGCTGCCCCCTGCCTGTGCAAAGGTAACAGCCAGCACAACGACAATCCCGACGATGAGTCCCTCATAGACATCAGCACCGGTCTTGATGAGTTTGGAGACCGCGTCGATCACTACCCGCAGGAAGACCGCCCCTAACACCGTGCCGGGGACGGTACCAACGCCACCAGACAGCGAGCACCCACCGACAACCGCTGCCGCAATCGCATTGAGTTCATGTCCTCGCCCCTGATTCACCGGTGCAGCAACGGCCTCGTTGGCAACATAAAAGAGCCCGGCCAGAGCAGCAGTCATCGCCCCGAAGCAATAGGCAAACCACTTGACGTTGTCGGTACGAATGCCGGCAAGCCGCGCCGCCTGCTCATTGCCACCGAGGGCCTGCAGATGCCGTCCGAGGACCGTGCGGGCCAGCAGCAGCCAGGTGAAGGCTGCCAGAAGAAGAAAGACCGCCACGGGGATCCAGACATTGTCCCGGACGGTCTTGAAGAGTGGGTCAGCAACATTGATCAGGGCACTTTTCGTCGGCGTCAGGGCAGCGGTGCTGCTTTCACAGATCGCTCGGGCAAAACTTCGCAGGCCAACGAGCGTGGCCAGGGTGGCAATAAATGGAGGCAGCCGGACAACGGTAATCAGCCAGGCGTGCAACGTTCCGACGACAAAGCCGGTAACGAGGCTCGCTCCGCAGGCAGCTGCGACAATCAACGGCCCCACTGGCTTGAAAGACATCACTTCTGCAGGGGCCAGCGCGAGCATGGTCGTTGCACAAACCGTACCTGACAAGGCAATCATCGAGCCGCTCGACAGGTCAATGCCTCCGGCGATGATCACCACGGCAGCACCGAGGGCAAAAATGCCAAGCAAAGCAGTGTTCCGAGCGATGTCCCGCAGGCTTTCCAGCGGCTGCGTGTAGTAACTGTGGTTGGAATCGACGACCGCGGTGAAGACCACAGCCAAACCAATCGCCACCACGAGGGCCCATTCACTCTGCCGAGGCCACCAGCGTTTTGAAAAACTGAGTCCTTTGCTCCACAACGACTGCGCCATCGCCGGAATCTCCTTCCCGCCCCGCTTTCACACCCCGCTCATGCTCAGGAACTTGGCAGACCGTATTTGGCGAGCCACTCCCGAAAGACAGAAAGCGGGAGCACTTCAACCATACCGGCCTCTTCGGCGGCTCCAAAATCACCAGGTGACACAGGTGGGTAGTCAAGTTGACTCCACGCATCTGGCAAAATCAATCGAAGCCCAGTCGTGTAGCGATCCCCTCCGGGCTGTCCCTGGGCCGGAAACATCTCCTTGATCACTGAATCGTCCTCGGTCCGCATTGCCAGCAGCAGTCGTGACGCCTGAACGCCCATCTCAAACGGATTCTGGACAATCATGCAGTCAATGCGGCCGGCCGCCATGTGCTCAATGGCAGCGGCCGCCGCATCGAAGGTGAGGATCGTCACCTGCTCCCGCCGCCCCCGCTCCTGCACCACCTCAGCGATTGCCGGCGCGTTATACGCCCAGATGCCGACCAATGCTCTCACGTCGGGATGATTGACCAACGCCGTGCGGACATTGTCGCGGGCCCGCGCATGATCAAACGCATCGACCATGCGATCGATTTCCTCGTAGTTCTTTCCCAAGGCATCGCGACAGCCGTTCATTCGCGCCCGGGCATTGTCGTTGTCCGTGAATCCGGTGAACTGGATGAAGCCGCCGTCCGAGACCCCTCGGCTTTCGAGCACCTTCTTGCCAGCAGTCCCCAGCAGCTTCCCCGCGATCGCATTGTCCGTGCCGATGTAGTAGGGCCGGGCGTGGGGAAAGAGTTCGTGATTGATGTCGCCGTCAACCGCGATGACCGGCAGCCCCCGCTTCCGGAGTCGCTCCATCTCCTCGGCGATGGCGACATTTTCGGCCTGGATCACCGAGATCGCAACGCCAGCAATATCGGACTGGCTCCCGAATTGCCGCAATTTTTCAATCTGCCCCTGGGCGGTTCCATTGTTCTTCTCCATCACCACGGTGAAGCCGTGTTCCGTCAACCCGAATCGCTCCGCTCCTTCCTGAAGGCCGGCAAAGAGGGCATCGAAAAAGGGATCATCGCCATTGGTCAGAAACACAAACCGCTGCGGCACCGATTCAGCCTGGCGATCTGCACCCACAGTTGTTGCATCCGTTGACGATTGGCTGCCACCACATCCAGGCAAGACAAATACGCCTGGCATCGCGAAGGAGACAAGCAACAACACCCACCGAGATTGATTTCTCATACTGGACTCACCTGGTTTCAAAAAAGACCGTGCCAAAAACACGCTGGCTTTGGGAAGCGGACCGGCTCCATCGTGACGCGACCATCCGATTGGCCAAACACCTCTTCACCCCGAAGGCTGCTGGGTGGCCGTTGTTGCTCTGTCCGCTCCGGGACCAAGCCGACGCACCCCACACCTGCATCCGACGCTCAATAGTGTAAGCCGCTTTTCCGCAGGTGCACCAACGGAGTCTCAGCTGGGCCCACTCCGGCACCGACCACATCAGCAACAACAAGCACATGATCGCCAGCGGCTTCCAACTCGGGGGTGGAAGCCACCAACGAACGGCTGCAGCATTCCAGCCAGCCGACTGTTTCAGGAAGAATGACCGCCCCGCAGGGTGAACGGGTGATCGCCAACCCGGCAAATGGATCGTCGCCAGGGGCGGGCGGCTTGCCGAATCGGCCCAGCATATTTCGCTGGGTATCGCCCAGCAGATTGACCACAAAGCGGAGGCTGGCTGCACGAGCCGCCGTGAGGAACTGGCGACCGTGGCCGACCGCAAGTGAGATCGCCGGCGGTTCAAACCCGGCCTGCATCAGCCAACTGGTCAGCATGACCCGATCGGCGGAGCCCTCCCGCCAGGTCACGATAAAAAGCCCGCTGGGAACTCGCCCCAAGACCGGACCAATCGACTCAACCACGCTCGTAGACGCCTGACCATTTGACACGTGACGCAACCCTCCTCAGCCATTCGAACCAGGGTGACAAGGCCACTGCATTCCAGTTGTCCTGGAAGCCGCTGCTTGCCGCACACGCTTCTGACGCAGCCTAACGCATGATACCAGCCAACCGAGCCTCCTGCCCTGCACCGAAGAGAAGTTCGGAAGCCGGGGCGTTCTAGGAAGAATTGAGCCTTCCGCAGCCCCCCGCCACACTCGTAACCGGGGAGTCCGCACAGGTGAGGTAAGCAACGCGACTGAGGGGCCCCAGCGAAAACCGACCTGACACGCCATCTGCCCGCAAAAACCGGTGATGGCCCTGGACGACAATCCCTCTAGAGTTGCCGTCGTTTCTACTCACTCAACAGAAAAACCACACAACGGACTCACCAAGGGTGCAGCCCACCTGCTGGGCGGCAGCTGTGCGGTCGACCGTCTGCCCACCAGTCTCTATGACACGCACCGTTCACCCATTTGGCTCCCTCCCCCTGGCCTGGAGCTCAGCATCGCGGCCCACGCGGCGATGCTGGCTGGTCGCTGGCCTGATGGTGATGGCCAGTGGACTCATGATGCCTCCGCTGGCACATGCTCGGGCACTCGACGAACGGCCTGACTCGTCAGGCATGGACCTGCGATTCAGGGATGTCGTAGCACACGCCGTAGCGTCTCCGCACCAACTCGACAGCCTCAATGACGCCTACGAGCACGGCCTGCTGAACACTGATTACGAACTCGTACCACCGGTCCCAGATGCTGACGTTCGCGTCCTCCCCCCGATTGAGTCACGTGGCCCAATCGTGCTCGACATGCCCTTCGATCCTGCGTCCAGCATCTACGAAGGCGACTGCGTCGGGATCAGTGGCTTCCCTGAATGCTTTGACGACCTTTGGGCGGCCCGCCCCTGGCGGTGGCAGTTGATGCCCAACAACTTGATCTACACCAGTTACCTTGCCGGCCCGAAAGAACCCCGCTTCGCCACCGTCTGGTACGACGACACTGACCCCTCAATCATCAATCCGGCCGAGCAGAATGGCTGGCTCTGGGACTCAACCCTGGGCGGCCGGGCCTCAATCGTTCGCTACGGATCTGACCCGGTCCTCCATCCGCAAGGCTTTGAGATTCAGATCGAAGGAGCAGCCTTCGTCCGCCTTGACCCTGAAGACGAACGCGATCTTCGCTCATCTGACTTCCGCTTTGGCATTCCGTTGGTCTACGGCATTGGTCGCTGGCAGACTAAGCTCGCCTACTACCACATCAGCGCCCACCTTGGCGATGAATTTCAGATCAAATATCCTCGGTATCCGCGCATCAACTATGTCCGGGATGCGATTGTCTGGGGCAACTCGTTTTACCTGTATGACTGGCTGCGACTGTACGGCGAAGTCGGCTATTCATTCTTCAATTCCGGCGGCTCCGAACCGTGGGCCTTTCAGTTTGGCACAGAGCTGATTCAGGCTCGGCCCACCGGCATTCACGGCGCACCCTTCCTTGCCATTAACGGCATGTCCCGTCAGGAACTCGACTGGGGCGGCAACGTCTGCGTCCAGACCGGCTGGGCCTGGCGGGGACGCAGCAGTGAAAAACTCTTCCGCATCGGCTTCGAATACCTCTACGGATCCGACCCACAGTACGAGTTTGTGTTTGTCAACCAGAACCGCGCCGGCATCGGCATGTGGTACGACTTCTAGCTTCACGGAAAGCCCAGGCATCCTGCCTGTCTTTCCTTGGGGCAGAGGCCTGCAAAGCCAAGGTTTGCAAACCTCCGCTGGTGCCCATTCTCGGCATCCTGCCGTAGGGGGATGCTGTGGGGTAACTGCACAAGGCCACACTCCTGCCCACGTCACGACACAACGAGGTGTCGGTGATCGGCGAACGCTCGAGGAGCCTTCGGAATCGGCCACACCACCCGACAACGAAAAACCACCCCACACCGCGGCCGATTTCGCGGCGACGAGACTTTCGCCGGCACCGAGCCGCCCGACTCGCTAGCTTCACGGAAAGACAGGCATCCTGCCTGTCTTTCCCTTAGGGGGCAGAGGCCGGCAAAGCCAAGGTTTGCAGGCCTCCGCTGGTGCGCATTCGCGGCAGCCTGCCGCGGGGGGATGCTGTGGGGTAACTGCACAAAGCCACAATCCTGCCTACGTCACGACACAACGAGGTGAAGGTGATCGGCGAACGCTCGAGGAGCCTTCGGAATCGGCCACCACACCCGACAACGAAAAACCACCCCACACCGCGGCCGATTTCGCGGCGACGAGACTTTCGCCGGAACCAAGCCGCCTGGCTCGCTCCCTTCACGGAAAACCCGGCATCCTCCCTGTCTTTCCCTGAGCGGAAGAGGCCTGCAAAGCCAAGGTTTTGCAGCCCTCCGCTCGTGCTCAATCGCGGCATCCTGCCGCGGCAAATCTAGGATGAGTCCCACAGAAAACTGGACAAAACCTCGCTTTTCTGGACAACCACTGAGCACCTTACGCCATTCCGGCAGACGGCGTAGTCTTGGGGCTAGAACTCCAGACCACTTCGCCCCCCAACAACATCGCCACCAGTGCCTCTGCTCGCCCTTGAAACCACCTGCGACGAAACGGCTGCTGCCGTCATCGGACCATCACGCGACGTGCTCTCGAGCGTGGTGGCCAGTCAAGATGCCCTCCACGCCCGCTGGAGAGGCGTCGTCCCAGAAATCGCCTCACGGGCTCATGTCGAGCGAATCATTCCAGTCATTGATGAGGCCATCTCTGCCGCTGCCATCAACCGCCAGGACCTCAAGGCAGTCGCCGTCGCTGTCCGTCCTGGGTTGGTGGGATCGCTGCTGGTTGGTCTCGCCGCCGCCAAGGCGATTGCTGGCGTGCTCCAGGTACCACTCGTTGGCTATGACCATATCGCCGCGCACCTGTATGCCTGCCGACTCGCGTTTGGAGACCAACTCACCTACCCAGCAGTTGGCCTGGTTGCCAGTGGCGGGCATACATCACTCTTTCAATTGAACGGACCACTCGATCTCGTACGGCTTGGGGGCACCATTGATGACGCCGTTGGCGAAGCCTTCGACAAGGCCGCCAGCCTCCTCGGCCTGGGCTACCCTGGCGGCCCCGAAATCGAACGCCTTGCGACCACCGGCAACCCTCGGGCTCACCGGTTCCCGCGGCCACTGGCCAATGACCGGTCCCGACTCGACCTGAGTTTCAGTGGCCTGAAGACCGCCGTCCGCTACCAGGTTCGCCCGCCCGCTGCAGCTACCGACCGAACACTCTCCGAGCAGGAACGAGCCGACCTCGCGGCGTCATTTCAACAGGCTGCGGTCGATTCCGTCATTGCCAAGGTAGATCTGGCCCTGACCCGCACTCGCTGTCGCACCGTCGCCGTCGGTGGCGGGGTGACGGCCAACACCGCTCTCCGCACCGCCCTGGAAACGCTCGGTCGCAAACGGCGGGTGACCATGCTCATCCCACCGTTTGAGTACTGCACCGACAACGCCGCTATGGGGGCCATAGCCTGGGAACACCTGGAACAGGGTCTCACGGCAGACCCCACTCTGGATGTCCTCCCCGGCACGGATCGGGGACGGCACGCCAAAGCCCTTAGACGCCATGACGCGTCTCAGCGAGCACCTCAACCTCGCCGGTGACAACGTCGTACATCATGCCCACCACACCGAGGTGGCCCTCGGTGATCAGTCGTGGCAACGACTCACTGCCTTCAAGCAGTTTTCGCACCACTCGTACGACATTGCGGCGAGCCACCGCATCGACCACTGCCTGCTGTGACCCGGCACCGGCCACTGTGAGTCCGCGGCAATCGTCGTCGTGAATCACCCGCCCCACTTCGTGAAGAATTCGGCGGACCTCACTGCAGTCAGCGGCAACCGCATCTCGCGGATTACAGTTCTCTGTAACTGCCGCCTCGATGGCACCGCAGCGGGTATGCCCCACCACAGCCACCAGTTTCGCGCCCGCCACTGTGGCGGCAAACTCCACACTGCCAATGATTTCGGCGGTAGTGATGTTGCCCGCAATCCGAACACTGAAAACATCGCCAAGACCAAGGTCAAAAATTGCCTCGGCCGGAGACCGTGAGTCAATGCAACTGAGGATCACCGCCAGAGGATGCTGACTGTCTGCGGTTGCCGTCCGCTGCCGCTCAAGGCTGCGTTTCAGGGGAATGCCGGCCCGAAACCGGTCGTTCCCCTCCAGGAGGATCGCCAGCACCTGGGCTGGACTCGCCGCCTTTTGCACTTCACGGCTGGAGTGCTCCACGAACCGGATCTCATCCCGTAGGGCCGGATAGCGATCCTGAAAGCCGACCAGGCTCAACTGCACAAAACGGGCAGGGGCTCCGGTTTTCTGAAAGTCGACCAGCAGGTCGAGTACATCCGGATCAATAAAGTCAGTATTCGTGGCATCGATCAGCAGGGTTCCACCTGGAGGAACCTCGTAGAGCACCTTTTGCAGGGCTGCCCGGTTGAAGAAGGTCACTTGACTCGCAAGGTCGACCCGGACCACGTCACCGGAGGTGTGCCGCTCGAGCGTTCGGGTCAGCGGCCTGCGGTAATTGGAGTGCAGAATAAACACCACGCTACAGGCGAGCCCAATCCCAATGCCGACCAACAGGTCGGTCAGCACAATCGCAGCAACCGTCGCGGCAAAGGGAATGAACTGCGAAAACCCCTCCCGCCACAACTGTCGATAGCGTTTGGGATTGGTCAGCCGATATCCGGTCTTGATGAGAATGGCGGCCAGCGTGGCCAGTGGGATTTCATTGAGCAATGCCGGCAAAAGCAGCACACAGGTCAGCAGCAATGCCCCGTGTGACACCGTTGCCAGCCGGGTTCTAGCGCCGGCGTTGACGTTGGCGGTGCCGCGAATCACCGCAGCACTGATCGGCAGCCCCCCCAGCAGGCCGCAGATCACGTTCCCCACACCTTGGGCAAGTAGCTCACGGTCCCGAGGTGTTCGTTGCTGCCGTGGATCAATCTTGTCGACAGCCTCGATTGCCAGCAACGACTCAAGGCTGGCAATTACGCCAATGGTGACTGCCGCCACATAGACGCGAGAGTCGGCCAGACTGGCGAAATTCGGAAAGGTGATCAGTCCCATCATTCCCTCAGGGCCGTCGCCGAGAGGCACCGACACGAGATGGGTTGGTCCGATCGCCCACGGGCTGCCAGCCCGCTTCAGCAGGATATTGGCGACGGTGCCAGCGACGACTGCAACCAGTGGCCCGGGAATGCGGGTCTTGCGAAGCCACTTAATCTGATCCCAGGCAACCACCAGCACAAGTGATCCGATGCCGATGGTCGCTGCCCCTGGCAGAAAGTAGCGGAACGACTTGGGCAGATCAGAAAAGGTGGTTTCACGGTCAGGCTGATTGAAGGACATTTCACCGATCGGATCGATGTCGTAGCCGATCAGGTGGGGAAGCTGCTTGAGAATAATGATGATGCCGATCGCCGCCAGCAGTCCTTTGATGACACTGGTCGGGAAGAAAGACGAGATGAACCCTGCCCGAAAGAGCCCAAATGCCACCTGAATGAACCCGGCGAGAACAACCGCCGTCAGGAATCCCTCAAACCCACCCAGTGCCGTCGTCTGGGCTGACACGATTGCGATCAAGGCCGGAGACCCGCCGGAAACACTGGTCCGTGAGCCGCTTAGCCCGCCGACCACAATGCCGCCGACGATTCCGGCCACGATCCCCGAGAACAGCGGTGCCCTGGCAGCCAACGGAACCCCGAGGCAGAGCGGCAGGGCCACCAGGAAGACGACGACCCCGGCCATGAGGTCTGCCAGCAAGTGTTCGGGGAACAAGCCGCGTTTCGGCATCGTCGGTTCTCCCGGGGAGATGTCCTGCCAGATCAGCAGCCAGCCCACTTGATCGTGACCCAAAATCTACCCGTTCAGTGAACGAATCGTCCATCGGCCGTGGGCTCCGTTCCAGCGGCAGCAGGCCGACTCGTGGCCGCCAGGTGTCGGTTTCCCAACCCACTCCTTTGACCACCCCGCCTGAGTGGGTATCCTCACAGATTCCTTCGGGGAAATTTTTGCACCTTTCTGGAGACATCCACCTATGTCTGACGCTGCAGCCGGCTATCTCACTGACGTCGACTACATTCCCGGGTTTTATCCCCACATGTCGCCTGTCGCGATGCGGTATGCCGCCTCGTTGAATCGGGTGGTGCCACCGGCAACCAGTAAAAGCTTTCGTTACCTCGAACTTGGGTGTGGCCTCGGCCGTTCGCTCACCACGCTGGCAGCGGCCAACCCGCAAGGCGAGTTTGTTGGCGTCGACATTAACTCAAATCACATTGCTGCCGTTGAAAAAGATGTGGCTGCCGGGGAATTGAAGAATGTGCAGGCAATCGCCAGTGACTTCGCCAGCCTGAGCAAGGATCTCGGCAAGTTTGACTTCCTCACCCTGCATGGCGTCTTCAGTTGGGTCGCACCAGAGGTTCGCGATCAGATCCTGGCTGTTGCCAAAGAGCACCTGGCTCCGGGCGGGCTGCTGCTTGTCAGTTACAATGCGATGCCGGGTTGGGCTCACCTGCAGCCGATTCGCGGCATTCTGCGGCAGTACGCTGCCTTGCGGCAGGGAGATACCGTTCAACGCATTCGTGATGCCCTGAACTATCTGGTCTTCATTCGCGACAAGAAAGCCCGCTACTTCGAAGACAACCCACGGGCTGCCGCCTATGTTGACGGGCTTCTGAAGCAGGACCTTCGGTACCTCGCGCACGAATATCTTAACGAGCACTGGACCAGCTTCTACTTTTCGGAAGTGGCCGGCATGTTCGGCTCGGCCGGCATGGCCTTTGTCGGCAGCCTGCCAATCCACACCAACTTCTGGGATCTCTGCGTTCGCCCTGAGTTCCAGGAACTGTTCCGGACGACGAGCAACCGGCTGGTGACCGAGTCTCACAAAGACTTCTGCGCCAACACTGCCTTCCGCTGGGACATCTACGCCAATGAGCCTCGGGTCATGCAGAGTCCGGAGGAGCGACTCAAGCAGATTGACGACCTCTACTTCCGGGCTGCCCGCCCGAACATCACCCTGCCACACCAGGTCAACCTGGGCGTCGTCACATCGACGATACAGGGGCCGCTTTATGAAACACTGCTCAAGATTCTCTCCGCGAAGAGCCTGCGTCTTTCGGAAATCCTCAAAGACAAGAGCGTCAAGGGGAACCCGGCGGCCGATCTGATTCGGGCGGTCGATGCCGGAGTGGCGATGGGGCTGTTTGACGTTACCGCAGGACCGGTCACCTCGACAAAGACTACCACAGCTGGAAAAGTCGAGATTCCCTCCGCCTTCAACCGGGCCGTCCTCGCCGGTGATTCACTCGGCGGTCGCCCGGTGGCCCTAGCCAGTGTGTCCACTGGCACCGGCCACACGCTGGGTGATTTCGATGCGGCCATCCTGCACGAGCTGACCAGCGGCGGAACTGACGGTCTGCCCCAGCGAGTTGACGCCCGTCTGGCTGGCAGCGGAAGGTCACTGCAACAGGACGGCAAGCCGGTCACTGATGCGGCTGCCCGGCAGAAACTGGTTGAATCGGCCTGTGATGCCTTCACCACCACCAGCCTGCCGCAGTTGACCCAACTGGGCATCGTCGCCTCAGCCACCTGAGCCGGGGCCACGTCTGCGGCCACTCAGAACACAGCCCGTCAGCCCGGTACGGGAGCGGGCGGCAGTGGCTGGCTGCCCGCTGGTGGATGGATCGGCACAATCGGCGGGGCTGTCGTCGGCCCCTGCTGTGGGATCACCCCGGGCTGTGGCGGCAACGAGCCGGTGGCTGCGGGCTGAACGCCTGACCGGGCATTCAGATCGGCAATCAACTGTTGCACTTCGGGCCGGAGAGCAATCCCGCGGCCATTAAAGACATCGGAGGGGGTAACACCATAGCGTCCATAGAGCACGCCATCAGCGTTGTGATCGACCGACAGGTCAGCGCCACCCAATGAAACCCCGAGAAAGAGCCCCCGGCTCCGCGCGTATGAGTAGATTTCTGCTCCCAGCCTCGCATCGGTCGCGGCATTGGCCTGCCGACCAACCGGTCCGACAGCCACCGACGCATCGGCACCCAGCGTGACCTTCTGCCCATTGAGAATATTGGTCAGACTCTGCGGAGTTTTGAAAACCAGCACGATATCAGCTGCCTGAACCCCAGCCTGAAAACCAATACTGCCACCGCCCATGGTGACCATCACCGGCGGGCTCCACGAGCCATCCGCGTTTCGAACGTGGAGGACACCCTTCCCATAGTTCACCCCAAGGATAAACCCGCCCTTGACCATGTTGGGGAAAATAGCCACCCCAGCCGATGACTGCAGCATGCTCGGTGGAATCGATTCGATCTGCAGACTGAAGAACTGATCAAGCGTCTGTCGGGCTGCAACAACAGTCTGGACCTCTGGGCCGGCCATCGTGGGAACCGTTTGGGCTGCCAGTCCGCCGCTCAGCATGACAGCCAGGCAGTAGCCCAGCGATTGCATGAGTCGCCGATCAACCGAAAAACGGGACGAACAAAACGACAAGGCCATGGTCGCATCCTTTCGACAACGGGGCGGGGCTACTCGATGCAAAAATAGCCCGAGGCGGCCATCGTCGTCGACGCCAGTTTATGCCCAGTTTTTCGCCGGACCGCAGCCGCCTGCGGCAAGATCGCTCTATTCGTCCCGCTTCGCCACCCGGAAGATCTCGTCCAGCGTGGTCTGGCCTTGCAGCACTTTCTCCAGCCCATCGTCAAACATCACTCGCATGCCACCATCAACTGCCGCCCGGCGAATGTCCTGCGTGGCAGCCCCCTGGAAGGCAAGTTCGCGGATTTTATTATTGAGCACCATCAGTTCAAAAATGCCCATCCGACCCTTGTAGCCACGCTTCTGACACTTCACGCACCCACGGCCCTTCATGAAGTTCGCCCGGGCGAGTTGCTCCGGCGTGAACCCGGCGGCCTGCAACTCACTTTCCAACGGTTCGTGGGGTTGCTTGCAGTTCGTGCAGTTCAAACGCACAAGCCGCTGAGCGAGAACCGCCACAACACTGGAGGCGACGAGGTACGCGGGCACACCCATATCGATCATGCGGGTGACCGCACTCGGGGCGTCGTTGGTATGCAGCGTACTGAAGACAAGGTGGCCCGTCAGCGACGCCTGAATGCCCATCTGGGCCGTCTCGGTGTCTCGCATCTCACCCACCAGAATCACATTCGGCGCCTGCCGCAACATTGCCCGAATGACCCGAGCGAAATCGAGCCCGATCTGGTGCTTGACCTCAACCTGATTGATCCCGGAAAGGTAGTACTCGACAGGATCTTCCGCCGTGATGATCTTGGTGTCAGGGCGGTTGAGTTCGTTGAGGGAGGCGTAGAGCGTGGTCGTCTTGCCGGAGCCAGTCGGCCCGGTCACCAGAATGATGCCATTGGGTCGTCGGATCAGATTCTTAAACTGCCGAAAATCCTGCTCTGACAGTCCCAACTGGCGGATGCCGACCTTGATGTTGTCTTTGTCGAGAAGACGCATCACCACCGACTGGCCGTGGTTAGTCGGCAGCACGCTAACGCGAAGGTCATAGTCCTTGCCATCTTGGGTCGTAATCTTGATCCGACCATCCTGCGGCCGCCGCCGTTCGGCAATGTCGAGCCGCGAGAGAATCTTGATTCGCGAGAGAATGGCCCCAAGGAGCCGGCGTGGCGCACTGTCCCGAACCACTAGGCGGCCGTCGATTCGGTAGCGAACCCGAATCTCATTCTCAAATGGCTCGATGTGGATGTCGCTCGCCTTGAGATTGACAGCTTCGGTAATGATGAGATTGACCAGTTTGACAACCGGCGCGGATGACTCGTCCTCGTCTTGCTTGAGCGCCGCTTCCTGCTCGACCGTGGTTTCAGTGAAGTCGATCTCGGTGTCCGTAAACTCCTGGGTCAGCATGGAGTCAGCACTCTCCCCATCACCAGACCCATAGTGCCGATTGATGGCCTCAATGATCTGATCCCGCATCACCAGGGTCATTTCGACCTCACGATTGAGGATGAACCGGAGTTTTTCCTGGGTATCGATGTCTGTCGGGTCGCTCGTGGCAACCCGCAGTCGTGGCCCCTCCGCATCGAGCGGAATGACGGTATTTTCCCGCGCCACGCTCTCGGGTACCAGATCGATGACATCGTCTGCAATCATCATGCCATCCAGATTGATGAATGACATGCGATTGACCTTCGCCACCACCTTCATCACCCGCTCGGGATCGGCGTAACCCAGCCGCAGCACCTCCTCGTGCAGCATCTTGCCTGACTCACCAGCAATTCTTGTTGCCTCGGTAAGTTGGTCCTGGCTGATGATTCCCTTGGAAACCAAAATGTCGGAGAGAGTCTCGGGCATGGGCGAGTGTGTTCAGCAGAGGTGGCAAAGAAGAAAGTCAGTCGGCGGCGGCATCGAGAAACGTGTCGTCGTGCTCATAACCCGGGGCACATGTGCAGAGAAACACCAATTCCTCCGCACCAGTATTTCGAATGGTATGCCGGAGGCCGGGTGGAATGGCAATCGCATCACCCGGCCCGACCGACCTGGTCTCATCGCCCAGGGTCATTGCTGCAACCCCGGAGAGGATGTAGTAAATCTCCTCGGTAACGGCATGGTGGTGAGGCGTTGTGGCCTGCCCTACAGCAAGCCGGGCCTCGGCCAACGACTGGTTTCGAATGCCAGAGTTGCGATGGGCCAGCAACTCCCGAATCGTTGAGCCGTCGACGGTTGTAAATGGAACCGCGTCCTGTTGATTGATGACGTCCACGTTTCTAAGCCCCAGCTCCTGCTCCAGTTGACGCGTGTGCGTATGTCACGCAGCGACGCTCCCACTCAAAGTTTACCTGAGAATTACCGGCTTGGTGGGCCGGGCATACCGGGCAGGACGCCCGGCCCCTCTTTAGAGCCTTTTCTGATGCAAAATCGCCGGCGTGAGCGTACGGCTGTCCCAGGGTTCCTCACCATCTCGGTCGGTTATTCGGTCCGGCAGGTCCTCAGCCGAAATCGAATCGTCTGACTCGACCAGCAGCCGACTGGCGGCTGGAGCGATGGTCGCCAGTGCTACCATCAGGGCATTCAGGTCGGAACGCCGCGACCGAAAGAATGCCCAGGGAGGTGACACAAAGATCATCCACGGGGCAACGCTCGGTATCACTGGCATGCGGCGGGGCCAGAGCAGCACATCGCCACTGATGACCTCGATCTGCTCTGCCACTCCCAGTTCTCGCCCACTCCGCCGAAGGCAGTCTGCGGTGGGAAAATGTCGTTCGGCAAAAATGGCCTGTCGCGCCCCACGGCTGATCGCCTCAAAGCCGAGTGCCCCGGTCCCCGCAAAGAGATCGATCGCAATCGCCCCCTTGATTGACGTCCCCAGAAGGTCGAACAGCGTCTCTCTCACGCGGTCCTTCATCGGCCGAGTGGGGCCACCGGGCCGGAAGGCAAGCCGCCGCCCCTTGAGTTCGCCACCGATCAGGCGGGGAGGGCTGACAGGCTCAGCCGGCTCGCCCCCCTTTCGCTGAGCCGGCAACGCTGGCTCACTCCGAGGGCCGGTGGACGGGCGGGGGCGGACGGCACTTTTGCGGGGCATGACTCAGAACCGTGCGAAAACGGGCGACTGGGGGACACGCTGTGGCACCGTGTACGGTTGCCTGCGGTCCCGACATGGTATCGTACGAAACACGTGGATATTACTCTCGGGAATTCCCCGCCCCTCACAGGAGAGCCCTCATGACCACGGGCTGGCAGCCGACGACTGACCGCTACCGAACCCTGGCACTCGTACTGTTTTCCGTACTGCTCACTCCGGCTAGTGGCCCTCAAACGCTGCTTGCCGCAGAGCAGGTCGTCACCGACGAGGCTGGCGGCTCTGCTGAGGTCGATGCCGCCAAGGCCAGGTTCGCACAGGCTCAGCAGGACCTGAAGCAACTGATCGCTGAGCTCTCGGCCCTGCAGGCCGAATACCAACAGCCCGGCGCTGACCGTGTGGCCATTGAGGCGAAGTTTCGTGCCGCCCGCGATGAAGCCCGAGCAGCAGCCATTAGCCTGGAGACCAGTGCCACGGTTGTTCTGGTGGCCGAGCCTGAAAATGCCACGGCCCTCCAGATTGTGACTGATGCCCTGCAGATGGCGATGGCAACCGATGATCCGCTGCGTGTCCTGGAGCTTGCTGAACTGGTTGCAGATGCTGGCATCGACGACGGGCAGATTCTGCTCACGGGCGCAACGGCCGCCATGATGACTTCAGACCTCGATGCAGCAGCCCGGTTCCTCAAGGCAGCGGCGGCGGCCGGAGTTCCTCCTGAGAAAGTCGAACCGCTCGAAGCGGCACTCGCGGCTGAGCGGCCGAAGGTCGATGCCGAAATGGCGAAACGAGCCGCCGAGGCCGAGGACGACGACCTGCCGCGGGTCCGAATCGAAACCTCGAAGGGAACGCTTGTTGTCGAACTGTTCGAAAACGAAGCCCCAAATACCGTGGCGAACTTTATCAGCCTAGTTGAGAAACATTTCTATGACGGCACCATCTTCCACCGAGTAATTCCCCAATTCATGGCGCAGGGTGGAGATCCGACCGGCACCGGCCGCGGGGGGCCTGACTACGCAATCGCCTGCGAGTGTGATCTGCCCGGAGCCCGCAAGCACTTTCTCGGCACGCTCTCCATGGCGCACGCTGGCAGAAATACCGGTGGGTCGCAGTTTTTCCTGACCTTTCGGCCGACCGAACACTTGGACGGCAAGCACACTGTCTTCGGCCGTGTGATCGAGGGGTTCGATGTCCTCCCAAAGATTCAGCGAACCGAGGGTCCCGCCGGCGGTGCACCGGATAAAATCATCAAGGCAGAGGTGCTCCGCAAGCGAGACCATGCCTACGAGCCGGAAACGCTGCCGAGCCGGCGGTAACTGCTCTGCTGGCTGCTTCCGTTCGCACCACCTAGTGGGCCGGAACGTAGAAAGAATCCGAGGCGTCTCGCAGCAGATTGAAACAACAGCGGAAGGAGTCACCATGACCGCCAAGCAGACAACACGGCAGGCTCGCCAGTGGCCTTCCACACCGTCACGTTTCGGTGTGCTTGCGATCCTCGTCACCGTCGGGACCTATGCAGGGGAAATTGCCCAGCGGCCCCAGTCACCCTCACGAAAGAATGCTGCCATGGAACGTGCCGCCCGAAAAAATCCCGCCATTGCTGGCCGAATTCCCACCGACGACATCCCGCAGTCGGATGCCGAGTGGCGGAAACGCCTAACACCCGAACAGTTTCAGATTGCCCGTAAAAAAGGTACTGAACGCGCCTTCAGCGGTGCGTACTGGAACACCACAACTCCCGGCACCTACCGCTGCATTTGCTGCGGAGAGCCGCTCTTCCGTTCCGGTGAGAAGTTTGAAAGCGGCTGTGGCTGGCCAAGCTTCTCGGCACCGATCGACACAGCTGCGGGCGACATCAAGGGGCAGGTCATCGCCGAGCATGAGGATCGATCGTTGGCTGCGATTCCTGGCTTCGGTATCCGCACCGAGGTCACCTGCCGGCGGTGTGGAGCCCACCTGGGGCATGTCTTCAATGACGGTCCGCCGCCGACGTTCCTTCGCTACTGCATCAACTCAGCTTCAATCACGCTCGACCCCACCTCGCCGGAACCGCCTACAGCCCAGGCCCCCGCAGCACGGGAAGAACCGACAGAATCCCCCTGAAAACCATCCGCAAGAGGGGGTTCGCTTTCTCCTGAGAATCGGGCCGCCCCCCTTTTTCGCGGCCTCTCAGGGCCTAAACTTGGGGGTTTCCTCTTACCTGTTGGTTTTACCGGCAGAGGAGCGAGCATTTGCCCGACCCCATCATCTGCCTCACGCAGCGACAAGCCATCGAAAAAGCCGACACGCTGATTGAAGCGCTTAGCTGGATTCGCAAGTTCCGCGACACGACCACCGTGATCAAACTCGGTGGCAGCGTGCTGGAGCACCCTGACGCGCTCCGCCACCTGCTCCTCGACATCGTCTTCATGACGACCCTTGGCATGCGGGTCATCGTGGTTCATGGCGGCGGCAAGGCAATCTCTCGGGCCATGGATACTGCTGGCATTGAACCGCGTTTCGTCCAGGGACGCCGCTATACCGATGCCGCCACCCTTGACATCGTCGAGCGGGTGCTGGCAACCGAACTCAACCACGACCTGGCTGCCAAAATCGAGGAGTTTGGCGGGCGGGCAATGTCGCTGAACTTCCTGTCGACGAACGTGCTGTTCGGGGAACCGCTGACGCTGACTGGCCCAGATGGTACGGCGGTCGATCTCGGCCGCGTCGGTGAGGTGACCCGGGTTGACCGACTGACCATCGATAATCTGGCCTATGCCGGGCAGGTGCCGGTCATTCCGTCCATGGCGATGGGCTCGGATGGGGAAAAGCTCAACGTCAATGCCGACACGGCTGCAACCGCAGTCGCTGCCGCGATCAACGCTGAAAAGTTGGTCGTGCTGAGTGATATCCCCGGTGTGCTCACTGATCTCGATGACCATGAAAGCCTTGTCCATTCTCTCACTGCCACAGAGGCTCGCCGGATGATCGCTGATGGAACGATTGCCGACGGCATGATTCCAAAAATTGAGGGCTGCCTGCAGACGCTTGATCAAGGTGTCAAGAAAATTCACATCATCGATGGCCGACTGCGGCACTCACTCTTGTTGGAGATTTACACCACCAGTGGTGTTGGCACCGAACTCGTGGCTGACTCCGTCGCCGCCGCCAACCGCCCTGCCTCGGCAGTGGCACCAGTTGCCTGATCCCCCGCCCCCATCGTCTTACGAAACACGAATGGCTCACCCTGACACCAGCACCGCCCCCGTTCCCAGCCAGCCAGGGCCGGCTACACATGCGATCATCGAGACGTTCCGCCGCTATGTCGTCCCGAACTACCGGCGGTTCAATGTCTGCCTCGTGCGCGGAGAAGGTTCACGAATCTGGGACGCCGACGGTCGGTGTTATCTCGATCTGTTCCCGGGATGGGGCTGCAATCTGTTGGGCCATTGCCCGGCACCTGTCGTTGAAGCCGTACAGCAACAGATCGCGAAACTGATTCACGTGCCAAACACCTGGTACATCGAACCCCAGGGCGAGTGGGCCCGCCTGCTCAGTGACCGCTCCTTTGGCGGCCAGGCTTTTTTCTGTAACTCCGGAACCGAGGCCAACGAGGCAGCCATCAAACTCGTCCGCCTCCGGACCGAGGGGAAGCGGCACAAGATCATCACGTTCCAGGGTGGTTTCCATGGCCGGACCATGGGCAGTGTGTCGGCGACCGCCCAGCCGAGGTACCACGAGGGCCTAGGGCCGATGCTTGCCGGCTTCCAATTTGCCCCCCATGGCGACCTGGCCGCAGTTGAAAGGCTGATCGACGACCAGACCGGTGGCATCATGATCGAGCCAATCCTTGGCGAAGGCGGCGTGGTGCCCGCCCCTGAAGGCTTCCTGCAAGGTCTGCGAAAACTAGCTGATGACCACGATCTGCTGCTTGTTTTTGATGAGGTTCAGTGCGGCTGTGGCCGCACCGGAAAATGGTTCGGCTATCAGCACTTTGGTGTCACGCCTGATGTGATCACGCTGGCCAAAAGCCTCTGCGCCGGCATCTCCGGTGGGGCGATGCTGACCACACCCGAACTGGCTCCTCACCTCCGCCCGGGGATGCATGCCGCCACGTTTGGTGGCAATCCGGTGGCAGCTGCTGCTGGCGTGGCGGCCATTCAAATGATCGAAGAGCAGAACCTGCTCGCCAATGTCGAACGCGTTGCTGACCTCTTCCGAGAGCGGCTGCATGCAGTCAAACAGCAGTGCGATGTGATTCAGGACATTCGCATCCTCGGCACAATGATTGGCATTGAGTTGTCCATTGACGGTGCCGACGTTGTGCAGGCCTGTCTTGACCGCAACCTGCTGGTCAATTGCACTCAGGGCAAGGTCATCCGGCTGCTGCCGGCCATGACACTGACCCCGGCGGAAGTCGAAGAAGGCTGCGACATTCTTGCCGAGGCAATCCTTGACGTCGCCGGCAGGCAATAAACCGCCGCAGCCCTTTCCCAAATGGCCGCTCAGGACGCTGCTCATACCCAGACACCCTTGTTGAGATGACTGAAGCAAGCATGCGACATCTACTGGTACCAGAAGACCTGTCAGCGCACGAGATTGAGACGATCTTTGCGATCTCGCAGGACCTGGAAACGAAATACGATGCTGGAATTCGGGAGGCGTTGTTCCCGGGCCGCGTCTTGGCCTTGGTGTTTGAAAAGCAGAGCCTGCGAACCAGAGTCAGTTTTCAGACAGCCATGGTGCATCTGGGTGGCTCAAGTCTTTTTCTCGGTGCAGATACTGGCTTTGCCAGTTCCCGGGAGAGCCTGGATGACTTTGGCCGGGTACTCAGCGAATATGTTGACTGCATTGCGTGCCGCTCAAAGTCACACACCACTTTGGAAGCACTGGCTGCCGTATCGAGCGTGCCTGTGATCAATGCCCTCAGTGATTTTAGCCATCCCTGTCAGGCGCTCGCCGATTGCTACACGCTGCGAAGCCGCTTCGGCCGTCTGAGCGATCTCACCTTTGCCTTTGTTGGTGATGGCAACAACATGGCCCGCTCACTCGCGGTCACCTGCAGCCTGCTCGGCATGCGGTTTGTGCTGGCAGCCCCGGAGGCCTATCAGTTTGACGAGGCTTTCCAGGAACACCTCAAGACCATCCTGCCAGACGCCCAGATCCAACAGACGACCGACCCGGTTACGGCCGTGAAGGGAGCAGTAGCGGTCTACACCGATGTCTGGGCGAGCATGGGACAGGAGTCTGAGCGCGAGGTTCGCCAGGCTGCGTTTCAGCCCTACCAAGTGAATGCACCGCTCATGGAGCATTGCCCTGACGCCGTCTTTATGCACTGTCTCCCTGCCCGGCGGGGGGAAGAGGTGACTGATGAGGTCATCGATGGCCCGCAAAGCGTGGTCGTCGCCCAGGCAGCCAATCGGCTGCACCTCCAGAAGGGGCTCCTGGCCTGGTTGCTCGGCCACGACTGATCGGCACGGGCTCATCTGCCTCCCCATCCGGGCAAACTGGGAAAGTTCTATCGCCTGCCTTTTCCCGCATGGCCGCCCACGATCGGTCGTAACGATCAGACCGATACGCGGGACAATGGGTTCAGCCCGGCAAAAGCGGTGGGAGCGGTGTGAGCATGCGACGGAATTGGTCTGGCCGCAGACTGGCGTGGCTGCTGCTCCTGCTGAGCTTGTCTGTGGTCACACCCGCTGGTGGCCAGACGCCCCCAGAATCGGATGTGCAACCTGCAGATACCAAGGAGGCCTGGCAGCGGATCGACTATGGCAGCGGGCCAGATCGGCGGATTCACCTTCCGCGACTGGAAGACCGCGACATCTACACCTACGGCTGGATTGAGTACGGCCTGGGAGCCAACAACTGGGGAGCACCGTTCAATGGTCCGGTGACACTCGGTGACCGGAGTTGGCAGGGGCAGCTCAACCAACTTTACTTTGTCACCGAGCGGGAAGCCGATGGCTCCACTGGCTGGGATGTTGGTGGTCGAGTCGACCTGCTCTTCGGCACGGATTACTTCTACACCACGGCCCTTGGCTTCGATGCTTACCCCCTCCAACCACTCGGCATTGAGAACATTGCCTCCTGGGGGTTCTCGAAGGACTACGGTCTGGCGATGCCACAACTCTTCGCCGACGTCGCCTACCGGAATGTGAACCTCCGGTTTGGGCACTTCTACAGCATTCTCGGCTTTGAACAGGTTCCTGCAATCGGCAACTTCTTCTACTCGCACGCCTTCTCCATGCAGTTTTCACCCTTCACCTTCACCGGCTTCCTGGGCTCCTGGCAGCCTACTGAAGAGGCAACTTTTTTTGGTGGCATCACCACCGGATGGAACAACTTCTTTGATGGTCAGCCGATGACGGGTGACTTTGCCATCCTCAACCCGAATTATCCCGGGGCTGGCAGCACCGCAAGTTTTCTCGGAGGCATCAACCTCGAAAGCAGCGACAAGACCCAAACCCTGTCGATCATGACAACCACGGGCAATGAGGTGACCACTATCAGCCGCGACCCTGCCGACGGTTCACTCGTTGGCAATCGCACCCTCGTCAGCACGGTCTACACCAACCGGCTGTCGGACAAACTGATCTACGTATTTCAGAACGACAATGCCTGGCAGTTCAATGCCAACGTCTCCCCGGGCAACACAGGTCAGCAACCGGGTCTCGCCCAGTGGTACTCGTTTGTCAACTATCTCTTCTGGCAGTTCAGTCCAAAGTGGGAGGGTGGTGTCAGGCTCGAGTATTTCCGAGACAACAATGGGTACATCATTTCGGCACCGCTGCGAAACGAAGGCCAACTCGGCAATCCAGGCTACTGGACCGAAGGTTTTGCCGGCTCTTTTTGGGAACTGACCTTTGGCCTGAATTGGTATCCAAACAACAACTGGGTCATTCGCCCAGAATTACGCTACGACTGGTTCAGTCCAAACACGTCCACCACGCCCCGACCGTACGGCAAGCCCTTGGGCCAGGGCATCAACGTCGGCGGCGACAAACTCGGTCAGTTCTACGGCGGCTGCGACGTGATCTGGCAGTTCTGACACCGCCTTGAACCGCAATCACGGTTAGCGCGAAGGCCAACTGAGCCATAGCTGCAGGCTGGCGGGATGTCGGGATGTCGGCCTGCAGCGTCATCGGAAAACCGACCAAGGGCTTACCCAACGACGCCCAAGCGAAAACAGCCTGGAGGGCTGTGGTTTGCGTAAAGTCAGTCCCACCACCAGCGGTCTGCTGGAACCTGTAGGCCAGCACGAACGCTCGCAACACCGCCATTTTCGTCCACCTGGAGGTTGGCTGCATCGAGGGCTCGCCGAGGCGTCATCACCACGCCACCACCGATTGGTGTCAAAAGCCGGCTGCCCTTGCGAACGGCGTTGACGGCGCAGTCTATCTGCTGGGGGGCAGGGAACCGTTCGATCGCGTACGCAGCCTCATCTCGAAACATCTCTGCTCCCCACTCCACCCGGCCATAGGCGTCATGCTCTTGCAGATAGGCCGCGACGATCGCCAGATCGACGAGCGTTCGGAGTTGAGCATAGACCGGATGCCGGCTGGCAATCTGCGGGTACTTCAGGGTGAACGCCTGGGTGAAGAGTTTGCTGGCTCGGCTTGACCGCTGACTGCTCTTCCGACTGCCGTCTGGCATCACCATTTCATCGGCTCCGACCAGTTTGACTCCATCACCGACAAGTTCGATACCGAGATCGTCTTCTGTCATCTTCAGACAGTCATAGGATGGCGTGAAATACCAGCGTTGCAGGGCATTTGCAGCGACACCACTTGCCGAGGTCAGGTCGATCCAGGTGCTCATCCGCACGGGCGGCTTTTCCAGGCCAATTCCGATCAGTTTCATTCGGTAGTCGGCTTCGACCAACACCTGGGCGTAATGGGTGTGCGGCGAGATGCCATCGACCGTGACGACTTGGGGCCCAAGTGCCTCCTGCAATCCGTTGACAATTTCACCCTGGGTCCCTTGCGGATTCACCAGGCCGACGTTCTTCAGGAAGGCCTGCATCCGGGCAAGGCCTTCCTGCGTCGGATCAATGGAACAGCCCACCAGCAGATCGGCAGGCTGCCCTGGCGGAAACGCCCGCATTACAGCTGCGAGATCCTCCAGTTGGACAATCGGTGTCCCTGACTCAATCCCAATCGGTCGTCCGAATGGATCAGCGACCCATGGTTCGGCAGGACCAGCCAGCACGATATCCCCTGGCTGATCAGCAGACGCTGGATAAACGAAGACGTACTGCAAGCGGGTGAGGCCTGCGAGGTTTCCCACGGCCTCCGGAAGCGGTTGGCCGTTGGCCGTGGCCTCGGCCATCGCGGCTTCGAGCCGACGGAGTGCCACCTTCCGGAGAGGCGATGGCTTTTGCAGATCACCTGGAAGGCTGGCGACGGCTGCCCGTTTTTGCGCGTGCGTGAGTTTGGCATCGGGCATGGCCAGCACCCGCAACACACCCTGTGGATTGATCACCACGCCCGACCCACCGGCCTGACTCCCCGTGCCGCCTTGTCCGCCCTGACCACCCTGTCCACCACCTAGCCCGCCTTGTCCACCACCTAGCCCGCCTTGTCCACCACCTAGGCCGCCTTGACCGCCTTGGCCGCCTTGGCCTCCACCCTGGCCACCAAACTGCGCTGCCGCATCCCGTACACCGCCGGGAAACCCCAGGAGACACACAGCAACGACCAGAGAACCGATGCTCAGGCAACGCAGCAACCGCGTAGTGAGAATGGACGAGAGAGCCATGGCTTTACCCTCGGGTAGCGTTGGGGGCGACGAAGTCTGGTGGGAACCCGACCGCTCAGAAGGGTAGTTGGCGAAAAAATGCGTCGCAATGCGACTTTCACCAAAAATGAGCCCTTTTCAGCCGTGGTTTTGGCTCAGGATGCGGTTTGAAACCCGTTCCGGCGGCCGCGGGGCTGCCGGTCTTCGCGACGCCCTGTGGAAATCCCAACCTGGGCCCGCACCGCCCCCGGGCTGAGCAGGTCTTCCAGTTCAGCCAACAGTCCAGCCGACCAGGTCACCTTCACGCCATCGACGTCGAGCAGAGCTCGGCGACCGTCCCGCAGTTCGATGACCAGCCGAATCGGCGTCGGCCCTTCATGCCGCAAAAGAATTTCCTTGAGCTGGTCGAGGCTTGAGACGTCATGATCGGCCTCCACCACCTTGATGTGCACCGCCCGAGCTGGCCGGTTCCAGACATCGGCAATGGGAAGAATTTCATTGATGATCAAATTGGTCTCTTCGCTGCCAGCCCGCCGATCGACAGAACCGGCCACTACCACAACAGCATCCGGCACGAGCAACTCCCCCAGCCGGGCATACTCTTCCGGCCAGCAGATACTGCGGACCAGTCCGTCCATGTCCTCCAGGTCGAACATGCCATAGCGGGTGAAGGTCGAGCCTGGCCGTGGCTGCTTGGTGTTGGAGAGCTTGAGCGCACCGACAAGCCCTCCCATCACCACCTCACTTTTGGGTTCGGCGTTGGAAACGTCGGCCGATCCATGCGTGCAGACCGCTTGGAGCAACCCGCGGAATTCCGCCAGAGGATGGCTGTGAACGTAATACCCAAGCACTTCCTTCTCGAATGACCGCATCTCCATGTCGGTCAGCGGCGGCACATCGGGTAGCGTAGCCACTGGTTCTTCGATCTCTGGCTCGGCCTCTTCGAAGGCTGCAAAGAGATTCTTCTGGCCACTCTTTCGGTCGGCCATTCGAGCCGCCCCAGCCGCAACGGCCCGTTCAATCCCGGCAAACAAGCCGCCACGATGATCGCCCTCGCCAAGCAGACTGTCGAGCGCCCCCGCTTTGGTCAAATTCTCCAGCGCTGTCTTATTGACCACTGATCCATCGACCCGTCCACAAAGATCGAACAGATCGCGATAGTCGCCATTGGCAACTCGCTCCGCAACAATCGCCTCAGATGCCTGCCTGCCGCAGCCCTTGATTGCCGACAGTCCAAACAAAATGGTGCCGTCACGGGCGGTGAACTCAACATCAGATCGATTGACATCCGGCGGATCGACCGGAATGTTCATCCGCCGGCAATCCTCGATGTGCTCGACCAGCGAATCCTTCTTCTTGAAATTGCGACCCGGGATATCACCCGTCAGCAACGCAGCCATGAATTCGGTCGGATAGTGAGTTTTTAGATAGGCCGTCTGCCAAGCCAGCAGGGCGTAGGCGGTTGAGTGGCTTTTGTTGAAGCCGTATCCGGCGAATTTTTCAATCAGCCCAAACAGGGCGGCCGCCTCGCCTTTCGGCAGCCCCTGCGACTGAGCCCCATCCAAGAACTGCTCTCGGAAGGCCGCGATGATTTCGTGCTTCTTCTTACTGATCGCCTTGATACAGGTATACGCCTTGGAGAGCTCGATGCCCCCAAGCCGCTCGAGGATTCGCATCACCTGCTCTTGATAGACCATCACCCCATGGGTCTCTTCAAGCACGTCTTTCATCACTGGGTGAGGGTATTCTGCCCGCTGTCGACCGTGCTTGACCGCGACATAGTCGTCAACCATGCCTCCTTCGAGCGGCCCCGGCCGATAGAGGGCATTGACGGCAACGATGTCCCGGAAATGGTCGGGCTTCATTCGCTGCAGGAGATCGCGAATACCACCGCTTTCAAGCTGGAAGATCCCTTTGGTCTCCCCTCGGCAGAGCAGCGCAAAGGTCTCCGCGTCCTCAAGGGGAAACAGCAACGGATCCAACTGCTCGCCGCGTGTCCGCTCAATGATCTCAATCGTTTTGGACACGATCGTGAGATACCGGAGGCCAAGAAAGTCCATCTTCATCAAGCCGGCACGCTCGACATCATTCATCGACCACTGGGTGATGACTTCCTCCTTGCCGGTCACCCGCTGGAGCGGCACATACTCAACCAGCGGTCGATCAGCAATCACCACTGCGGCCGCATGGGTGCCGACATTCCTCGCGAGACCCTCAATCCGTCCGGCCAGATCGACAAGTTCCTGCGTCTGCGGATCGGCCTCACAGGCCTCCGCCAGTTGGCTGCCGGGCGCTGTTGCCTCGGCAAGCGAAATGCCCAACTGATCCGGCACCAACGAGACAATCTTGTCGACCTGCGGGATAGCCATGCCGAGCGCCCGACCGACATCCCGAATCGCCGCGCGGGCGGCAAGGGTTCCAAAGGTGCCGATCTGTGCGACGTTGGCTTCGCCATACTTCTGCTTGACGTAGTCAATGACTTCTCCCCGTCGCTCCTTGCAGAAGTCGATGTCGATATCGGGGGCTTCCAGCCGACTGACATCGAGAAACCGCTCAAACAACAGGTCGTATTCCAGCGGGCAGACGTGAGACAGGTAGAGGGCATAGGCCACCAACGCACCAACACCGCTCCCGCGAGCAGACGCGGGAATACCCCGGTCACGGGCATGTCGGACAAAGTCCCAGACGATCAGAAAGTAGCTGGCAAAACCGAGGGTGTTGATCACCCCTAACTCTCGGTCCAACCGCTCCATCACATCCGCATGCAGGTCTCCTCCCGGCTGGTCTGCCCAGCGTTTCGGCAGGTCGGCATACCGAGCCCGAAGCCCCTGCAGGCAGAGATCCCGCAACTCGTCCGCAGCCGTACGGCCCTCCGGCAGGTCAAACCCGGGAAAGTGCCGCTTTCCAAGGTCGAGTTCGATCGAGACCGAATCGGCAATTTCCTGACTTCGACCAACGGCCCCAGCCACCCAGTCGCGATCGTGGCCCGCGAAGGCGTCGTACATTTCGGCGGGGCTCTTCAGATAGAACTCCGTTGAGTCCATCTTCATCCGCGAGGCATCGTTGCGAAAGCGACCGGTATTCACACAGAGCAAAATGTCTTGTGCTTCGGCATCTTCCCGATTCACGTAGTGGCAGTCGCAGGTCGCGACAGGAGGAATGCCCAGTTCCTGAGAAATGTCGATGGCGGCATTGGTCACCTGCCGCTGGATGTCGAGGCCGTTGTCCTGCACCTCAATGAAGTAGCGGTCACCAAAAACCTTCTGAAACCAGCTGGCGACCTGCCGCCCCTGCTCGAGTGACTCACGCTGTTCACGGGACGATCCCACCAGGGCCCGGCTGAACTCGCCCGAGAGACACCCCGACAGGCAGATCAGCCCTTCGGAGTGAGCTTCAAGGATCTCCCGGTCGATGCGAGGCTTGAAATAGAAACCCTCAAGGTAGGCCTTGGTGGCCAACTGGAGCAGATTGGCAAACCCGGTTCGATCCCGAGCCAGTAGCGTGAGGTGGTAGCTGGCTTCCTTTTGGCTGCCGGCATCCTTCTGAAAGCGGCTCGCCGGCGCGATGTAGGCCTCGTAGCCGATGATCGGATTCAGCCCCGCCTTCTTCGCCTTGTTGTAGAACTCCAAGGCACCATGCAGATTGCCATGATCGGTGATGGCTAGCGCCGACATGCCCAGTTCACTGGCGCGTCCGACAAGCCTGTCGATGGAACTGGCGCCGTCCAGCAGGCTGTAATGGCTGTGGCAATGGAGGTGGGCGAACGGGCGATCAGCAGTCGGTTCCATTGGCGGGCACGTCCGTGGGCGTCGCAGGTGGAGAATATATCAGGCCGGCATTGGGCTGCTGATCAATCAGTGGGAGGCTCAGCGACCTGCCGTAACAGTTCCGCCAGGCGGGCCTGCAGGTCAAGCAGCCCCTGCCAGGGAGCAAAGTCGATTTCAACTTTTTCGTGCCCGGGCCGCATGACGGCCCCATCGGCCGCCTCACGCAGTACCGCCTGCACGTAGTCGAGCAGTTCACTCAGTTCCGCTGACTGGGCAGGACTCAGGTGTTCGGGAAGGGGAGGTGGCCCGCCGGGCAACAGCGGCAATTTCGCCTTGCCAAGATCCTCGATGATGTCTGACTGATTGGCCGAGGCTCGCTCCATCCGGCGTTGCATTGCTCGAGCCCGATCACCTTCGTCATCCGGAAGCCGGGCGGCCATGTCGGCAATTCGGCGGTCGATATCGCTGTGGGAACCAACCAACAAAACGGACCGACCCAGAGCAATCATGTCGCCATCCCGCAGGATCCGCACATGGATTTCCTCACCGTTGACCTTGGTGCCGTTGGTGCTGTCAAGATCCGTGAGGACAATCTTGCTGTTATCAGCCTGCAGTTTGAGGTGATAGCGGCTGATCCGCTCGTCGTTGAGCTGAATGGTGTTGCCCTCTTCGCGGCCGACCGTGATCGGCGTCGGCAGATGGCTGTAGACCCTTCCCCGGTCGGCAC